>RKRP01000120.1 GCA_007571315.1 Gammaproteobacteria bacterium
CATGATGAGGCGCGCATGACTCCCGCCGCAGGCAATTTCCGATGGCCAGGAGGCGCAGGGCTTGCGCTGTCCATCGTGCTGAACGTTGAAGAAGGAGCGGAAGCCAGCCCCGCGGACGGCGACCCGCACGCCGACCCGGTTGACGAGCTGGGCGTGGCCCTGCGAGGGTCGCGCCGCAACCTCCCTAACGAAAGCAACTACCGGTACGGGATCAAGGCGGGCGCGCCCCGCCTGCTCGACCTGCTCGACCGTTACGGAGCCCCCTGCACCATAGCCGCCGCCGCGCTGGCGCTGGAGCGGGCTCCGGAGTTGGCCGGGCGCATCGCGCAGAGCAATCATGAAGTGTGCGCGCACGGGCATCGCTGGTCCTTCCAGCACCGGATGGAAGAAAACGAGGAGCGCGAATTCATCCGCAAGGCGACCGGCAGCATTCAGGCCAGCGCCGGCCGGCGGCCGCAGGGCTGGCTGTCCCGCTACCTGTTCACCGAAAACACCCGGCGGCTGCTTGCGGAAGAGGGTTTTCGCTACCACATGGACGATTTCAGCGCCGATTTGCCCTGGTGGGACCTGAGCAGCGAACACCCGATCCTGGTGGTTCCGTATGCGCTGGACACCAACGACATGAAGATGTGGAACGCGCCGTCATACACGCCCCGCAGTTGGCTGGAATACCTCAACGACAGCCTCGACTGGCTGCTTAAGGAAAGCCGCAGCCAGGCGCGAATGATGTCGGTGGGCATCCACGCCCGCATTGCGGGCCGCCCCGGGCGGGCAGCGGCACTGGACGCCTTCCTGAGCCGCGCCCTGACCCGCCCCGGCGTATGGCCCGCCACGCGCCTGCAAATCGCAGACGCCTGGGAGCGCGCCCACCCTCCTGGCAAGGACAACGAAGTGGAATAATGGAAACCGAAGACCGGACAATGGATATAAGGAACGGGGAATACCTCGACATTCTTCTGGATTCGATCCGGATCTGCGCAAACTACCGGCCAAAATTCGGACAAGGATCGAAGGGCGGTGGTTTGACGCTGGAGCAATTCCGTAGCTTGTACCGGGGAGATGCGTTCTACGGCTGGTTTGGATTGGATAACCCGCTAATGTACTCAGCCCACCGGGCGGCGGGCGGCATGACCAGCTTGTACAGGCAAATAGGCATCGGGTGCGAGAAGTTGTTTCGCAGGGTTATTCAGGACTCGCTGGACTTGTCCGCAGATGATGTGGCCTGGTCATATCAGGTCGCGCTACCGGGCGGGCGGAAAAGGACCCTGCACCTGGACGGCAGAGTTCCTCTCGAGAAAATCCGCGATGAAAGCAAGCGAAACCGCTTCTATCGTTGGATGAGCCAATCCGCAAAGATGCTTGACGTGGACGACAAGGTATTCAAAAGCTTGACAGGCGCGGTCTTCGAGGTGCGACAAGGCTATAAAAGCAAGGACTCCAAGCGCCAGAACGCTGATATCGCCAATTCCGCAGCGGCATATGCAAGCGGTTATTTCCCTAGCGCCATGATTTTTTCAACGCAAATTGACGGCGACGTGCTAACGCGCTACCGCGCCGAGAAGTGGTCCGTCATGACCGGAATCGCAGGTGCCTCCGACACTCTGACTTCCACGTATGACTTCATGCGAGAAGTGATCGGATTCGACCTCGCCGCATTCTTTCAGCGCAACAGCTCAGCACTGCGCGGCGAGACGGATGCCATCGTTGAAACCTTGATTTCGCCACTGTCAGCATGAATACCCTGGCCAGAACTGAACTGCGGCAGCGGTCGGACTATACGCACAGGTTCAACGAACAAGCGGGCCGACACGGATGGCTGAGGCTGACGCCAGCATATTCGGTAAGGGTAGTGGATGAGCTCATGGACCGATACGACGGGGCTGCGCGCGTGCTGGATCCGTTTTGCGGCACCGCAACGACCGCCTTAAGCGCGGCCTACCGGGGGTACGAAGGCGTCACGACGGATATCAACCCCTTTTTGGTGTGGCTTGGTCAGGCCAAGACGGCACAATATTCCAACGCGGACATTGCTTCAACGCAGCGTGCGAGAGAGCGGCTGATTTGCAGGCTAAGGCAAGGCAATCTGGAGCCCGTGAAGGCGCCTCCCATGCACAACATCAAGCGCTGGTGGAGCAAGGAGGCACTGAAATTTCTGTGTGTTCTTCGAGCCGGAATCGAGGAAGAAAGCGAGGCGAAATCACCCGAAAGAGACCTCCTGCTAATCGCATTCTGCAGGACATTAATTGACCTGTCCAATGCAGCATTCAACCATCAATCCATGTCCTTTAAGGAAGATGGCCAATTGCGACTCCCAATTGATGCGGACATGGAACATATCTTCTGTGAAGGATTGCGCTTCGTGCTGCGCGGAGCGGAAAACAACCCGGGCGGGTCGGGCAAGGTTGTGTTGGGGGATGCCAAAAATTTGCCGGAAGTGGTTGATGGTCAATTTGATCTGGTCATTACTTCCCCGCCCTATGCCAACCGCATGTCATACATCCGCGAACTCCGGCCGTACATGTATTGGCTAGGATTTCTCGACAACGGTCGCGATGCGGGCGAATTGGACTGGTGCGCAATCGGGGGCACCTGGGGCGTAGCCACCAGCAGGTTGTCCAATTGGGAAAGCCCGCAGCTGTCTTTTAATCATCCGCTGCTGGATGCGCCCTTGAGGGAAATCACCCTGGGCAAGAACAAGAATGGGAAACTGTTAGCGAATTACATAGCGAAATACTTCAACGACATCAGCGCTCACATGAAATCTCTTGCGCCTGTTCTCAAAAGCGGCAGCAAGCTGCACTACATTGTGGGGAATTCCGTTTTCTACGGCATACTTTTGCCAGTCGAAAAGCTCTATGCGGCGCTTCTGGAAAGTCTCGGATTTGAAGATGTGGATTGCAGTGCAATCCGCAAGCGCAACTCGAAAAAGGAGCTGTTCGAATTCGACGTTTCCGCAAGTTGGCCCGGATAAACTCTAGCCCGCATATCTCAACCAAGGCGGAATCAACGCGCTTTAAGGAACGCTGGTGCAATATGCGGGGCAGCTGCCAGCGCGGGCACTGTTCAACATTAATCCGACATGAGCATCCATGTTGTCAAACGGCTTATTTCAGCTACTTGCGGAAGTCGCAGCTATTGCAGTTCGGGCGCGGGCGCGGCGGCAGCCGCTTCGATCCACAGAACGCGCTCGTGGATATCGGGGTGGGTGGAAAAATAGTCAGTCGCGTCGAGATCACGGAAAAAACGCCCCTCGCTTGCCGCAGGTGTCCGGGGTTTTCCGGGAACCTCGTTGCCTTCCCGCGCCGCATCCTCGGCCTCGCGAGGAGCAAGCCCGCCCAGCCGCCGCAGCATGGAGGCCAGATGGAGAGGCGAAACGCCCTCATCAATCAGGGCTTTGATGGCGAATTGATCAGCCTCCCGCTCAAATTCGCGCCTGTAGGATAGCGCAACCAGCACGGTGGGCAGGCTAACTATCGCCGCGCTTGCTTCGCCAGTAGCCAGAAAGATCAGCGCCCCGAATGCCGAGGCGCGCAGCGACTGACGCAGCAGATGGCGATGCTGCACATGGCCAATTTCGTGGCAGACCACGGCCAGTATCTCGTTTTCATGCAGGGCGAGTTTCACCAGGGTGTCGGTGAGCACTATGGATCCGTCCGGCAGGGCGAAGGCGTTCGGCATGGGGCCGCGCCGGAAGCGGCGAAAATGCAGCTTGGCCGCCGGCCCGCCGTAGCGCTCAAGCACGCCCTGCAACTGCTTGCGCAACTGAAGCTGCCGCTCTCGCGGCAAGGCGCTCGGCCTGAACAGCACCCCATCGGTAAGCCGGAGGGCGCCCTGCCCCATTCTCGCGGCCATTTCCGGAGACATCTGGCGCGCCATTTGATCGGCGGCCCAGGGAACGCAGTAGCGCGCCAGCAGGAAGGCGGCGCCCCATACGATCGCCACGCAAACGATCACCGCCAGATAGTTGCTCTCCAGACGCTGCAACAACCCCCAGCGCGAGTCCGGTTGCCTCAACAGCGCATCCACGGCGGCGTTGTCAGAGGTCACGAACTGTTCGCCTCCAGCAAAGCGGAAGGAGCGCGGCGTGGAGGCCAGCCGGGAAGAAATGCGCGTGTCGGCCAGAGGAGCGGAAATCAGCGCCCTGCCAGCGGCATCCAGCACAGTCGCCTGACCACCGGCCAGCTGCAGGGTGGACGGCATCCGGCGCGAGCCGCGCCCATCACTGAAGAATCCGTCAATCATGGCGGCTCATTCCGGCCTGCGCTGTTGCCGGAAAGGTTCCGGAACTCCGAAATCTCCCAAAAGGCAAAAAGCGCGGCGTTGCATCAAAACGGGCTGAGTTCCACATCAAAAGCTTGCCCCACCTGTTCGCCCAGCGCGCTGGCGCGCTGGGCTTCCGCAGCGGAGAATTCCTCCAGGGAGTCCCGGGCGCGAAATGCAATGTGGTCGGCCATGTAGCGCGCTATGCGCACCCGCGCGGCGGGCAGATACAAGCCCAGTGTAACCACTGCCAGAAAAAGGCAAATCAGCCAGGTTTTCGCCAATCCCCAGAAACTCAGGGAAGCGCGGAAGTCGTGACCAGGCAGGGCGGCGGAATTGAAGTAGATATTGGTGGTGGCCTGCTTCTGGAAAGCAAGCATGGCGAAGATTTGCGCGCTGGTGACCACTGGCAACAATAGCTCGGCATTGAACGTGCCCAGCAGTATCAATGGGAATACGACAATGCCGCACACCATGCCGACGAAAAAGCCCACGCCCAAAGTGGCCATGAAAATCGACACATAGCCGCCCAGCTTCGCCCCGAACCGGAACCTCGTTGTCCCGTATGCGGAATAGTTCACCCGGAATCGGCTGAACCGAAAGCCCACCCACGCCGCCAGAAACATCAGCAGCAGGACATAGGGAAGGAGGAGCAATAATGCGAGCTGCGGTGGCGACTTCACCAGAAGCGCAACAAAGCCCAGGCTCAGGGCCGCAATCAGAAGCACCGGCCACAGCGCCGCAACGGCCTTGAGGTATGTTCCGTGAAATCGAAACTGCACATTGCGCCAGGCGCTCATGCGGTGCCTGAAAGCCAGGCCTTTCACGATCAGCCACGGCGCAGCGATCGGCAGAACAATCAAAAAGACAATCTCGCCCATCAGGTACATGTTGGAAAGCGCGTACAGCGCCAGCAGGGCCACGGCGACCGCACGCCCTTTCAGAATTGGAAGCGGCGAGGCGAGGTACTCGAATGGCTCCCCGGCAAGCCAGGTGTTGGCGTAAAAGTAGCGCCGGGAGCGCACAGTGGCCCAGGCGGAATAGATCCCCAGGGTAAGGATGCTGAGTGCCACATTCACAATCCATATCTTGAAATACTCCAGGCCATTCCCCCGGAATTCGAACGGATGCGTCTTTCGAGGCGGGGATTCCGGCGCGCCCTCCGCCGCCGCGGCTGGTTTTTCCCGGGACGCCGCGGTATCGGCGGGAAGCGCGCTGGCGGATTGACCGGTTGCAGGATGTTCGTTCACGTAGCGTGTTCGGAACTGCGATCTTCCTCTCGCATCACGCCGCAGAATGATACCCGCGCGGGCGGCTCCGAGCGGTGGAGCATGAGGTCAGGGAACAAGCACGGCCGCGCCGTTGAGATTGCCGGCGCGCAGGTCGTCCAGCGCCTCATTGGCCTGCTCCAGCGGGTAGGTGCTCACGCGCGCGCGAATAGGCATGGTTTCGGCCAGCGCCATGAATTCGCGCGCGTCGGCGCGGGTCAGATTGGCCACCGAGCGCAGCACGCGCTCGCCCCACAGCAACTCATAGGGAAAAGCGGGAATATCGCTCATGTGGATGCCTCCGCATACCACGGTTCCGCCCTTGCGGACCGCCTCAAGCGCGGCCGGCACCAGCCCGCCCACCGGAGCGAAGATCAGCGCGGCATCAAGTTCCCGCGGCGGGCGCGCGTCGGAAGGGCCGGCCCACACAGCCCCGATTTCGCGCGCGAACGCTTCGCCCGCGCGGTTGCCAGGACGGACAAAGGCATATATCTCCTGGCCCTGCGAAACCGCGACCTGGGCGATAATGTGGGCCGCAGCGCCAAATCCGTAGATGCCCAGGCGCTGGGCTGGGCCGGCCAGCTTGAGCGCGCGATAGCCGATCAGGCCCGCGCACAGCAGCGGGGCGGCGCGCTCCGCGGAATAGCCATCGGGAATGGCCACGCAGTAGCGCGCCTCGGCCAGAATTTTCTCGGCGTAGCCTCCGTGGCGGTGATAGCCCGTAAATTCCGCGCTGCCGCAAAGGTTCTCCTCGCCCTCCCGGCAATAGCGGCACTTCCCGCAAGTCCATCCCAGCCACGGCACGCCGAAGCGCTGCCCCGGCCGAATTCCGTCAACACCGTCGCCCACCGCTTCGGCCACGGCGACGGCCTCATGACCCGGAACGATGGGAAGCCGAGGGCCGGCGAGTTCTCCATCCACGAGGTGCAGATCGGTGCGGCACACGCCGCAGGCCAGCACCCTGCCGGCCACTTGTCCCGCGCCCGGGAGGCCCGCATCCACATCCCTCAACTCCAGCTTGCCGCGCGGCTTGTCAAGGGTCATCGCGCGCATGGACGAAACGCATCGCCCTATGCGCAGCGCCGCCTCAGGGGCGCAGCCTTGAGCGCAGGGCCCCAATGAATCAGAGCCTGCCGGCGTCTCGCGCGGAGGACCTGAGGCGCCGGCAGGGGTTTTGGGGAGGGGACTAATGCGCCTTTACTTTGATCTGGCGCGTGGCAGGCGCTGCTTCCTTCGACTTCGGAAGCCGAACCCGCAGCACGCCATTGTTTAGACTGGCCTCTATTGCCGTGTGATCGACATCATCGGGCAATGCCAGCGAGCGCTGGAAGGACCCGAAACTGCGCTCGCTCAAGTGCAAGTTGCGGCCCTTGGACTGCTCCTCGAAGGTCCGTTCGCCCTTGATGGTGAGCGTGTGGTCAACCACGGAAACATCCACGTTGTTCTCGTCCAGCCCCGGCAGATCCGCGGCGAGCTCATAGCCCTCTTCGGTTTCGGCGAAATCAATTCGCGGAGACAGCGCCAGGCGCGGCTCCAGGAAATCGCCAGCCGGACCGTCGAAAGCGCGGTCCATCCAATTCTCCAGTTGGCGGTGCATGGAGCCCAGGGTCCAGGGCGAAACCAGCGCTCCGGGCCGCGTCCGTACAACAAGACTTCTCATTTCTTTTCTCCTTTGCCTGATTGTCTGTTCGCCGGCTCCCGCAAGGGAGCTTTTCCTGAACATTCAGTGGGGTCGAAAACACGCAATTTCAAGTCCTTGCAAAATGACGCGCGGCATGAATCCGGGCGCCTTCAATCGGCGCGCAAATCACGACAACAGATGCCGTCCTGTAGAATCGCCGCATCATGCCGCAACGCCTCGCACACAAGGTCCTGCTGGTGAGCGGAGCAGGGCCTGTGATTTCGGCCGCCATTGCGCGGCGCGCTCTGAGCCATGGGGCGGAAGCCGTCTATGTGGCGCATGATCCCGAAGCGCGGTCAACGGCAGAGAAAGCCCTCGCCGGGAGCGGAGCGCGCCTTGTTCCGCACTGCCGGTCGGAGCCGCGCGCCTGGCCGGAACTGTACGAACGGCTTGCGGCGGAATCCGTCCTGCCCGACGTGCTGGTGAACGGCTGCCACGCCCATCACGCCGGCGCGCTGGCGGACACTTCGCTGCGGCAATTCCGCCAGACGCTGGCCAGCAACCTTACGGCGGCCTTCTTCGGCACGCAAACCCAGGTGGTGAAGCTGCGCGCCGCGGGGCGCAAGGGAGCCATCATCAATCTGAGCTCGGTGTTCGCCGACCGCGCCTTGCCGGAAACTGCCGCCTATGCCGCCAGTGCCGGCGGTATTCGCTCACTCAGCAAATCCGCGGCGCTGGCCTGCGCCGAAGCGGGAGATGGAATCCACGTTCACGCCGTGCTAACCGGCTATTACGAGGGCGCGCCGGCTCTGCCCGATGGCGGCAACAGCCTCATCGGGGGGCTCGTCAGCGCTGAGGAAGTAGCGGCTCTGGTGGCGCAACTTGCCGGCGACGCAGCCACTTACACCCACGGGTCGGCCGTCACCCTGGACGGAGGGCTATGGATTTCCTGAACGACACCGCCGGGCGCGGCGAGCCGGGGCGCCTGGCGGGCAAGCGCGTGGTGATTACCGGCGCCACTTCCGGAATCGGCCGCGGCTGCGCCGTGCACATGGCGGAAGAAGGCGCCCGAATCATCTTCACGGGCCGCAACGAGGAAGGCGCGGCCGAAACCTTGCGCATGGTGGGCGAGGCCGTTCCCGGCGCGGAAGTGGAATTCCTGCGCCAGGACGTAACCATTGAAGCGGACTGGACCCGGCTTTACAGCCACGTGCGGAAAACATGGGGCGCCATGGATGTGTTGCTGAGCAATGCCGGCGACGCCCGGCTGGGGCCGCTGGAGCAGGTAAAGCCCGAAGACCTGGATTTCCTGTTCAAGGTTAACGTGGAGGGCCAGTTTTTGGGGTTGCGCGACGGCCTTCCGCTAATGGCTCCCGGGGGCAGCATCATCGTCATGTCGTCACGGGCCGGCCTGCGCGGTTTTCCGCACGGAACGGCTTACACCTCGGCCAAGGGCGCCCTGACCGCGCTGACCAAGGTTGTCGCGGCCGAAGCCGCTGCCCTAGGCACGGGAATACGGGTAAACTCGGTGCATCCGGGCCTGGTCTGGACGGAAAGCGTCGAGCGGGTCCTTAAGGGGCGCGCGGAAGAACTGAGGGCGAAAATGGAAGCCAACGTGCCGATGCGCAAGATTGGCCACCCGCGCGACGTGGGCGAACTGGCTTGCTATCTTTCCAGCGACGATTCCCGCCACATCACCGGCGCCGAATTGTCCATTGACGGGGGCATGGCTGCTCAGTAGGGAGAAGAAATATGCCTTTGATGCAGGTCGATACCCGCCAGGCGCTCGGACGCAACAACGTTGCGGTCCTGCCCAGGCTGGCCAGCCGCGAAGACGAGAGTTACCTGGACTATGTGGAAAGCCTGAGGTCTTTTGTGCTGGATGGAATGCGTTTCGACCAGCAACTCGCAACCCGCACAGGCCATCTGGAGGACACTTCCGAACCCCCGGAAGAGCGTCTGAAAAAAGTGCGCGAGGCAGCTGCGGAAATGCCGGTCGCCCAGGCGCGCGACCGTCTGATGCGCTCGCAGCAGGAAATGAAGTGGCGGCGCATTTGCAGTTCGCTGGATGCCCGCCGGGACATCCACCTTGAACGCCTCAAGGCGGCCGAGGGCCGCGGTCCCGCCCGGCTGGAACTGGACCCGGACTTTGAGCAGCCGCAATACGCCAACGTTCACTTTCACCTGCAGCCGGACGGATACTACAAGGACCCGCTGGCGGGCTTTCGTTACCACTACGGCACCAAAGTCTTCTTTGTGGGCGACAACGACAAGGACCAGCTGCATGCCTCGCTGGTGGAGAATCACCTTCCCCTGCCGGCGGACGGCCGCGTGGAAAGGATTCTCGATTTAGCCTGCTCGGTTGGACAAAGCACCACCGCATTGAAGCAGCGATTCCCGGCGGCGGACGTAACCGGCATTGATCACTCCGAGCCGATGTTGCGCTGCGCCCATCACCGGGCAGTGGAACTGGGTGTTGACGTGCGCTTCTCGCAACGCCTGGTTGAGAACACGGGCTTTGAGGACAATCGCTTCGATATCGTGTTCTCCTTCATCCTTTTTCACGAGATTCCCATGCGAATCATTCGTCAAACCTTAGCCGAGGTGCGCCGGGTGCTGCGTCCGGGCGGCATGTTCGCGGTGTACGACTTCATGATGGCCAGGGAAATGACCCCGGCCCAGCTCTATCACCGCTATTTCGACTCCCGCAACAACGGGGAACCGTACGGCGACGATTTTTGCTATGCGGGCTTCGACAGCCTGCTCAGGGAATTCGGGTATCAGCAGGCGGCGCCCGGCAAACGTCTGGGCACGACCCAGGCCTGGTACGCAACGCTCCCTGCATCCTGAACGCGCGGGATGCGAACTGCAATGCGCGCTGGGGCCGGGTAGCGTGAACAACCGCCATTCCGCCGGGCCTTCCGGGCAAACGCCGGAAGGCGGCGCGCCCCTTGCGGGAAACAATCCGGTCTATTTCAAGGATCCCGTGCAGGATGCCATGATGAACATGATCCTGGAGTTGAGCGCGCAACTCTGGGTGTGCGTGGACCGGCTGTATGCCCTTGAAGACCTGCTTGCCCGCCAAGGCATCGTTGCCGCCGCCAGTCTTGACGGATACAAGCCGGACGCCGAGCGGGCGGCGGCGCTCAAAATCCGCCGCGAGCGCTTTACGCACGATATTCTGCGCGACCTCAAATCGCTGACCGAAGGAGCGGCGGCGGCAACGGAACCGGGCGGCGGCGGCGCAGGATAGCCGCGGTGGCGCGCTTCCCTTCCCTGCCCGAGAAGCCGGACCTTGCCGATGTGTTCCGGCGCTTTCCTATCGGCGTAAAGGCGCTGTGCGAATACACCGACAACCTGCTGCGCGGACCTTCCCCGTTTACCGTAGGCGAACGCGAGTTCATCGCCGCCTACGTTTCGGGAATCAACGCCTGCCGCTACTGCCACGGCGCGCACAGCATCATTGCGGAACTGCACGGCATGGATGCGGACCTGCTTGAGAACGTGCTGCGGGACCCCGCGGCGGGCGGAGTCGAGGCCCGGATGCTGCCGGTTCTGGACTATGTGCGCAAACTCACGGAAACCCCGGCGCGGATTACGGATGCCGATGCCCGGCGCGTCTTTGATGCGGGCTGGAGCGAAGAGGCGCTCTATCACGCGATATCGGTATGCGCGATCTTCAATTTTATGAACCGCATCGTGGAAGGTTGCGGCATCGAGTCCAATCCGGCAATCCGCGATGCGCAGCGGGAGCGGCACGCCGCCCTGCGCGACCAGCCTCGCCCCTACACGCTGTTCGCGCGAAATGTTATCGGCGCACTCGACTAACTAGCCCGCCTCCTACTCGTTGGCGGGCTGATCGAAGAAGTAAGCGGCAATCGCCGCCAGGTCCTCGTTGCTCCAGTAACGAGTGCCGTGATGCACGATTTCCGCCATCTCGCCTCCGTAGGCGTCGCCGTTCGCCATGATGCCGCTGCGCAGGGACCAGGACAAGTCGCCTTCGGTCCAGCCATCGGCCACCAGGGTTTCGGTGGTGATATCCGGCCCATTGGCGCCGACTTTCTCCACTCCTCCCTGGTAGCGCCGGCTCAGATCCCGTCCACCCATGGAACCGCGCGGCGTATGGCAGGCGCCGCAGTGCGCCGGGCCTTCCGCCAGGTAGCGGCCGCGGTTCCACTGTTCGGACCTGGACGTGTCCGGCTCAAACTCGCCGGGATCAAAAAAACGGCCTTTCCAGCCTCCAACCGCGCCGCGCATTCGATAGAACAGCTTGAGTTTGTGCTTTGGAGCCCGCCCCGCCACCGCAGGCGTTGATTGCACGGCCACCCACAAATCGACGATGTCCTGGCTGCTCAGGCGGGTGTAGAACGGATACGGATACACCGGAAAGTAGTGATTCCCTTGAGGGTCCAGCCCTTCCGTGAGCGAGCGGGCGAAATCCTCGAAAGTCCACCCGCCAATCCCGTCTTCGGGGTGCGGCGTGATGTTGGGAACAAAATAGGTTCCTGCCCGCGACTCGATCGGGAGGCCGCCGGAGAAAACCGAACCCCCTTCATCCGGCGCCCTGTGACAAGTAATGCAGCCAGCCAGCCGGGCGACATAGAAGCCGCGGCCGGAGTCCCCGCTCAACCCGGAATAGTCGCGCTTTTGAGAATCGCCAGATTCCTGGGATGCGGCCAAGCCAACCGCCAGGAAGGCGGCAAGCGCAAGGGGGAGCCGTCCGCAGGCGGGCATTCGCGGCAGCGCGATCAATCATCCTCCTTGCGGAAATCGTCGTGGCAGGCCTTGCAACTCATGCCCAGGCCAAAAAGGGCTGTTCCGGCATCCATGGCGGGAGCTCCGCCTCCTGCCGCGGCCGCAGGGTCGGGAGGCGCCGCGCCTGGAGGCGCAGGGGGCGTATCGGCAGATTCCGCCAGCTTGTTGGCGGCGTCCGCAAGGTTGCCGGCCAGGGTGGAAAAGCGCTCGAAATCCTCCCAGATCGATGGAAGGGACTCGCCGGCCGGGTCATAGCTGCCCTCGGGGAACAGCGAAGTGAGGTTGTCGCCGCCCGCCGCGGCAATCCCGCCGGCCAGCTCCCGCATCCTGTCGCCGTCATATTCCGCAATGCCGCGGACCATGTTGCTCATCGACTGCATCGCCTCGGCCATCGATTCCATCAGTTCATGGCGCTCTTTGGCAACACCCGTGAGACCCTCGTCGGCATGCGCCGCGGCGCCGGTGAAACCCAAGGCCGACAGCAACAGCGCGCTCGGCAACATTCGATTCATATTCGTACTCCGGCCGGAAGTGGCAGTGTTAACTCGTCATTGTAGGAAAGCGCATCGCGAAGCGCAACGGCAATGCGTTGCCGCGCTCCTTGCATACGGCTTGGTTGCGCATGGCTGCCATGCTGATATTATGGCGGGAGCCTGCCTGGTTTCCAAAAGTTCAGCGCCCGCCATCTTTGGGTGTTGCGCTTGCCTGCAAGTTTGCCCCGAGGAAAACAATCGGTATGACTGTTATAGAAAAAATCTGTGATCGCCGCCGCATGGCGCCCGCGCGCCGGAATGCTGCCGGCCTGCTGTTGGCGCTGCTTGCAGCAACGGCCGGCGGCGGAGCATCGCCAGCCACCGCCCAGGAAACGGAAATCGAGGAAATCGTCGTAGTTGGCACCCGCGCGCTGCCCCGCTCCGTTGAGGATTCATCCGTGCCGGTTGACACAATCAGCAGCGAAGACTTTGAGAACCAGGGCGGCAGCGACATGACCAACCTGGTCCGGGCGCTGGTGCCGTCATTCCACGTCAGCGACAACCCCTCCCGCGACTTGGCTGCCCTGCTGCGCCCGGTGAATCTGCGCGGTCTGGCGCCAGACCACACTCTGGTGCTGATGAACAACAAGCGCCGGCACCGCGGCTCGGTGATCCAGTGGATTTCCAACGGCGCCTCCAACGGCGCCCAGGGGCCGGATATTTCCGCCATTCCCGCCATAGCCATCAAGCGCATGGAAGTGCTGCGCGACGGCGCGGCCGCCCAGTATGGCTCCGACGCCATTGCCGGGGTGCTGAACTTCGTGCTCAAGGATGCTGCGGATGGCGTGGCGTTCGAGGCGAAGTACGGTTTCCATACCGCGGACTCCGGCGAGGACATGACAAGTATTGCCGGCAATGTCGGCCTGCCGCTTGCCGCTGGCGGGTTCGCCAACCTGAGTTTCGAGTACGCCGATTCCTCGCCAACGGACCGCAGCGTGCAGCACGGGGACGCCACGGCGCTGATC
>RKRP01000156.1 GCA_007571315.1 Gammaproteobacteria bacterium
CGCGCCTTGTCGGACCTTTACTCGACCACAACTGCCGTAGCAAGCGGCTTCACAGTGACGCTGACATTGGCGGGCACAGCCGTAGCGGGCGGCGCGACCGCCGCTGCGACGAAGGCCGCAACATGGCTTGTTAGTTGGTGGGTTACGGAGTCCGTCCTGGAGATCAACGATTTGCCGTCCACGACCTCCATATACGCAGACATCAACACGCACAACGCGGTATACGACATGGGGGAATCCCTGCTATAGGGCATTCAGCACTCATGGCGGCCCCATCGCAGAGCTGATGTATCTTGAATGTGTGGAAAGCAATCCCCCAAAATGGGAACTGGAAGAAGACGAGCGGATACCGGGGCCGATTCCGCCGCCGCCGGTGCAGCCGGTGCCGAAGGTACCTCTGCGCGGCATCGGCTAGCGCGCCGCCCGGCGCTGCGGCCACTCGGCCCATTCCGGACTAGCGCCCTTCAATTCAAGCTTGCGCCCGCCGCCCTGCGGCGGGCTGCCTTTGTACGTCTTCGCCGCGTGGCAGTGGATGCAAAGCCGCCGCCCGCACTCACGCAAGAGGCGGGCGGGTTAGCGGCCGCGGAGTCCAGGGCCCGCTTTGCATGGGCCTATTTGCGTGATTCCATCACCTTCTTGAAGTAGGTCCAGCTGGTCTCGTTGGGGCGGTTGTCGTCCATGGGCGGCGCGTGCCGGTACAACGGGAAGTGCTCCTCGATGACCGTGCGGAAGTCCGCCGGCACGTTTTCGTAATCGCCCACCTTCTTGCCGCCGGCATGGAAATACATCTTGCCGGCCCGGGAGCCCATTTCCATCCACGGCAGCCACTGCGCCAGCCGCACCCACCCCACGAACAAGGTTGCCGAATCGCTGTCCGCATCCAGCAGGTCATCCAGTTTGCCCTTGAAATTGAACATCTCGGTGGCGTGATAGGTGCCGCCCACGTACTTCTGGTAGTCGCCTCCAAGCGGGTTGGGGTAGAACAGCGGCACCGCCGCCGACCACCACCAGTCGTTCCCCTGCGTCACCAGCGGCAGAGGGTACTCCGAACCATCGCGCCGAAGCGGATGCTGGGGCGGCTGATTGACAGGATCGTTGGCCACGTGAATAACCTCCACCGTCTCGCCGGTGTAGGGGTTCTCCCAGTTGCGCAGCATTTCACCCGTCTCGATATCCTGGTACACCAGAATCTCTCTGGAAATCAGGCGGAAGCCGTCGCCGCGTTCGGCGTGGGGCACGCTGGCGCAACGGCGCACATTAATGCCCTCCACGCGAAACAGCCTCAAGTCCGGCTGGCCGGGAACATGCCCGTAGGCAGTGCCTGTCCACCAGAAAAAGGACTCCTTGCCGTCGGTCATGGAGCACTGCATCCTGCGGTAGGCGGCCAGCCGCCCCTCCGCGCTATCCAGTCCCGCCGCGGCCGTATCCGCATGCGCTACGCCCCCGAGCAACAGGGCAACCGTTAGCAGCGCGCAATTTCCAATCAGCGATTTCATGGGAGCCTCCCGTAAAAGTGAACACACGCCGCCTTCCAGCGCGGCGGCGACTGTATAGAATAACCGCATGAATCACTCCGTGACCGCGCTTTTGCTGGGCAATCTGGCTCTTGTTCTGGGAATCATGCTGGCGCTATGGCTGTTGAGCTTGCGGCTGCGCGACACCAGCATTGTGGATCTGTTCTGGGGCCTGGGGTTCGCGGTCATCGCGCTGGCCACGCTGTGGCGCACCGGCGGCGTTTCGCCGCGCGCGTTCCTGCTGGCGCTGCTCACCACGCTGTGGTCGCTGCGCTACAGCTGGCATCTGTGGCGGCGCAACATAGGCCGCGGCGAGGACTACCGCTACGCCGCCATGCGCAGGAGCACCGAGGAACACGGCGGGTCGTGGAGCCTGCGCAGCCTCTACGTGGTGTTCCTGCTTCAGGGCTTCATCCTGTGGCTGGTGTCGCTTCCGGTCCAGCTGGGGCAGATTTACCAGCAGCCGGTCACGCTGGGCTGGCCGGTTATCGCAGGCGTTGCGCTATGGATCGCCGGAGTGCTCTTCGAGGCGGTGGGCGACATGCAGCTGAAGCGTTTTCGCGCCAATCCCGGCAACCGCGGAAAGGTCCTGGACACCGGGCTGTGGCGCTACACCCGCCATCCCAACTACTTCGGCAACGCCTGCCTGTGGTGGGGAATCTGGCTGTGCGCGGCGGAAGTCGATGCGGCGGCCTGGGCGTTCTTCAGTCCGGCGCTGATGACCTGGGCTTTGCTCAAGTTCTCCGGCGTTCCGATTCTTGAGAAGCACCTGGCGACCACCCGTCCGGGCTACGAGGACTACATGCGCCGCACCAGCATGTTCTTCCCCCTGCCGCCCAAAAAGGGAGGCTGATTTTGGCCGGCAAACGCGCCAAACGCGAAGAGCAGGGCCTCAACCTTTCGTTTCTGGATGTGGTCTGCTGCGGCTTCGGCGCGGTTATCCTGCTGCTGGTCATTACCAAGATCCATGAGCCGGTCATCATCGAACGCAGCCGCGAGGAATTGGAAGGCCTGATCCTGCTTCTGGAGCGGGAACTGTTTGAAATCCGGGGTGAAACCTCGGTGCTGAAGCGCAACCTCGAACCCTTGAGGGCGGAAACCGCCGAGCGCGCGCGGCGTGTCGATACCACCCGGCGCGAAGTTGAGGAAGCCGAAGAGCGGCATTTCGCCGCCCGTGACTCGGCCGAGCAGGGCAGCGACGAGGCCGGCCAGCTGCTGTCGGCGCGCCAGACGCTCACCGAGGAGATGGAACGGCTGCTGGCGAACTACCAGCCGCCCCCCAACGACACCACCGTGGGCGGCATCCCGGTGGACAGCGAATACATTATTTTCGTGATCGACACCTCCGGCAGCATGGTGGCCAACGCCTGGCCCGCCGTCCAGCGCCTGGTGGCCGAAACGCTTCGGGTGTACCCCACGGTGCGGGGCATACAGGTGCTCAACGACGAAGGGCAGTATCTGTTTTCCTCCTTCGCGGGCCGCTGGATCCCCGATTCGGCTTCGCGCCGGCAGTCGATCGTGCGCGCGATCGCCAACTGGCAGGCGTATTCGGACTCCGACCCGTCCGAAGGAATCGCGCAGGCCATCAGCACCTTCTACGACGAAACCCGCAAGGTGAGCATTTACGTGTTCGGGGACGACTTTTCCGGCGGCTCCGCCGAGGCGCTGATCCGTTACGTGGAACGAATCAATCAAGCCGACCGTTTCGGCAACCGTCTGGTTCGCATCCACGCGGTGGGCTTCCCGGTGCAGCTCTACGGCGGCGCCTTTGGGCAGTTCAGCCGCTTCGCCAACCTGATGCGGGCGCTGTGCGAGCGCAACGGCGGCACTTTCGTGGCGCTCCCCACACTGAATTAGGGGCCCGTTAACGCTGCGCGACGCTGCTCTGCCCGGCCTGATTCCTCAAACGGGAGGACGACCGCCGGCGGCGGCAAAGCCCTCGTGCTGCTGCGGAGCCATTTCCTGGCCGCGGAAGAACAGCGCTTGGTATTCGAGCCAGGCCGAGCGGATTTCCGCGAGGACCGCTGCATCCGGCGGCTGCGAGATGTCCACGCCGCCCACTGTGGCGCCGAAGGTTCCGGTGACAGGCCGCGCCGAAATATGCTCGTAATTCATATGGGGGCGCTCCAGGGCACCTCCATATCCTCCGCCAGCGGCCCTTCATGCACCCAGCCGTATTGCGTGTTGCTGGGTTGAGGCCCGCTTTCCAGATAGGCCGCCCGCATCCGGCTGAGCCGGTCACCTGGTATCGCTTCCAAGGCCGCCGCCATGTCGATTCCGTACATGCGCGCCGCATTCAAGCCGAGGATCAATTCCTTGTCCTGCCTTGTTAGCGCCGGATAACCGTGCTTGTCCTGCAGTTCTTCGGGAATCTCGAAGCGGCGGAACGCCTCGATCTGCCATTGCGGCGAACCCCACCAGATCGAATCGGTGCCCCAGATGACGCGCTCACTGCCGAAAGCCTTGAGAATCTGGCCCATCAGGTGCCCGCATATTTCCGGATGGGTGATTGCCGTGTGCCCAAACACGCTGCCCAGTTCCATATAGACATTGGTCATCCGGGGCGTTTCCAGGCGGTCCTTCACGATGTCGGAGGTCCATACCAGGTAGCCGTTCTCGTCGATTCCGGTTGCGCCGGCCGACAGTTCATTGGTGAGATTCCTGAAGCCCGAGTGATAGACGATAAAGTTGAGATCCGGCCAGTCCAGGGCGGCCTTGCGGATGTCCCAGGGACGGCAGAATTCCGGGTCGGTGCCGGTTATCGGCAATCCCTTGTGCACCGAAATATTGGTTATGCCCAGCTTGAGCGCGAGCTCGTAGAAGGGGTACGCCACGTCCTCGTCATCCATGCGCCAAGGGTCAATCGGAACGCCGGTGTAGCACTTCCAGCCGTCCACCTTAAGCTCGGCAGCCTGACGCTCGATTTCCTCCAGGCTGCCCGGCATGTTGGGCGCTGCCAGACCATGGCTGAGCATGCGCCGCGACCCCGCCAGATCATTGATCGTCCTGCGCGTTTCCACCATCATATCCACCGGCAGGATGTTCTGATCTTCGCGACCGATCGGGGCGCCGCTGATGATGCCCATTGCCGTGTCGCTGTCCAGGAACACTTCCTTGATGAAATTCTCAAGGTGCAGGTCGCCGCGTTTGGGCCGAACGCCCACAAGGTCCGGATTGAGATTGAACATGCCGGCGAGCCGGCGGAAGCCCAGCGGGCCTGGAATCTCGTCCTTGACGTGATGCAGCTGCGCGTCGAAGATGAACTGCGGCCACGCCTCCCCCCGGTCATCAAGCTCTGCGGCCTCAGCCCAATCGACGAGAAAATACCTGCCAAACACTTCGTTCATCGCCAGGAAGGCGGCAGCCATTCCGCCGGCGCTGCGCAGATACTGCCTGCGGCTGATTCCGCGTTTCCGGGCCAGGCGCTCCGCGAGTTGGTGAATTCGACGCTCCACCCGCCGCTGATCTTCGGTCTGCGGCATCGGAAGATACTCCTCGTTGGAAACCACCTGCGTTGGAACCGGTGTGAACCGGTCTTCCCGCCGGTCCTTGTCACTCTTGCGAACCCACATGAGCGATTACCCCTCGTCGCTTCAACCGCCAGTCTAGCAGCCCTTGGCCAAAGTCCGGCGCAGGCTCTGGGCGGCAGGCCGACGGTACAATTTCCACATATGGGAACGGAAGATCGACGATAGAACGTCTGTCCGCGCACTGCAACCCGAAACGCAATGAAGGATTCTGGAAAAACGCTCAACGCCGACGCGGCCGAACTGGAGCGCTTTGCCGCTATGGCGGCGCAGTGGTGGGACCCCAACGGCCCGAACCGCGCTCTGATGGCCATGAACCCGGTGCGTGTTGGATACATTGTTGAACGGGTGGGAGGGCTGACCGGCAAGCGCTGCCTCGATGTGGGATGCGGAGGAGGACTGCTCGCCGAATCGCTGGCCGGCGAAGGCGCGGAGTCGGTTCTGGGGCTGGATGCCTCCGAGGAAATGCTCGAAGTGGCGCGTCTGCACGCAATGGCCGGCAATCTCTCCAACCTTGAGTACCGACGCGGCACGGCGGAAGAAGCGGATGGTCAATTCGACGTGGTCTGCTGCCTGGAGGTGCTGGAGCACGTTCCCCGCCCCGGCGAACTCATCAATGCCTGCGCCCGCCTGACGCGCCCCGGCGGGCACCTGCTGGTATCGACGCTCAACCGCACCCCCAGAGCGTTCGCCCTGGGGGTGGTCGCGGCCGAATTTCTGCTGGGGCTGCTGCCGCGCGGGACGCACCGCTACGAAAAATTCATCCGGCCGTCCGAGCTTGAAGCCTGGGCGCGCAAGGCGAACCTAAGCGCCCGGGACTTTACCGGGCTTCAATACAATCCCCTGCACGGCAGTTTCCGGCTGGGCGGCGGCCTGGACGTGAACTACATCGCGCATTTCACCAAAACCGGCGGCGCATGAGCACGGTGAATCCCCGGGTGCGCGCCGTGCTGTTCGACCTGGACGGCACGCTGGCGGACACCGCGCCCGACCTGGTGGGCTGCGTGCAGGAGGTGATGCGCGCGCAGGGCCGGCGCCCGCCGCCGTTCAACACCCTGCGCGCCTATGTTTCCCGGGGCGTGCGGGGGCTGATCTCAGCAGGCTTTGGGGAAGAATTCATCAAGGGCGAGGAATATCCGCGCGTGCAGCGGCAGTGCCTGAAACTGTACTCCGCCCGCCTTGCCGAGCGTTCACGCCTGTTTCCTGGAATGCGGCGCGTGCTGGACGAGCTTGCGCGGCGCCGCCTGCGCTGGGGCGTGGTCACCAACAAGCCGGAATACCTGACCCGTCCCCTGCTGAAGGCGCTGCGCCTGGAGGAAGAATGCGCGGTGACCGTGGGCGGCGACACTACGGCTCACACAAAGCCGCACCCCGAACCCATGCTTTACGCAGCGCGGCGCCTGACCCTGGACACTGCGAACTGCGTCATGCTGGGCGACGACCCGCGGGATGCGCAAGCTGCCGCGGCCGCAGGCATGGCCTCGCTTGCGGCCGGATGGGGATATTTCCCCCCCGGTGAGGACCTCCATGCCTGGGGCGCGGCCGATGTGCTGGAATCGCCGGAAGACCTCCTGACCTGGATCGACCAACAGGGCGCCGCGCCCAACATAAACTGAACCGTCAGGAAAGCCGCTCCGCTCTTGCTGGCAGGCCGATACTGGCGATGGCTGCCGCGAGCTCGAACCTTCCGCCATCCGTCCCTTTCGATCATGCGAATGGCATTTTTGACAGCAGGCATTCCTGTAACGCTCAGTCCGGTCCGGATTGCGGGGTTTTGGCGGAAGCGGGGCGCGCCCACTGCCACCAGCGATGCGCGCACTCGGTGGCGACCGCGGCCGGAAGACGATTGGCGACCGCAGAAGCCAGACACCGGCGGCGCAAGTCGCTTCCGGCAAGCACCGGGTGGTTGTCGAGGTATTCCTGCTCGATCAGGTAGTTCCGCAAATGCTCAAGGTTGTTGCGGCGAAATCCCTTCAGGCGTGGATCCTTGCGGCGGGCCAAGGCTTCAACAAGCTGCTCAGAGTCCCCATCCAGTTCCCTTGCCACCTCAACCACATCATCAAGGTAGCGTCCGCTCACAGCGCCGCTTTCAGCCAGCGCGTCCCGGTCAACCGGCTTGCCCCGCCCCTGCTTCCACAGCTCGCAAAAGACCTCAAGCAGGTCCAGCCTAAAGCCAATTTGCGCGGCGGCGGCCCATTCGGCGGCCAGCCTTTCCTCAAGCGCGGTTCCCGCAACGGTTTTCCACTGACCAGCCCGCTCGACCCCTCGGATCAGCAAGCCGCGCAACAGGTCCAGCTCGTCCCACAGCGCATAGAACATATGCTGCCGCGCAAAGCCCAGCGCCGGGCGGAACGCGGGCACGCGCAGCAAAGCCCCGTAGGCTTCGGGCGTCAATCCGCCGGGCGCAGGCACAACCGGCGCAGGCGGAACGCGAAGCGCCTCCGGGCCGCCAACGCTCCCGGCGCTCATTCGCACCCGCGCGAGATCGATAACCCTGGCAAGTTCGCGGCCATCCTGGAGCAGCGCATGCCGAATGCGGTCCACATCAAGCGGATCGCTGGTGAGATAGAAAATCTGGCGTTCCTGCTCCTGCGCAATCTGCCCAAGGCTGCGCGCCACCGCTTCAAATCTTTGCGGGTCGCTCTGGTCGAGCGCTTCGTCAAGAAACAGCGGAAGCGCCTTGCCCTGCTCCACTTCCTCGGCAAACGCCAGGCGCGCCGCCAGCAGCAATTGCGCCCGCGTGCCGTCGGAAAGTTCATCGATTTCGCGCCTTCGCCCGCTGCGTAATTCGACCGCGAACAGCCGCGCGCTTTCGCCTCCCTTCTCCAGCCGCAATTCGTAGTTGTGGAAAGTGAAGCGGGAGAAATGATCCTGCGCGAGCTCGAACACGCGCGGCATTCGGGACTGCTCGTATTCCTGCCCGACCTCCGCGAGCAGAAACTCCCCGGCCCCGGCGAAAAGCGCCGCATCGCGCATATCTTGCAAGCTCGCGCGGGTTTGCTCGCGCGCAGCGATGAGGTTTTGCATATCGGCGGCGGCTCTGATCTGTTTTACCTGGGCGTTGATGCCGGCAATTTCATCTCGCAATTGACTTGCTTGCGAAGCGGCTTGCGCAAGCTCGTCTTTGAGTTGTTCCAGCGGCTGGCTGTCCTGGCTGGAAAGTTCGGACTCGCCGGCTTTCTCAAGTTCATCGCGGTCGAGTTCATTTTGGCTGGCCAGCTTTTCTTTCAAGCTGGTCAATTCGCGGTGCCGCGGCAACTTCTCAAGCAGCGAAGCAAGACCGGCCGCATCGCCGCTATCCAGCCCTGCGGCCGCGTAGATGCGGCTTATCGAAGCCCGGGCGGCGTCTTGATCCGAGGCGTTGCGCCGCAACTGATTCATAACCCTTCGCTCAGTGGAAAGCGCCTTTCTCAGCCGCGAATTTCGATCGGCAAGGCTGTGAAACCGGGCCCTGGCCTGCGCGGCGCCGTCAGGCCGCGCTTCGCCGTGCCGCTCCAGAATGCTGGCAAGCTGCGCCAGCAGGGAAGTGTGGAGTTTTTCCTGCTGGCGCAGCTTGCCCTCCGCGCCTTCGTGCTCGCCGCGAGCCAGCCTGAAATGGTCCAGCGCCCGCGCAAAATCCACCAGCTCCGCATCAGGAGGCAGCAATTGCAGGCGCAGCGCAGCCTTCAGGTCCTGACGGCGGGCTTCCAATTCCTTCTCTTTATCAGCCAAAGCTTCCAGTTTTTTCTTCAGCGGCTTGCGCTCCACATCACGGTCGCGCGCCCGCGCGCGCGCCGCTTCCAGCTCCGATTGCCTGCTTTCCAAACGGCGCAACGCGGCGCTCACGCACAGCGCATCCCAGCGCTCCGGCGATTCCATGCCCAAACTCTCGTAGCGGCGCTGCTCCTCCTTTCGCTGCGGATTGGCGCCATGCTCATTGCCAGAAAACCATGCCGCCAGACCGATGCCGGCGCCCGCGGCCGCAACAAGAGCCAGCAGCGGGTCCATGAGCCAGGCAAGCGCCAGCCCCCCCGCCACTGCCGCGAACGCCAACAGGAGCCAGGGCCACCGGCTCCGCAACCGGATGGCGGGCAACTCGGATGGCGGCGCGCGCAGCCAGGAACGCAGCGCATCGACGGCGCTCGCAATCTTGTCGGGGTCGAGGTCGCGCTTGCTTGCCCCGGGCGCATCAGCGCTGTTGAGCACATCAAGCCGTTCGGTGATTTCGCGAACCTGGACCGCGTGCGAATGGCTGGCGCGCAGGAACTCGAACAGTTGGTGGTGGTCGGGCAAACTCAACTGCGGGCAATCCGTTTTCCCTCCGCCAATCGCCGCCGAGGCCGAGGCCAGCTTTCCCGCCGCTTTCGCGCGCTCGCTTCTTGCCGCCTCAAGCGTTTGTTCGATTGTTCCCAATTCATCCGCCTTGTCGCGCCACGTCGCGATATCCGCTTCCTCAAGCGGGCTGTCAAGCCTGGATTTTTTCGTGTCTTCGCGCGCCGCGCGCAACTCGGCCCCAAGATCGCGGGCGAGCGCGCCCAGCCGGGCCAGCTGCTGCTGTTCCTTATCGGCAGCATCGCGCTCCTGGCCCGTCAGGCAGGCCAGGGCGGCCGGCAGCGCGCCAAGGCGGGCGGTGATTTCGGCAAGCCGCTCCCGGCGCTGCGCAAGGCCGATTGCGCGCTCAACCTGGACGCGGCGCCTGGCGGCGGATTCCGCCTTCTTCAGTCGCGTTTTGCGTTGCTCAAGCTGATCGGCGCGTTGCTGAAGGCCCAATTGCTTGCGCGCCTCCCGTTCAACGCCATCCGACGCATCGTTGTAGGCTTTTCGCCCCTGGCGTTTTTTTTGCGGGCTGACCGGAGGAAAGAGGCTGGAAGCAACCCGGCCAAGATCAAATCCGCCCGACATCTGGCGGCGGATTTCCAAAGCAATGTCAGCCGTGCTCTCCGACGAGGGATCGATCAGCTCGCGGAGGTTCAGAAAGAAGCACCGGCGGGTGTGCCATGGGGGAAAATCGGGCGGGAAGCTAACCTGGCCGCCCTCAACTTCATCGCCGCGGCTCCAGCGAACGCTCGCTCCTTCGCGCTCTCCCCGCCACGTGTTTCCATCCCATTCGAACACGCCGCTTACGGAAGTTTTCCGCGAAGAGCCGCGGTCATCCCAATACAGCTGTTCCACAGCGCGGCAAATGCTCGACTTGCCGATGCCGTTCGGCCCAAAAACGATGTGCACCCCCGGGCTTTCCAACTTGATTTCGAAAGGCTCGCGTATGCCGGGCAAACGGTTAACGGCGAGTCGTTTGAGGAGCATGGCCGGTCAGCTTGATTTCTGGCTGGAGAGCATCGCGCTCAACGCGGCCTTCCCGGAGCGCAGCAGAAAGGCGCGCAAATCCTCGTCGGACAGGCTGTCCGCGCCGCTGCGATGCTCCCGAACCGGTTGCCAGATGTCCTCACGGTCGATTTCGCTCAAATGCGCCCGCCCCCTGCCCAAAAAATCCCTGGAGCGCTCATCATCCTGCCCCAAAAGCAGCAGGCGCTGGGCCAATAGCGCTGCGGGGTCATGGCCCGACGCCAGCTGCCGGAGGTCCAGGCTCAGATCCATCGCATCGGTAATCCTGTTGAAAAAAACGACCGTATCGCCCGCGCTGCGCAGCATTGATTTCCATGCGCCATCGGCAATCCATTTCCGTATGTTGTCATAGGCGGAGCTGGCGCCGACAAGCTCCGCGCGAAGCCCCAGGGCGCGCGGAGCCAAGCCATCCTCCGCCAGCGTCCAGGCGCGCTCCCGCGCCTCAGCAAGCAGCCGGTCGGCCAAATCGTCCGCATGGCCGATTCCATCCACTGGCACCTGGATGCGTTCCCACCGCAAGGGCGCGAGCGCAATATGCTCCGGTTCAACGCCGCCATCGGCGGATAACTTCACAAGCCACGGCCCGCGCGGTCCGGTTTCTGAAGGATCGAGGCCAACCAGTGAACCCAGATAACCGCAAGGACGGGCGCCGGGCGCCGCCGATGCGCCTGCGAGCGAGGGCTTGTGAATGTGGCCCAAAAGCCAGGCGTCGCAACCTGCATCGTCGAGTTCAGATTGCCTGATGGGCGCGTAGCGACCGCCCGACGCGCCCAGATCCCCGTGCAGCAAACCGATTCTCGGCACTGGGGACGAGGGCGTCGGCAGCGGCTCAGCGAGCAACTGCGCCAGCGGACTTTCACGCACATGCTTGCGGGGGAAGGACCAGCCCAGCACTTGCGCAAAAGGCTCTCCGGCCCTGGAAAGGAGCGCCGCTTCCCAGCGGCCGCCGGCGCCCAGCAGCCTGAACCCGCCGATCAGCTGAGCGAGCCGCGGCAGCGCGTCCACATCGTGGTTGCCCGCAACCGCGATGACTTCGATGCCGGCATCCACAAGCCGCTGAACGTTTTTCTCAAGAGGCGCCATGGCCTCGAATCGGGCGTTGGCGCTTTCCACCACATCGCCTGCGAACAGCACGCAATCCACCTTGCGGTCGATGGCGCAATCCACGGCGAGCCGCAACGCAGCCGCGGGCGCGAGGCTGGCCGGGTCCACATCCAGGTCCGATAACCCATCGGGCAGCCCGGAGCAGGATGTTCCCAGATGAACATCGCCAATTGCAAGAATCAGAGCGTTTTCGTTCACTGGATCAGGGACTAGCTGCGGGGCGCGGCCGTGGCGAAGCGATTGCCCGCTCATTCTGCGCCGCCTGGGCTTGGGGGATAAGGGTAAGGCACTTTGGATCGATTTCGCGCCAGCGGCCGCGGGGAAGGTCGCGGGGCAGGCCCACCGGGCCGTAGCGAACGCGCACCAAGCGGCTTACGGCGTGCCCCTGGGAACTCCACAGGCGGCGCACCACGCGATGGCGGCCTTCGCCCAATACAACCCGGTACCAGCGGTTGGAGCCGCTGCCGCCCTGCTCGGCAAGCGAATCGAACCGCGCCAGCCCATCATCCAGCAGCACGCCTTCGACGAGGCGCTGCAAGGCGCCTGCGCTGGGCCGGCCCAGCACGCGCACAAGGTACTCGCGCTCCATGCCGAAGGAGGGGTGCATCAGGCGGTGCGCCAGCGCGCCGTCGGTGGTCAACAACAGCAGGCCGCTGGAATTCAGGTCGAGGCGGCCTACCGCCACCCAGCGCCTCCCCTTGAGCCTTGGCAATGCGGTGAACACTGTGGGGCGCCCGGCCCGGCGGCCGCGGGTCACCAATTCGCCCTCCGGCTTGTTATAGGCGATCACCCGCGCGGCGACCGCGGCCGAAGAGCTGAACCGCAGCGGGCGCCCGTCCAGCCGGTACTGTTCGTCTCCCGCCACGCGCAGGCCAGGAATCGCCGGGCGACCGTTCACGGTCAGGCGGCCTGCCGCAATCCAGCCTTCCACCTTGCGCCGGGAGGCGACTCCAGCATCCGCCAAATACTTCTGAACCCGGATCAATCGGAAGCAGGGCGGGTTTTGGCCGGTTCCTGCGCGCCGTTGAACAGGTCGGCGCCCTGCTCCGCACCCGCAACGGTCCCAACCGGGACGCTCTGGCCGCCGCCAGGCGGTTCCGTGGCAGGCGCGTCTTCCAACGAAGCGAATTCGCCCGGCGACGGCAGATCGTCGAGCCTTTTGAGGCCAAAGTAGTCCAGGAAATCCCGGGTCGTGCCGTACAGCGCAGGCCGCCCCGGCGTTTCGCGGCGGCCCACCACTTCGATCCAGTTGCGCTCCATAAGCGCGCGGATGATTTGGCCACTCAGGCGCACGCCCCGCAACTCCTCGATTTCGGCCCGCGTAATCGGCTGCCTGTAGGCGATCGCGGCGAGGGTCTCAAGCAGCGCGCGCGAAAACTTTGGCGGGCGGAATTTCTCCAGGCGCGCCAAGCGTTCCGCGGCGGCGCTGCCGGCTTGCACGCGCCAGCCGCCCGCCACTTCCGCCAGGCGGATTTCCCGGCCGGCATAGTCGCGCTCCAACTCTCCCAGGGCCTGGCGCACCTGGTCCTCGCCGATGTCCTCAAGAGGATCGAACAGAGCCAGCAGCTGGGGCATGCCCAGGGGCCCGCCCGCTCCCAGCAAGGCCGCCTCCAACAGGTTCCGCGTGGCGGCGGCGTTCATCTTCCGGAACCCTCCTGACGGCCCGCGGAGGTCACGTAAATGGGCGCATAGGGTCCGTTTTGCACCGCCCGCACATCCTTGTCGCGAACCAGTTCCAGCAACGCCGAAAAGGTCACGGCCGCCCCCATGCGTCCCTCGCCGGCAGCGAAAAGGTCCGTGAATTCGGTAAATTCCCGCCCGGACACCTGCTTGAGGATGTCCCCCATCCGTTCCCGCGTGGACAACTGCTCGGTCTGCACGGCCCAGCCCACCTGGAAGCGAACGCGCTCGACAATCCGCGCATAGGCCAGCGCCAGCTCATTGAGCGTAGCTTGCGGCAACTGGCGCCGTTCACGCTCAATGAGCTGGCGCTGCTCAGACGCATCGACCGAGGCCTGCAGGGCATCCCGCTCCAGGCGGGGCATTTCATCCAGCCGGACCGCCAACTGCTTGAGGCGCTCGTATTCCAGCAGCCGCTCAAACAACCGCGCGCGCGGGTCCAGTTCGTCGTCATCCTCCAGCGGCAACTGCGGCGCCAGCATTCGCGACTTGATTTCCGCCAAGGTCGCGGCCATCACCAGGTACTCGCCGGCCAGCTCAAGCTGCATGCCCTGCATTAACTCGATGTATTGCGCATACTGCTCGCAAATATCGGTGAGCGGTACTTCCATGATGTCCAGGTCATGGCGGCGGATGAGGTACAGCAAAAGGTCCAGAGGCCCTTCAAAGGACTGCAAAAACACCCTCAAGGCCTCCGGAGGAATGAACAGGTCGGCCGGCGCTTCTACGTACGGTTTGCCGGACACAATAGCCAGCCCCGCCTCGCGGCCGCTGCTGCGCGCCCCTTTCTGCTTCTCCGCCATGCTGATTCAGCCGGACTCTACTACGATTTTGGGGAAGGCCGTTCGGGCGCCGCGGGCGCGGCCGGCCAGGCGCGCGGCCATGGCGCGGGAAAGCGTCCGGTAATCGCCGCCCGAATCCGGCTCGCCGGGCGCCACCAGCCGCCCTTCATCAGTGGCGGCGCGGACCTCCGCCGAAAGCGGCAGCCGCGCCAGCACGGGCAGGCCGAATTCCGCGGCCAGGCGCTCGCCGCCGCCTTCGCCGAACAGCTTTTCGGCATGGCCGCAGCGCGGGCACGCATAAGCGCTCATGTTCTCGACCACGCCCAGCACTGGCACGTTGACCTTGCCGAACATGTTGATCCCCTTGCGCGCGTCGGCCACGGCGAGCTCCTGCGGCGTGGTCACCACCAAGGCCCCCGCCAGCGGCACGCGCTGCGACAGCGTCAGTTGAATGTCGCCAGTTCCCGGCGGCATATCGACAATCAGATAATCGAGGTCCTTCCAGCGCGTCTGGCTTAGCAATTGCATCAGCGCCTGGGTCACCATGGGGCCGCGCCACACCATGGGGCTGCGGGTATCGACCAAAAAGCCGATTGAACTGGCCTGCAGGCCGTGGGCGCGCAAGGGCTCGAAACTCTTGCCGTCCACGCTGCGCGGCCGTTCGCCCTCCAGGCCCAGCATCCGCGGCACGCTGGGGCCGTAAATGTCGGCATCCAGAATTCCGGTGCCGGCGCCGTCCATCGCCAGTCCCGCGGCCAGGTTCGCCGCCACAGTGGATTTGCCCACCCCGCCCTTGGCCGAAGCCACCGCGATAACGTTGCGGACCTGCTCCAGCCTTTGAATTTGGGGCGGCGTCGCGTGGGGCGCAATCTCGGTGCGAACCACCACTTCTTCCGCGGAAGCAGCCTCGCGAACCCGCGCCCGCAACTCTTCCGCAAATCCGTTGCAGGGGAAACCCACGGTCAACTCAACGGCGCGGCCTTCATTTTTCGCGCGCGCGCGCGCGCCGGCCTCGCCCAGCGTCAAGCCGCCAAACGGAGCCTCCACTCCCAACACCGCAGTTTCCAGGCTCCGAGACACGCATCCTCCCGAATAAACGGCATGATTGTAAGCGCCAAACACAAAGGTAGCGGCTAAACTGCGTTTGATTTTGGCGCAAAAGTCTAACAGCGCAATGAAAAACGGGAATTCACAGTGGCGCGGCGCGGCGCCTGCCGATGGCTCTCTTCCGCAAAGCTTGCGCATCAACTTTGGCGCCGGCGCGCTGGGCATGGCCGTAATCCTGAACACCATGGGCGGCATCCTCGCCCCTTTCATGACCAACTTCCTGGGGATAAGCGCAGGAGCGGCGGCCACGTTGCTGCTAGCCTCCAAACTGTACGACATGGTGACCGATCCCCTGATGGGCGTGATCAGCGACCGGACGACGACGCGGTGGGGCCGCCGCCGCCCGTTCCTCATGCTGGGAGGAGTCATCGGCGCTCTCGGATTTGCGCTGGTGTTCAATCCTCCGGCCCTCGGCAACCAGGACCTGCTCATCGCTTATGTGCTGGGGGCGCTGCTGATCACCTACACCGGCTACACGGTTTTCAATATTCCCTACCTGGCCATGCCCGCGGAAATGACCCGCAGCTACCACGAACGCACCACGCTGATGTCGCACCGGGTTGTATTCATCAATATTGGCGCGCTGGTCGCGGCATCCTCGTTTGCCATGGTCCAGTGGCTGGGGGATGACCGGGCCGCGCACGGAACCATGGGCTGGACGTTCGCAGCCCTCATTCTCCTGGGGTCGGCCTATTGCTTCTTCGGCACCGCGGCCGCCCGGCAGACATCCCCAAAGGGGCATGCCTGGCCGGTCGGCGCGCAAATCCGCACCGCCTTCAATAACAAGCCGCTGGCGCTTCTGCTTGGAGCCAAGTTCTGCCAGTTGCTGGGCCTGTCGGCTTCAGGCGCTATGGGAGTGTATTTCAAGGTTGGCATTCTTGGACTCAGCTATCAGCTCACAACCGTGTACCTGTTCACCAGCATCCTGGTCATCCTGGCGTTCATTCCGGTGTGGAACATGGCGGCGCGCAGGCACGGGAAGCGGCTCATCTACATGGCCGCCAGCGCCGGTTACGCGCTTGTAACGCTAACTTGGCTGCTGGCCACCGCGGACGACCCCCTCTCCTGGATCTTCATCCGGGCGGTCCTCCTCGGCGCTTTCGCCAGCGGCATTCTGGTCATGGGGCCGGCCCTGCTGCCGGACGCGGTGGAGTACGACTACCTCAAAACCGGAATGCGCCGGGAAGGCACCTTGTCTTCGTTCTATGCGACCGTGGAAAAGCTGGCTTTTGCGATTGGCCCGGCGCTGACGCTGTGTTTCCTGAGCGGGTTCGGCTACCAGGAAGGCACCGAAGGCATGCAGATTGAGCAGCCGCAAAGCGCTATCATCGCAATCTATATCGGCGCCGGCCTGATCCCGGCCGCGCTATACGGGTTCAGTCTGGCCTTCCTGTGGAAGTATGACCTTTCGGAAGACAGGCTCAAGGCGCTGCGGTCCCGCGGCAATGCAGCCGGACGAGAAAGCGCCAGCAGGCCATCAAGCTAAATCCGGGCCAACCCGGAGCAGGCTCGCCAGCCTGAAGAGCGCGGGCGCCGCGGCGGGTTGACCGGCCTGAATCCTGGCGGCCCGCAGGCTTATAGTCCCAGATACTGTAGAGCCTTGAGGACGGCAACAATAGTTCCAGCCATGAGGTAGATCTTCGTGTTCAACCTGGACTCCAGAGCGCTCATCTTCGCATCGAACCTGGACTCCAGAGCCCGGATATCGCTCTTTGTTTCGTTCCTCAGAGCAGCGATATCGCTCTTAAGGGCAACGATATCGCCTTTCACAGCAGCGATGTCACCTTTCACAGCAACGATGTCGCTTTTCGTTGCGATTTCCTCGTTGCGCTGCGCTATGGCGCGCACAATCGCCCGCGCCTGATTGGGAGGAATACCCTCGGCCCTGAGTCCGTCAATGGCGGCGGCGGTGTCTATCATGTATCCAGCCATGGAACGCGTGCCTCCTTGTTCGCTCAAATGCAGCATCCGTTCGACAGCGTATTATAACGCGCTCCACCGCAGCGCGGCCCACCGCTTGCGCACGGGCTCGCCGTCTCAGGCGGGCGGCGCTCCTGCGAGTCATGTGGCGCGGCGCGACCGAAAGGCCACGGCCAGCGCCCGCACGGCAGCATCCAGGCGCGGCGCGGCCTTATGCGGGCAGTCAGTCGTCGTCGAACCAGTCATCAAGTTCGGCGCCCTTCAGTTCCTCGATCGCGTATTCGTTGAAAAAGCGGTACGCCGTCCAATGGCTGATCTTGTCCTGAAGGGCGAGTTCCTGTTCCGAATCCGCGCCGTCCAGAGCTTCACGGTAACCGCGCAGCTTGTTGTTGGAATAGTCGATGCAACGCTTCAGGAAATCCTCAACAATGCGCTTTTTCTCGCTGGATGCGGCCATTCGATCCTCCTTTTTTTGAGGGCTGGCCGATATACTACGCCGCGGCCCGGGATTTTCCGAAATCCCAGGGGCCCCGGAAACCCCGGAGGCTTCCAAAACAGTGACTGCCCACCTCAACCTCGATGCATACCGCCGCAGCCTTTTCGGCTGCGAGGACGAATTGCTTGCCGGGATTATGCCCGCGGCGATCGCTCGCGGCCTGCCTGATATTTCCGTAAACGCCGAAACGGGACAGGCGCTTAATCTCCTCGCGCGGATGATTGGCGCACGCAGGATCCTGGAATTCGGCACCTTGGCCGGCTATTCGGGAATCTGGCTGGCGCGCGCGCTGCCGCCGGACGGACTGCTGGTAACCAACGAGCTCGAGCCGCTGCACGCCCAGGTGGCCGGGGAGAACTTTCGCCGCGCCGGGGTGGAGGACCGGGTTCGCATCGTCATGGGCAGCGCTCTGGAAGCGCTGCCTGAACTGGCCGCTTACGCGCCGTACGACCTGACCTTCATCGACACGGCCAAGGAGCTTTACGGCGAAGCGCTGGATTTCGCCCTGGAGCATACCCGGCCAGGCGGCCTGATTCTGGGCGACAACACCAACTGCTTCGGCCAGGGCCACGAGGAGCTGGCGCCGGATCATCCCGCATACGGCATACAGGTTTTCAACCGCCGCATCGCCACCCACAAGCGGCTTAAGTCCATGATCGTGCCGGTCGGTTCCTGGCTCTCGGTATCGCTGGTGCTCGCCCGCCCCGAAAAATAAATATTCAGATTAAGGGCCGCGCTGCGATGGAGCGCGTTATAATGCGCTGACGAATGGATGCTGCATTTCAGCGAACAGGGAGGCCCGCGTTCCATGGCTGGATACATGATAGACACCGCCGCCGCCATTGACGGACTCAGGGCTGAGGGCCTTCCTCCCAATCAGGCGCGGGCGATTGTGCGAACGATAGCGCAGCGCAACGAGGAAATCGCAACGAAAAGCGACATTGTTGCTGTGAAAGGTGACATCGCTGCTGTGAAAGGCGACATCGCTGCTGTGAAAGGCGACATCGCTGCTCTGAAAAGCGACATCCGGCGGCTGGAGAGCGAAATCCGCGCTCTGGAGTCCAGGTTGAACACGAAGATCTACCTCATGGCCGGAACTATTGTTGCCGCCCTCAAGGCTCTACAGTATCTGGGACTATAAAGCCGCTTGATCGGCCCCGGCGCGATTGAGGCGGCGGCGCCGGGGCCGATAGCGAGGGGCAGCGCTGTCAGTGCTGCTCGGCGGGCTTGCCAATATCGCCGCTGGCGGCGCGCTTGCGCTTCCTGCGCGCGGGCTTTTCCTTCTTGTCCTGCTGGTCCCAGCCTGGAGGCGGGCTGGGTTCCTGCCCGTCCATGATCTCCTTGATTTGCGCCTGCTCGATGGTCTCGTACTGGAGCAGCGCCTCGGCCATGGCGTGCAAACGGTCCATGTGTTCGGTGAGTATGCCCCTGGCATCCTCGTAGGCCGCGTCAATGAGCTCGCGCACTTCCTTGTCGATGGCGTGAACCGTGGCGTCCGACACCTGCTTGTGCTGGGTTACAGCGCGCCCAAGGAAAACCTCGCCGTCTTCCTCGCTGTAGGTTAGCGGGCCAAGCCGCCTGGAAAGGCCCCACTTGGTAACCATGTTGCGCGCAATCGCGGTGGCGCGCTCGATGTCGTTGGCCGCCCCGGTGGTTACCGCATCCTTGCCGAACACCAGTTCCTCGGCCACGCGGCCGCCAAACAGGCTGGCAATCTGGCTAACTAGGCGCTGCCTGGAATGGCTGTGGCGGTCCACTTCCGGAAGAAACATGGTTACGCCCAGCGCCCGCCCGCGCGGAATGATGGTGACCTTGTGCACCGGGTCGTGTTCGGGAACGTTCAAGCCCACAATAGCGTGCCCGGATTCGTGATAGGCCGTGAGTTTGCGCTCCTCGGGACTCATCACCATGGATTTGCGCTCGGTGCCCATCAGGATTTTGTCCTTGGCGCGCTCGAACTCTTGCATTTTCACCTTGCGGGCGCCTGCCCTGCCGGCAAGCAGGGCGGCCTCGTTGACGAGGTTGGCGAGGTCGGCGCCGGAAAAGCCAGGCGTGCCGCGCGCCAGGGTGCTGGCTGAAACGCTATCGTGAACCGGCACCTTGCGCATGTGGACCTTGAGGATCAGTTCGCGGCCGCGAATGTCCGGCAGCGGCACCACCACCTGGCGATCGAAGCGCCCCGGCCGCAGCAGCGCCGGGTCCAGAACGTCCGGGCGGTTGGTGGCGGCAATTACGATAATGCCATCGCTGCCGGCAAAGCCGTCCATTTCCACCAGCAACTGGTTGAGCGTTTGCTCGCGCTCGTCATGGCCGCCGCCCAGGCCCGCGCCGCGATGGCGCCCCACCGCGTCGATTTCGTCGATGAAGATGATGCACGGAGCCTGCTTCTTGGCCTGCTCGAACATGTCGCGCACTCTGGATGCGCCCACGCCCACGAACATCTCCACAAAATCCGAGCCGGAGATGGTGAAGAAAGGCGCCTCGGCCTCGCCCGCGATGGCGCGCGCCAGCAGCGTTTTGCCGGTGCCGGGCGGACCCACCATCAGCACCCCCTTGGGAATCTTGCCGCCCAGGCGTTGAAATTTGGATGGGTCCTTGAGGAACTCGACCACCTCGCCCACTTCCTCCTTGGCCTCCTCCACGCCCGCCACGTCCTCGAAGGTGACCGGCGTCTGGTCCGGATTGAGCAGGCGAGCCCTGCTGCGGCCGAACGACAGGGCGCCGCCGCGGCCGCCCACGCCGCCCTGCATCTGCCGCATGAAGTACAGCCAAATGCCAATCAGCAGCAGAAACGGGAGCAGGTTGAGAAGGAAGGACAGCCAGGCGCTCTCCGACTTCGGCTTGGGAGAACGCACCACCGCGCCGTTATTGGTGAGCTCGCGCACCAGTTCCGAGTTGTCGGTGGACGGCGGGCTGTAGGTAACGAATTTCTCGCCGCTGGTCTGCTCGCCCCGGATGGTGCGGTTTTCGAGTATTTCAACCTCGCGCACCCCGCTGTTGCGGACCATTTCCACAAATGCCGAGAAATGGAGCTCTTGCGCAGGCGCGGTGCTGTTGTTCAGAGGCCGGAGCAGCAGCATCAGGGCCAGCGCAATCACCAGCCACAAAAAGAGGTTCTTGGTCAGTTTGTTCATCATCCGCACCGGATTGTACCAAAGCGCCCGCTCCCCCTGATTTGAGGATGCTCCCTAATATCTTCAAGCGCGGCCCGTCAGGTAGGTTTCGCGGCTGGCGCGCCTGGATGCGGCGGGCGTGCGAAGGCGCGCTTTCGCCAGGCGGCGGCGGGCTTCGGCCACAAATTCCTCGAACCCGGCGCCTTGGAAGAGCTTGGTTACGAACGCCCCTTGAGGCCGCAGCAGGGCCAGCGCCGCATCCAGGGCCAGGGCAGCCAGTTCCATCGACCGGGCCTGGTCGAAATCGCGGTTCCCGCCAAGGCGCGGCGCCAGGTCCGAAATCACTGCATCGGCAGACCCGCCGAGGGCATCGCGCACCTGCTCCAGCACCGCCTCGCGGGTCACGTCGCCCTGCAGCGCATGCACCCCGGCAATCGGCTCTAGCGGTTCTATATCAACAGCAACCACCCTGCCCCCCGGCAGCACCTTGCGGGCCGCGTACTGGCTCCACCCCCCGGGCGCCGCGCCCAGGTCCACCACGCGCCCGCCGCGCCTGAAAAGCCGGTCGCGGCGGTCCAGTTCAGCCAGCTTGAAAACCGCCCGGGAGCGCCATCCCTCAGCTTTGGCGCGGCGCGTCCAGTAATCTGCCCAGCCCTTCGCTTTCATGCCGCTCAGCGTATCAGCTCGCCCGCCCACAGGCGCTTCAAAAAATCCAGCGCTGGCAGCGCCAGCACATTGCCCCAGCGGGCCGGCCGTTGTGCGGCGCATACGCCCAGGCAGGTGGTTTTCCGGGAGCCCAGCGCCTCGCTGAGCCTGAGCAGGCCGCGGTTGTAGCGCTTTTCCCACCGGGTCGCCGCCTGGATTTCCAACGCCAGAAAGCCGCTCGCCGTTTCCAGCAGCGCATCGACTTCCGCGCCGTCGTAGGTGCGCCAGTAGTGCATGCGGTAGTCCAGCTTCGAGTACGAAAGGTAGGCGCGAATCTCGTTGAGCACGAAGGTTTCCATCTGGGCGCCCAGTTCTTCGCGCGTGGGCGGATAGGGCAGCCGGCCGGTGAGCGCCCGGGCAACGCCGCAATCGAAAAAGTAGAACTTGCTTCGCGCCACCTGCCGGGTGGCGGGTTTGAGTTTCCAGGCAGGCAGCCAATAGCCCAGAAGCGTGTCGGCAAGAATCTGGAAGTGGCTCTCCACGGTGCGGCGATGCACGCCAGCCTCCCGGGCAATATTGGTGGCGTTGGACGGCTGTCCGTTCCGGAGCGCGGCGATTTCCAGGAAACGCGCGAAGGCGCCGACGTTTCGCGTAAGCGCTTCCGCCCGCACCTCCTGCGCCAGATAGGTGTCCGCATAACTGCGCAAGTATTCGCCCGGATTGCCGCCCTCCACGGCCATGGGCAGCATGCCGAAGCGAAGCGCCTTGCCAAGGTCCACATTGAACGAAACCTCCGCGGATGCCAGCGGAAACATAGCGGTAGTGACCGCCCGGCCTGCCAAAAGATTCACGCCGCCCCGGCGCAGTTTACGGGCGCTGGAACCGGACAGAACAAAGCGCAAATCGCGCCGCTCAATCAGGCGATGCACTTCGTCCAGCAGCTCCGGGGCTTTCTGCACTTCGTCGATGACGGCCCAGCTTCCGGCCGGGAGCAATGAAAGTTCCCGGTACAGCGCGCCCGGGTCCTTGGCCAGCCGCAAGGCCTCGCCGGTATCCAGCAGGTCGTAGTACGCAGCGTCCGGGAACCGCTGGCGCAGCCATGTGGATTTTCCGGTTCCCCGAGGGCCAAACAGAAAAGCGGACTGAACAGGAGTTGGAAGTAATCTGGCATACATGATAGCCAATAATAAGCGAAAAAAGGCACATATAGTGGCCAATTTTTCAAAACATGCGCACCAATCATTCCCGTATGGGACGGCAGACGGCCCGCAGGCCCAGACCGCGCTGACCCTGGAGCGCCTGACCCGCATATTTCAACAGGGGTTCATGCGTCCCCGCCGAGAGGAGGGGCAACCCGCGCGAACTCAGCAAGTGGCGGGGCAGCGTGCTCGATGCCCAGGCTATGCGGGGCGGCTACTCGTACCGCACGGAGAGGATTTCGAAGCGCCTCAGGCCGCCGGGAGCGCTTAATTGCGCCTCGTCGCCCTCGTACTTGCCGATCAGCGACCGGGCCATGGGCGAGACAAAGGAAATGGCATCGTCCCGCGCCCGGGCCTCGTCTTCGCCCACAATCTGGTACTCAACCCGCTCCTCCCCGTCGAGCTGCTGCAATTCCACCGTTACGCCAAACACCACCCGGCCGTCGCGAGGCACGCGCGCCACGTCGATAACGCGCGCGTGCGCCAGCCGGCCTTCGATATCGCGGATGCGCGCCTCCACCAGCCCCTGCTGCTCCTTGGCGGCGTGATACTCGGCGTTCTCGCGCAAATCGCCATGCTCCCGAGCCTCGCCAATGGCGCGCGCCAGCCGCGGCCGCTCCTCGTTTTTCAGGCGTTTGAGCTCTTCGCGCAGGGCGCGCTCGCCTGCGCGGGTCATGGGAACCTGGGTCATGCCGCCATGGTCTCGTGCAGATCCTGAAGCCTTGATACGGCGCCTGAGCCGAAATGGTCGATAGCCTGGCAGGCGGCTTCCGCGGCGGCCAGGGTGGTGAAATACGTAACGTTGTTGCGCACGGCTTCGGAACGGATTTCGTGAGATTCAAGTATGGCGGCGCGGCCTTCGCTGGTGTTAATGATAAGGTCCACCTCATTGCTGCCGATCAGGTCCGCGATGTGCGGGCGGCCTTCGCGCACCTTGTTGATGCGCCGGCAGGACACGCCATGCCGGGCCAGAAAGCTGGCCGTGCCGTGGGTCGCCGCCAGCTCAAAGCCCTTGGCCTGGAGCATCCGCGCCAGGTCCACGGAGGCCTGCTTGTCGGCATCGCGCAACGACAGCAGGGCCGCGCCGCCGCGCTTCAGAGCCACGCCGGCGCCTTCCTGGGCGCGGGCGTAGGCTTCCGCGAAACTGCCGCCCACGCCCATCACCTCGCCGGTCGATTTCATTTCCGGGCCCAGGATGGGGTCCGCGCCAGGAAAGCGGGAAAACGGAAATACCGACTGCTTCACCGAAAAATAGGCGGGCCGCGGCGGATCGCCTATGCCCTGCTCGTCCAGCGCGCGGCCCGCCATCACCAGCGCCGCCACCTTGGCGAGCTGCGTTCCCACCGCCTTGGACACATAGGGCACGCTGCGCGAGGCCCGCGGATTCACCTCCAGAACGTAGATGTCGCCATCCTGAAGCGCGAACTGCACGTTCATCAGGCCGCGCACGCCCAGGGCCCGGGCCAGCATTTTGGACTGGCGCGCCAGTTCGTCCTGCACATCTTCGGCGGCGGTTGCCGGGGGCAGGCAGCAGGCCGAGTCGCCGGAATGCACGCCGGCCTGCTCGATATGCTCCATGATTCCGCCAATCAGAACGCGCTCGCCGTCGTAGATGGCATCCACATCGAACTCCACGGCTCGGGGCAGAAACTCGTCCAGCAGCACCGGGCTTTCGTTGGACACGGCCACCGCCTCGCTCATGTAGCGCAGCAACTCCTCCTCGCTGTAGATCACATCCATGGCGCGCCCGCCCAGCACATAGGAGGGCCGCAGCATGAGCGGATACTTGAGTTCGCGCGCCAGCTTCACGGCTTCTCCCACGGAACGTGCGGTGCGGTTCTCAGGCTGCCTGAGCCCCAGTTCCGCCAGCAGGTGCTTGAAGCGCTCGCGGTCCTCCGCCCGGTCTATGGCATCCGGCGGCGTGCCGATAATCGGCGCGCCGACCCGGGCCAGCTCCCGGGTGATGCGCAACGGCGTCTGCCCTCCATATTGCACGATCACGCCCCTGGGCTTCTCGCGCTCGACGACCTCCATAACGTCTTCCACCGTAAGGGGTTCAAAGTACAGTTTGTCGGAGGTGTCGTAATCGGTGGAAACGGTTTCGGGATTGCAGTTCACCATGATCGTCTCGAACCCGGCTTCGCGCAGCGCCAGCGCGGCGTGCACGCAGCAATAGTCGAACTCAATGCCCTGGCCGATGCGGTTGGGCCCGCCGCCGAGAATCATGATCTTGGGCCGGCTGGAAGGCGCCGCCTCGCACTCTTCCTCGTAGGTGGAATACATATACGCCGTGGAGGTGGGAAACTCCGCCGCGCAGCTGTCCACGCGCTTGAACACCGGCGCAACGCCCGCTTCCCGCCGCCGCCGGGTGACTTCCCGTTCGGCCGCGCCCAGCAGCCGCGCCAGGCGGCTGTCGGCAAATCCCTTGCGCTTGAGCAGCCGCAATCGGTCTTCGCTCAACCCCTCCCAGCCTTCTTTCCGCACTCTTGCTTCCTCGCGCACCAGATCGGCAATCTGGCCCACGAACCACGGGTCGATGCTGGACAGCGTCGCCACTTCGCTTTCGCTCATGCCCAGGCGCAAGGCGTCGGCCACAAACAGCAGGCGCTCCGCGCCCGCCAGGCGCAACTCCTCGCTTACCCTCTGGCGCGCCTGTGGCTCCGCCGCATCCACCCGTTCGCATAAGCCGTCAATGCCGATTTCCAGGCTGCGCAGCGCCTTTTGCAAAGATTCCTGGAAAGTGCGGCCCAGCGCCATGGCCTCGCCCACCGACTTCATCTGGGTGGTGAGGCGGGCATCGGCTCGGGGAAATTTCTCGAAGGCGAAGCGCGGCGCCTTGGTCACGATGTAGTCGATGGCCGGCTCGAACGACGCCGGAGTAAGCCCGGCGGTAATCTCGTTGCGCAACTCGTCGAGCGTATAGCCGATGGCCAGCTTGGCGGCCACCTTGGCGATGGGGAAGCCGGTAGCCTTGGAGGCCAGAGCGGACGAGCGCGACACCCGGGGGTTCATCTCGATAACCACCATGCGGCCGTCGCCCGGATGAATCGCGAACTGGACATTGGAGCCGCCGGTATCCACGCCGATTTCCCGCAACACCGCGATCGATGCGTCGCGCATGCGCTGGTACTCCTTGTCGGTGAGCGTGAGCGCGGGGGCCACGGTAATCGAATCGCCCGTGTGTATGCCCATCGGATCCACATTCTCGATCGAGCACACGATGATGCAGTTGTCGCGCCGGTCGCGCACCACCTCCATCTCGAACTCCTTCCAGCCGAGCACCGACTCTTCCACCAGAGCGGAGTGGCTGGGCGAAGCGTCCAGCGCGCGGGCCATGGCGCGCTGGAACTCCTTGTGACCACGGGCGATGCCACCGCCCACGCCGCCCAGGGTGAAGGAGGGCCGGATGATCGCCGGATAACCGATTTCGGAAATCACTTCGTTCGCTTCAGCCACGCTGCGCACCATCCACGAGCGCGGCGTTTCCAGCCCTATCGAGAGCATGGCGTCGCGAAATCGCTCCCGGTCCTCGGCCTTGTCGATCGCATCGCCGCGGGCGCCAATCAGCTCCACGCCGGATTGCTCAAGCACGCCTTCGCGCTCCAGTTCCAGGGCCACGTTCAGCCCCGTCTGCCCGCCCATGGTGGGCAGCAGCGCATCGGGACGCTCGCGCGCAATCACCGCAGCCAGCGACCGGGCGTTGACCGGCTCGATATACACGGCGTCGGCGGTGTCCGGGTCGGTCATGATGGTGGCCGGATTGGAGTTGGCCAGCACTACGCGGTAGCCCTCCTCCCTCAGCGACTTGCAAGCCTGCACGCCCGAATAATCGAATTCGCAAGCCTGGCCAATCACAATTGGCCCCGCGCCGATAATCAGCACGCTTTCAATATCATCCCTGCGAGGCATGGCGTTCCATTATGCTGGCGAAGCGGCGGAAGGCGTAGCCCAAGTCGTGCGGGCCGGGGCTGGCTTCCGGATGGCCCTGAAAGCCGATCGCAGGGCGGCTGCGATGGGCCAGGCCCTGGAGGGTGCCGTCGAACAGTGAGCGGTGGGTGGCGCGCAGGCAATCGGGCAAGCTGTCCTCATCCACGGCAAAACCGTGATTCTGGCTGCTGATCGCCACTTCGCCGGTGTCCAAATCCACGATCGGATGATTGGCGCCATGATGGCCGAATTTCATCTTGACAGTGCGGGCGCCGCAGGCCAGGCCCAGAATCTGGTGGCCGAGGCAAATGCCCAGAATCGGCGTGCCGGCGGCCAGGATTTCCCGCGCCGCCTTGATGGCGTAGCCGCATGGCTCGGGATCGCCCGGCCCGTTCGACAGGAAGATGCCGTCCGGCTTTAGCGAGAGGGCCTCGGCTGCCGGCGCTTCGGCCGGCAGCACCGTCACGCGGCGCGCCAGGCGGGCCAGCGAGCGGAGAATGTTGCGCTTGATGCCGTAATCGTAAGCCACGATCCGTTCGAATTTCGGTTCTCCGGCCTCCATCATCCAGTCCACCGCCGGATCGCTGGAGCCTTCCGGCCACTGGTAGGCCGAGGCAGCGCTCACGACCCGCGCCAGGTCCATCCCCGCCATCCCCGGCGCCGCCCGCGCCTGCGCCACCGCTTCTTCGCCGCGGTCCTCGCCCGTCAGGATGCAGCCCTGCTGGGCCCCCTGCTCACGCAGAATGCGCGTAAGGCGGCGCGTGTCGATGCCGGCTATCGCCACCACGCCTTCGCTTTGAAGAAAGTCGGAAAAGGCGGCGTCCTTGCGCCAATTGCTTTCCGTGACCGGCAAATCGCGAATCACCAGCCCGGCGGCGAAAACGCGGCTGGACTCGTAGTCCTCCCGGTTGGCGCCGGTATTGCCCACATGGGGAACGGTGAGCGTAACGATCTGGCGGCAGTACGAGGGATCGGTAAGGATTTCCTGGTAGCCGGTCATAGCGGTGTTGAAAACCACCTCGCCCCGGCCCTCGCCTTCAGCGCCGACCGACCAGCCGCGAAACACCGCCCCGCCCGCCAAGGCCAGCACCGCGGGAGTCATTCCGAAGGCGCCATTACGGAGGAAAGATCGTACATTCCGGGCGGTTGCCCGGCCAGCCAGCGCGCGGCCCGCAAGGCCCCGGCGGCGAACACGCCCCGGCTCAAACTCTGGTGGCGCAATTCGAGCGCCTCGTCGTTGCCAGCCAGGATTACCGAATGATTGCCGGAAAACCCGCCGCCGCGCACGGCGCTGAACCCGATCGCTCCCTTCCGGCGGGCGCCCGTTTGGCCGTGGCGCTGAAACTCCGCAACGTCCGCAAACTCCCGGCCGCGCGCCGCCGCCGCCGCGCGGCCCAGCTGCAGCGCGGTTCCCGAGGGGGCATCGGCCTTGCCGCGATGGTGAATGTCGATGATCTCCAGGTCGTAATCCTCTCCCAGGCGTTGCGCGGCAATGCGCAGCAACTCATTGAGCACGAACACGCCCAGGCTCATGTTGCTGGCCTGAAGCACTGCCGTCTGGCGCGAGGCGCGCTCCAGGGCGGCCTGACCTTTGGCGGCAATCCCGGTTACGCCCTCCACCAGGGCGCAGCCGGCCTCCGCGCAGGCCGCGGCGATGCTGGCGGTAACCGCCGGCGCGGAAAAATCCACGGCCACATCCGCTCCGGCGATGCTTTCCTCGGGGGAGCTCGTTACCCGCGCGCCGGCTTCGGGAAGATTCGCAGCCAAGCCTGCATCCTGGCCGATCCAGGGGTCGTCCGGCGCCGCCAGGGCGCCGGTCAACTCAAGGTCGGCAGCGGATGCCACCCGCGCCAGCAACTCCCGTCCCATGCGGCCGCTGGCGCCCAGCAGGCTGATTTTCATGAGCTTTTGCGCTCCGATTCGGCGGGCTGGCTGGCGGCCCAGTCGCGCCATTTGGCGGCGCGCGGATGCTGCCGGTCGCCGGCGCGGCCACTCGCGCGAGAGAACTCTTCAAGCAGGCGCCGCTGCTTGCGGCTCAAACCCACCGGAGTTTCCACTTCGATGTGGCAGTACAGGTCGCCGCTGCGCCCCCCCCGAGCCGGCTTCACCCCGCGGCCGCGCAGGCGGAAGGTGTGCCCGGACTGCGTGCCTGAAGGCACCTTCAGTTTTACCGGGCCGGTCAACGTGGGCAACTCCACTTCTCCCCCCAAAGCTGCGGTGGCAAAGCTTACTGGAAAGCGGCAATGCAGGTTGGCGCCCTCGCGCTCGTACAGGGGGTGCGCGCGCACCTGCATTTCCACAATCAGGTCGCCGGGCGGGCCGCCGCGCGGGCCGGCGTTTCCTTTTCCGCGAATCCGCGAGCGATCGCCGGTATCGACTCCCGGCGGCACTTTCAGCGATATTTCCTCAGTCTTGCGAACGGCGCCTTTGCCGGAACAGTCCGCGCAGGGGCTGGAAACCACCCGCCCTTCGCCGCCGCAAGCGCCGCAGGTTTGGCTTATGGCGAAAACGCCCTGACGGATCTGCGTTTGGCCGCTGCCGCCGCAACGCCCGCAGGTGCTGGTTCCGGTGCCCGGCCGGGCACCCGACCCGGAGCAGGTGGAGCAGGCCGCGGCGCGCGGGACCGTAATGCGCACCGTATCGCCGAAGATGGCTTGGGTGAAGCCGATCTCCAGCCGGTAGCGCAGGTTGGCGCCCTGGCGCGGCTGGCCACCCCCGCCCCGCCGGGATCCGAAAACTTCGCCGAAAATGTCGCCGAATATGCTGCTGAAGGGATCGCCCCCCGCAGAACCGCTGCTGGCATCCACTCCGGCATGGCCGAACTGATCGTAGGCGCCGCGCTTTTCGGCATTGCTGAGAACCTCGTAGGCGCGCTGAACCTCCCTGAAGCGGTTGGCGGCCTCCTCGCTCTGGTTGGGGTTGCGGTCCGGGTGGTAGCGCATGGCGAGACGGCGGTACGCCTTCTTGACATCCGCATCCGAGGCGTTGTGGTCCACGCCCAGGACCTCGTAGTAGTCCCGCTCCGCCATCCAACTATGGCGCTTGCTTGCCGCCTGCTTGCTGCCCCCTTCTTCCGGGAGCGCTGGAGTGCGCGCCAATAGCGGGGCGCATACGGGTGCCGGAATGAGCTACAGGGATGTATTCATGCGTCTCCCGGGAGGAGGGGGCAGCAAGCAGGCGGCAAGCAGGCGCTTCTGCGCGGAGCGCGGAGACTGGGCGGCACATGGGGGCTAGGCGGATTTCTTCTGATCCTCCGGCGTTACGCTTTCGAACTCGGCATCGGTTACATCAGCGCCGTTGTCGTCCGCGCCGGAATCCGCTTCCCCGGCGTTCTCCGCCGCCTGCGCCTGCTCCTGGTAAACGCGCTGCGCCAGGCCCGCCGCCGCTTCGGAAAGCGCGCGGCTCTTGGCTTCGATCGCGTCCTTGTCGTCGCCCTTGAGCGCCATCCTCAAATCGGCAACCGCCGATTCAATGCGGGCGCGCTCTTCCGGCTCCACCTTGCCGCCCAGGTCCGCAAGCGCCTTCTCGCTGGAATGCGCCAGCGAGTCGGCCTGGTTGCGCGCATCCACCAGTTCGCGGAACTTGCGGTCTTCCTCGGCGTGCGTTTCGGCATCCTGCACCATGCGCTCGATTTCCTTGTCCGAGAGGCCGCTGGACGCCTTGATGACGATCTTCTGTTCGCGGCCGGTGGCCTTGTCCCTGGCGGACACGTTCAGAATGCCGTTGGCATCAATGTCGAAAGTAACCTCGATTTGCGGCACCCCGCGCGGGGCCGGCGGGATGTCGGTGAGGTCGAAGCGCCCCAGCGACTTGTTGTCCGCGGCGCGCTCGCGCTCGCCCTGCAGCACGTGAATGGTCACGGCCGACTGGCCGTTTTCGGCGGTGGAGAACACTTGGTTGGCGCGCGTGGGAATGGTGGTGTTCTTGTCGATGAGGCGGGTCATAACCTGCCCCAGCGTCTCAATGCCCAAAGATAGCGGCGTTACGTCCAGCAGCAGCACATCGCTTACACTGCCCGACAGCACGCCGGCCTGAATGGCGGCGCCCAGGGCCACCGCCTCGTCGGGATTCACGTCCTTGCGCGGCTCGCGGCCGAAGAAATCGCGCACCGCTTCCTGCACCTTGGGCATGCGGATTTGGCCGCCCACCAGAATCACGTCGCTGATGTCGGCCACCGAAAGGCCGGCATCGCCCAGCGCCGTGCGGCAGGGCTTGATAGTGCGGGCGATGAGGTCCTCCACCAGGGCTTCCAGCTTGGCCCGGGTCAGGCGGATATTCATGTGCTTGGGGCCCGCCGCGTCCGCGGTGATGAACGGCAGGTTGATTTCAGTTTGCTGCTGCGAGGAAAGCTCAATCTTGGCCTTCTCGGCGGCCTCCTTGAGGCGCTGCATGGCCAGCGGATCCTTGCGGATGTTCACGCCCTGCTCCTTCTCGAACTCGCCGGCCAGATAATCGATCAGGCGGTTGTCGAAGTCCTCGCCGCCGAGGAAGGTGTCGCCGTTGGTGGCCAGCACCTCGAACTGGGTCTCGCCGTCAATTTCCGCAATCTCAATGATCGAAATGTCGAAAGTGCCGCCGCCCAGGTCATAAACCGCGATCTTGCGGTCGCCCCGCTGCTGGCCCATCCCGTAGGCCAGAGCGGCCGCGGTAGGCTCGTTGATGATGCGCTTGACCTCAAGCCCGGCTATCCTGCCGGCATCCTTGGTGGCCTGCCGCTGCGAATCGTTGAAATAGGCCGGCACCGTAATCACGGCTTCGGCCACTTCCTCGCCCAGGTAATCCTCGGCGGTCTTCTTCATCTTCTGCAGCACGCGCGCGGAAATTTCCGGCGGCGCGATCTTGCGCCCGTTGATCTCCACCCAGGCGTCGCCGTTGTCGGACTCCACCAGTTTGTAGGGCACCAGTCCGGCATCGCGCTGAACCACCTCGTCCCTGAAGCGGCGCCCAATCAGGCGCTTGATGGCGTAAAGCGTGTTGGTGGGGTTGGTAATGGCCTGGCGCTTGGCCGACTGGCCCACCAGGACCTGCTCGTCCTTGGCGAAAGCCACGATCGACGGCGTGGTCCGGTCGCCCTCGGAATTTTCGATAACCCTGCCTTGCTTGCCTTCCATAACGGCAACGCAGGAATTGGTGGTTCCCAGGTCAATGCCGATCATCTTGCCCATGCGTATTCCTCAATAAAAACTGCGCGTGTTCCGCTTGCTAGTGGCCGATATGAGGGCTTGGGAGGCGCAATTCAATAGGCTTCTCATGCGCTTTCGCCGGATGCCTCGCCGGACGCCGGCTCCTCCGCATCGGGCGAGCTGCCGGGCGGGCCGGAGCAAACCACCACCCGGGCCGCCCGAAGCAAGCGGCCCTGCATGAGATAACCCTTCTGCATTACCGAGAGGACGCTTTGCGGCTCAACCGCGTCGGAGGGCTGCATCCCCACCGCCTCGTGCCGTTCGGGGTCGAAAGGCTGCCCCTGCGGCTCCACGGCTTCCACCCCAAACTGCCCCAGCGCCTTGAGCAATTGGCGCAGAACAGCGCGCTGGCCTTCCGCTAAGTCTGCGGCGCTGGCCGCGTCCAAGGCGTCAAGCCCCAGCTCCAGGCTATCAATCGCGGCCAGCAGCTCGCGCGCAATCTGGCGCTGGCCGCGCCCGTAGGCCTCGCTAACCTGCTTCTGCGCCCGGCGGTTAATGTTCTCGGCCTCGGCGGCCGCCCGCAGGCGCGCCTCGCGCTGTTCGGCAAGCGCGGCCTCAAGGTCCTGGATGCGTTGCGCGGCGCCCGCGATGCCCGCGGAATCCGACGGTTCGGCAACACCGCCGGCCTCGTCCCTGTCCAGAGCGGCGGCGGTCTCGGTTTCTTCCTTTTTCATGCCGGGGTACTATGGTGCATCATTCCATTTTTTCAAGGTGGGGCCGGCTGCCGCCCGGAGCCGGCAAACCGGCAGTAAGAGCCCGCAAATGCAGCAGACCGAATTCCAGCGAGTGGCGATACTGGCGCGCGAAGGGCCAGGAGCCATAGCGCAAGCCGCCGCTGAACTGGCCGCCCACCTCCGCAGGCTGGGATGCGCCGCCGCTCTCGCCAACGGCCCGGACAGCTTTTCGACGCTCAAGGAAGCGCAGTTGCTCATCGTGGTGGGCGGCGACGGCGCCATGCTGCGCGCGGCGCAGGCCGCGGTGAAGCACGGCAAGCCGCTGCTGGGCGTGAACCTGGGCCGGCTGGGCTTTCTGGCGGATCTGAGCAAGCAGCGTTTCGAATCGGAACTGGCCTCGCTGCTCGGCGGTCAATACACCTGCGAGAAGCGCATGCTGCTGAGCGCCCGGATGACGCGGCGCAAGGGACGGGGCCTGCGCGCCGCCGCGCTTAACGATGTGGTTGCGCACCGCAGCGGCGGCGCGCGCATCCTGGAGCTTTCCACCACTGTGGACGGGCGCCACATCGCCACGCACCGCGGCGACGGCTTCATCGCCGCCACTCCCACCGGCTCCACCGCCTACGCCATGAGCTGCGGCGGGCCGATCGTTGATCCGCGCCTGGATGCCACAGTGATGGTTCCCATCTGCCCGCACAAGCTGGACGACCGGCCGCTGGTGATACCCGGAAGCGCCAAGCTGGCTCTTTCCATTCCCGCAAACGCCGGAGCAAGCGCGGCTGTAACCTGCGACGGCATCGACTTGGGCATCCTGGAATATGGGCAAACACTGCGCATTTCGCGCTCGTCAAGCAGGCTCAACCTGATCCATCCTTCCGATTACAACTATTTTTCGATGCTCAGGGAGAAACTGAACTGGGGCAAGGGCCCCGCCACGCAGAACTCCGGCTAGCGCCTGGCCAAAGTCAAGACGATGCTGACCCACCTGGCGATCCGCAATTTGGCAGTGGTCGATACCGTCCGACTGGACATGGAGCCCGGTTTCACCGCCCTGACCGGCGAAACCGGGGCGGGAAAATCCATCCTGGTGGGAGCGCTGGCGCTGGTTGCCGGCGAGCGCGCCGCTGCCGGGCAGGTGCGCGCGGGAACCCGGGAAGCGGACATAACCGCCTGTTTTGAAGTGCCCGAAGGGGCGCCTCTGCCCGAATGGGCGGCGGAATACGAACTGACGGACGAATGCATCATGCGCAGAGTGGTGCGCGCCGACGGCCGCTCGCGCGCTTCCCTCAACGGCGTGCCGGTGCCCGCCCGGCAACTGCGCGAGATTGGGGCCTGCCTGGTGGATATCTGCGGGCAGAAGGCCCATCAGGCGCTGCTGCGCGCCGGCGCGCAACTGGCGATCCTGGATGAATACGCCGGGCTGATCGAGTCCGCGCATGAGATGTCGGAACAGTTCGCCGCCCTGCAAAAGGCCAGGCGCGAGTTTGAAGCCCTTGAGCGCCAGTCCGCGGAGCGCGCCGGCCGCATGGAACTGCTAGGCAGTTGGATAAGTGAACTGGACGCGCTGAATCCTCAGCCCGGCGAGCTGGAAGAACTGAACCGGCAGCGCCTGAGGCTGGCCAACCGCGCCAATCTGCTTGACGCGGCAAACAGCGCGCTTGAGTCGCTGAGCGACAGCGAGCGCCCGGCCGGCGGCGCGCTGGCCGCGGCGCGGCAGGAACTGGAAGAAGTAGCGGAATTCGAGCCGCGGTTGGGCGAGGCCGTGCGCATGCTTGCGGAATCCGAAGTGCTGGTGGAAGAAGCGGTGGCGGCGATACGCCCCGTTTGCGCGGACCTTGATGAGGGCGGCGGCAACCTGAATGAGATTGAGCAGCGCCGCCAGGCACTGCTGTCGGTGGCCCGCAAGCATGGGAGAACGCAGGAAGAACTCCCCGCTCTGGCGGATCAACTGAAAGCTGAATTGTCGGGACTGGAGAACCTGAGCAAGCAGCTCGCCTCCGCGCAGGCGCGCCGCGACGCCCTGGGCGAAAAAACCGAGGCGCTGGCCTCGACTCTTTCCACGAAACGCGCCCGCGCCGCCGGGGAATTTGCCGAGGCCGTGTCGGAACGAATGCAGGGGCTGGCCATGGAAGGCGGGCGCCTGCTGGTGAAACTTGGCCAGGCGCCCGGGGTCGGGCGGCGCGGACGGGACAAGCTGGAGTTTTTCGTTGCCATGAACCCCGGGCAGGCCCCGCGCCCGCTGGCGCGCTGCGCTTCGGGCGGCGAACTGGCCCGGATTGGGCTGGCGATACAACTGGCCGCCGCCAGCGCGCGTCAGCCGCCCACCATGATCTTCGACGAAGTCGATTCCGGGATTGGCGGCCGGGTGGCCGAGGTGGTCGGGGCCGGGCTGGCGGAACTCGCGCAACGCGGCCAGGTGCTGTGCGTGACCCACCTGCCGCAGGTGGCCAGCCAGGCGAACCGGCAGGTCCGCGTAAGCAAGGTGGTTTGCGGCGGAAGCACGCAAACGGTATCCACTCAACTGGAGGAAAGCGAGCGTGTGCGCGAGGTTGCGCGTATGCTGGGAGGCATGGAAATTACGCCGCGCACGCTGGCGCACGCCGAGGAAATGCTGGCCAACGGCCGCGCCTGGCAATCGGGGCAGGAAGGCCGGCGCGGGAGCGCGGAAGCTGCGGAGAAATAGAAATGAAAAGAAGCGTTCCGAGAAAGAACCTCAGGGCGGCCGGCCTGAAGGTTACCCAGCCGCGCCTGAGCATTTTCCGGCTGCTCGCCCAAAGCAGCGAGCGCCATCTCAGCGCCGACGACATCTATGCGCAGCTCATCAAAAACGACGATGAAATTCCGCTGGCGACGATTTACCGGGTGCTGACGCAGTTCGAGCAGGCGGGCCTGGTGAACCGGCACAACTTCGAGGGCGCCCATTCCGTTTTCGAACTTGACTCGGGCGAGCATCACGACCACATGATTTGTGTGGAAACCGGAGAGGTAATGGAGTTTGTGAATGAGGACATTGAGCGGCTGCAGGAGGAAATCGCCCAATCGGCGGGCTGCGAGCTGATCGACCACAGCCTCGTCCTGTACGTCCGAAAACGCCGCTGAGCACAGCGCTGTCTGCGCGTCACGCCCTCGGCGCCGTCCCCCGAGCACATGCGAAAGCGCCACTGAGCCCTTGCGCTTCCGGGCTAATTCGCGCAATGCCCTGGGGCTGGGCAGGCTATACTCCCCGGCGCGATGAAGCATTGTTCCCTGGCAGCCCGAAACTTGGCCCTGGCGGCGGTCGCCTGCGCCGTTCTGGCGGGTTGCGTTTACAAGGTTCGCGTTTTCCAAGGCTCCATCGTTGATCCCGGCGACCTCGAGAAGGTGGAAATCGGCATGACCCGGGAGCAGGTCGCGTATGTGCTCGGAACACCCACGGTAAACGATCCCTTCCACGCCAACCGCTGGGACTACGTGTTCACCGACGGAACCCTGCAAGGGGAGCGGCGGCTGGTGGTGGTCCGCTTTTCCGAGGAGGGAGTGAGCGCCATCGAAACCATGGGCGCGCCCGGCAACTGAAGGAGGCCGTTTCGATTCCGCCTCTTTGCGCGCCTCTCTCTTTCGGGAGACGCATTAATACATCCCTGGAGCTTGGTTCCGCATCCCTGCGCGCCCAGCTCAAGCGGTTGGCGCGCGCTCCGGCACTCCCGGAGGAAGGGGGCGAAGAGCAAGTCGGAATCGAAACGGCCTGATTCAGACTTCGAGGGCTTCAAGCCCCTTTTCTCCTCAACGGGCGGCGCGGCGGCGGGCTTCCAGCGGATCGTTTTCCAGCGGACGGTAGATTTCAAGACGGTCGCCGTCCTTGAGCCGGTAGTTGCCGGCCACTTCAACACCGAACACGCCAAGCGGGCAGTTGCCAATGTCAATTTCCGGAAAAAGCTGCTCCATGCACGACAGGGCAGCCGCTTGCCGGGCCGTGCAACCGCGGGGCACGCGGAGCGCCAGCACCCTCTGGGCGCCGGGCACGGCGTAGCTCACCTCAACGGCCAGCCCGTCACTCATTGGACGAGCCGGCCCGCCGCGCGCGATTCAGAAAATCCGCAACAAGCCGGTCGCACAGGGCCTCGAAACTGCGCCCCAGCAACAGTTCCTGCGCCCTGCTCCTGAACTCGAACCGGACCGTAAGCGACACCCTGCATCCGTCGCCGGCCGGCTCGAAACGCCATACCCCGGTCAAGTGCTTGAACGGCCCGTCGCTCAAGTTCATTTCCAGCCGGCGCGGGCGCTGCATGCGGTTGAGCGTGGTCAGGCGCTGCCGGAACACGCCTCCCCTTAAGTCAAGACTGGCCAGCGCCTCGTTCTCGTCCTGCCGGTGAACCTCAGCGCCGGCGCAGCCGCGCAGAAAAGCGGGATAGTCCTCAATTGCCGCAACGAGATCGAAAACCTGCTGGGGCGCGCTGGCCGTCAAGGCCTCTCTTGATATTTCATGCATCCGTTTTCAGGCGGCGGGCGCAGCGCCCGATTGTCCCCGCGTCGATAAACGGCATCGACAAGCGCAACGCAAACGCCGCGCAAACGCAAAAATCCCGTCAACCCGGAACGGGGACTGCCACGTTGGCGAGCCGCGGCGTTATTCTACCGGCGTGCCCAAAGGCGGCGAAGCGCCGTCAACGATTCAACGCATCATGGCCAAAAAACCGCAACCCGGGCGAATCGCCACCAACCGGCGGGCCTACCGGAACTATGAGATTCTTGAGGAACTTGATGCCGGCCTCGCCCTGCTCGGCTGGGAGGTCAAGGCCCTGCGCGCCAACCGCGCCAGCCTGGTGGAGGCCTATGTGGCCATCCGCGGCGGAGAAGCCTGGCTCACGGGCGCCAATTTCGCGCCCTTGCCGAACGCCAGCGCCCATCCGGCGCCGGTCCCCGCCCGCGACCGCAAGCTGCTCCTGCGCCGCCACCAGCTCGACCGGCTGATCGGCAAGGTGCAGCAGCGCGGCCTGACTCTGGCGCCGCTGGCGCTTTTCTGGGGCGGCCCCAGGGCAAAGCTGCGAATTGGGCTGGGGCGCGGCCGCAAGCAATACGACAAGCGGCGCGTTGACCAGGAGCGCGACTGGGCGCGCGAGAAACAGCGGCTGGCCCGCCACGCCGCAAAGGGACGTTAGCGCCATGAAAAACAAGCCTCCTCTCCCTTGCGCCGATTTTGCAGGCGTCATTCAACAACGCCGGAGCACCCGCAAGTTCGAACCCGGGCGGGCGGTGGAGCGCGCGGCGCTGGACCGGATCGTCGATTGCGGGCGCTGGGCGCCGTCGGGCGCCAACAGCCAGTGCTGGGACTTCATTACGGTGGACGATCCGGGCATGCGCGAAGCCGTGCGGCAGGTTTTTCTCAAGCAGGCCGCGCGGCTGCTCGAACATGCCAGGGGCTTTCCGGCGGTTGGCAAGGACTACCTCAAGAACACGGTGGCGATCATCCTGGCGCTTGGCGACCCGCGCTGGAAAGTCTGCTTTCCGCAGCCCACCCGCCCGGAATGGGAACAGGAGTACAAGGACAACAACGAGGCGATCTTCCTTTGCTCGCTGGGCGCGGCGGTCCAGAACATCCAGCTTGGCGTGACCGCCGAGGGGCTTACGTCCGCATGGCTGTCCGGCGGCGGCGAGGACAGCATCAACCGCGAGCTTTCCGCCCTGCTCGGCTATCCGCCGTGGATGAAAGCCTACGCAACCATACCCGTAGGCTACCCGGTCAAGAGCCAGGACCGCCGCTACCGGCGGCCGCTGGACCAGGTCCGGCACTGGAACCGCTACCAACCCGCCCAGTACCGCCCTCACGCGATGGTGGATTTCTACGAAAGCACTATCCGGCCTTTCGCCATGTACCGGGATCGTGAAGATTTGCGCGACTGGCCGGACTTCCGCAAGCGCCTGGGCGATTGGGCCGAAGCATTCACCGCGGCCCATCCAAACCCGGGCGGCAAGCTGGAAGCGGAGGCCGATTTCTCCCGGCCGCGAACCGCAGGCCCGGCCACCAAGGCCCGGCGGCGGCGATAATCCGGGCTGCGAGCTAAGAAGAGCCTTCCTGCGAACCGGGCGCGGGCGCGGGTTCAGGACCCGGGAAGAACCAGTCCGGGCCGGCGCAAGGCGCGTCGAGGAACAACGAAACCGATACTTGCCGCGAGGGAAATTCCGCGACCTCCGCAAGATCGGCCAGGTCGCCGCGTTGCCTGGGCGTGCAGTGGATTCCGTCGCCGTCAGCATCCACCCATGCGTACACGACCAGGCCTTCGCCGAGTTCGACCGGATAGTCGAAGCTGAAATTCGAGGCGCCAAGCTTCGTCTCGAAGCGTTCGACGATTTCCAGCGGATAGCGCAGTTCCCCGGTGTTGCTCCATGCGTGATGCGCGGAAAGATGCACGGTGGCCGACGGATCGACAGCCTCGGGAGCGGCTACCGTCACCGACAGGTCCACGGACATCGCCAACTCGGACGACTGTTCGCCGCCGCAACCGGAACACAGCGCGGCGAGCAATGCCGGAATCGTTCTGTTTTTGCGCGCGCTCATGATGTCTGGCCCTCCAGGATGATTGCCGGCATTCCGAATACGCGGGTGAAATTGCCGGCCAGGATCAGGCGCATCTGGTCCGTCGTATAGCCCACCTCCTGCATTCCCTCCACGAACGCCTCCAGATGCGACTTGACGTAGCCGGGAAACTGCGGCCCGTCGGAGCCGTAGATCAGCTTTTCTATAACACCGCCCGAGCGAATGCGCTGCAGGTAGTCATGCAGCACTCGTTCCGCCCGCTCAGCGCCCAGCGCGCCCGGTTCCAAATACACGTTTGGGTAACGCCGC
>RKRP01000187.1 GCA_007571315.1 Gammaproteobacteria bacterium
TTCGCGAACCATGAAATTCGATTACGCTGCGCTCAAGGCTCAGGCTGAACACATTACACAGGATCGCTCTGACAGATTGGGCCTGCGCGTTCATCGGGCATTGAGTTGGTTGAAGCGGGCCGAGCTTTGCGGAGATGATGAGGATGCAAGGTTCATTTTCCTGTGGATTGCCCTCAATGCCGCATACGCCGATGAATTTCAGCGGGATGAAGCGGAGCAAGTCATGCTGCGGCGCTTCCTGAAAAAGCTGGTGTCGCTCGACAGCGACAACCTCCTGCACACGCTGGTGTGGAGCACATTTTCCGGGCCGATTCGAGTGCTGTTGAATAACCAGTTCGTTTTTCAGGCGTTTTGGGACTACCAAAGCGGAAAAGGGAATGAACAGGAATGGAAGCGGAAATTCGACCGGGCGAACAATGCGGCCTTTAGGATGCTGGGCGACAAAAACGAAACGGCCAAAGTGCTGGCCATCGTTCTTTCACGCCTCTACACCCTGCGAAATCAACTGGTCCACGGCGGCGCCACCTGGAACGGCCATGTCAACCGGGAGCAGATCCGCGATGGCACCGCCATTCTTGGCGACTTGACACCGCGTGTAATCCATATTTTGATCCAAAACCCGGGTGAGTACTGGGGCGCTCCTTGCTACCCGGTAGTAAACGCTTCGGCGTAGTTGCGATTTTCTGACCAGAGGGCATACGGCATGATTCGCAAGCAGTACGTGGATGGTCCGCACGGGCAGGTGCATTTGCGCGTGGCGGGCTCTGATGCGGGTTCAGCCGGGCGGCCTGCGCTGTGCTTTCACATGAGCCCGAATTCGGGGCTGGTGTACGAGAGTTTGCTCAAGGAACTGGGGCGCGACCGGCTGGCGGTGGCCCCGGACACGCCGGGTTTCGGCGCCTCCGACGCGCCGGATCAGCCGCCGGAAATTGAAGATTACGCCGATGCCATGGAAGCGGTCGCCAACCAGCTCGGGCTGGATGAGTTTGACCTGATCGGCTACCACACGGGCTCCAAGACGGCCGTGGAACTGGGTTTGCGGCGGCCGGACAGGGTGCGCCACGTGGTGATGATATCAGCCCCGCTGTTTACAAACGAAGAATTGAAGGATCACCGAAGCATGTACGCTTCCAAACCGATCGCCGAGGATGGCTCGCACCTGGTGCGGCGCTGGAAGGGCTTCATTCACTGGCACCGGCAGCACCATAGCCTGGAGCAGTCGGCGGCCATCTTCACCGAATCGCTGCGCGGCGGCAACAAGTACTGGTGGGGCCATCGCGCCGCTTTCAACTATCCGCTTTGGAAGAAAATGCCGGCCCTTGAAGCGCCGCTGCTGGTGCTGAACCCGGAAGACGACTTATGGGAGCAGAGCGCCCGCGCGCCCGGCCTGATCAACAATGGCGGCATGGTGGACCTGCCGGGCTGGGGGCATGGTTTTCTGGATGCCTTTACGCCGGTGGTGGGCGGAATGCTGCGGGAGTTCTTTGATCACGACCGCCTGCCGAAAGCTCCGGCTGATTCTTCATGACGAGCCGGCGCATCGTATTGTTCTCGCACGGTCAGGAAAGCGGCCCCTGGGGCACAAAAATCACGGCGCTGGCGGAAGATGCCCGGGAGTTGGGTTTTGCGGTGGACTCAATCGACTACCGGGGAATGGCCGACCCCTCCGCAAGGGCGAAAAAACTCGTTGCGCGAATGCGCGATTGCAGCGAGGACATCCTTCTGGCGGGCAGCAGCATGGGGGGCTATGTGGCGGTGGCCGCGGCCCAAAAACAACCCGCCGCCGGCCTGTTTTTGATGGCGCCGGCGCTGGCGGTGCCGGGCTGGCCCCCGCTTGAGAAAACCGTTTCCGCGCCGGCGTTGGTGATCCATGGCTGGGAAGACGGCATCGTGCCGATTGAATGGAGCATCGACTTCGCGCGCGCCAACAAGGCGCGTTTGCATCTGCTGCGCGCCGGCCACTCCCTCACCGAAGCGCTGGACGAAATCCGCGCGCTGTTCAGGCTGTTCCTGTTAGCCGCCCACTGAATTCAGCAGACTCCTGCAGCCGCTCACCAGCAAGGCGGTATCGCTCCCTATCCCGAGCAACTTGGCGCCGTTAGCCGTGTGGGCGCGAACCGCTTCCGGCGTGCCAGCCAGCGTTCCCGGAGCCTTGCCCGAGGCGGCAATATCGCGCAGCGCCTGAGCGATGGCCGCTTGCACCTCCGGATGACCGGGCTGTCCCAGATAGCCCATGGACGCCGACAAATCCGAAGGGCCCACGAACACGGAATCCACGCCGTCCACAGCGGCAATGGCCTTGAGATTGTCCAGCGCGGCAACGGTTTCGGCCTGCACAATCAGGCAGATCTGCGCGTCGGCCTGATTGGCGTAGCCCTCAATCTGCGTCCAGCGCGATGCCCGGGTAATCGATGTGGCAAGGCCGCGCTTGCCGCGCGGAGGATAGCGAACGGCGGCCACCAGTTCCTCGGCCTGTTCGGCAGTATCGACCATGGGCACAAGCAGCGACTGAACTCCGGCATCCAGGTAGCGCTTAATGCGCGCCGGGTTGCCGTCCACCACCCTGGCGATGGCCTGCGTCCCGGCGCCCTCAATAACCTGAAGCTGAGACAGCGCCGACCGGTAATCATTGGGAGCATGCTCGGCATCGATCAGGAGCCAGTCAAAACCGGCGCAGGCGCACAACTCCGCCGCAATCGGCGAACTGAGGCCCAGCCACAGCCCGTACTGCACGCCGTCTTCCGACAGTCTCCGCTTGAACACGTTCTCGGGTAATTTCATATGGTTGCGCTTCCGCTTCAGGTGAAGCGGCACTCGATCCTGCCCAAGCGTCCGAAGTCTGCCAGAAATTCATCGCCCGCGCGCGCCGCCACCGGCTGCGTAAATGAACCGCTCAGGATTACGTCGCCTTTCTGCAAGGCGATGCCGTGGGCCGCAAACCGGCGCGCCAGCCAAACCACGCCATTGGCCGGGTGCCCCATAACGCCAGCCGCCAAACCGGTTTCCTCCACTTCGCCGTTGCGGTGCAGGATGCCCCCGGCCCAGGGCAAATCGACTTCCCCGGGGTCGAAGCCCCTGGAGCCCAGGACCACGCCCGCGGAGGCCGCGTTGTCGGCAATGGTGTCGATTACCGTTCGGGTGCGTCCAGTATCGGGATCGACCCGGTAGCTGCGCGCCGCGATCAACTCCAGCGACGGATACACGGCCTCGGTGGCGGCCAGCGCCTCCTCCACCGCAACGTTCTCTCCCGCAAGCGGCCGGCTCAGCACGAACGCGATCTCCACTTCCAGGCGCGGATCAAGAAAGCTGGCCGCTTCGATTTGCGCGCCGTCGTCAAAAAACATGTCGTCAAGCAACGTTCCGTAGTCCGGTTCGCCGATGTTCATGACCCGTTGCATGGCTTTGGATGTAAGCCCCACCTTTCGCCCTCGTATCCTTGCTCCGCGGGCCACTTTCATGCGCACCCACGCATCCTGCACGGCGTGCGCATCGACCATGTCCATCTCCGGATAATCGAAAGTAAGGGGGCGCATCTGGCGGCGCCTCCGCTCGGCCTCGTCGAGACGCTCGGCGGCGCGCTGGGCCTGTTCCGGCGCAAGTATCGGCATAGGCGCTATCCCTCCTTAAGCCGCCCCGGTTCCCATCATCCGGTCCCGCTCGCGCAGCCCGGCGACAATTTCCGCATGGCGGGCGCGCGTCAGGCGGAAGGTGGACAGGACCGCCAGGCCGGCCAGACCGGCAATCGCGCAGAAAACGCCGGCGTAGAGCGCAAGGTTGCTCGCCACCTCCAGGCTCACCTCCACGCCGGATTTCACGTCCGGAAAACCCACCCACTCAAGAATCCAGCCCGACACCACCTTGCCCAGGCCGCTGGCGAGTTTGTTGCCGAAGGTAATCAAACCCAGGATCAGCGCGGTGCGCGAGACATTGCGCACGAACCGGTACTCGTCGGTGGTTTCGGCGAACATGATCAGTGAACAGATCATCAAAAGGCCCGCGCCAAGGCCGGCCGCCAACTGAAAACCAAACAGGATGCTGGCGAGGGCGCCGCTTCCAAATTCGGGCAGCAATCCCAACAGGGTGAGGAACAGCGGCGCCACATAGGACGCAAGCAGGATCGCATAGCCTGTCAAATAGAGGTATTTCGGCTCGGTCCGCGTAACGATGAACCGGGCGCCGATAGCGGCCGCCAGCATGCCCAAGGGCACCGCCTGCTGCCAGGACTGAATCCGCTCGGTGGTCAGCCCCCAAAGATACGGCCCGAAATGCAGGTTCAGCGAACGGAAGCAGGATCCCATGGTGGTGGCCAGCAGCAGTCCCCAGAAAAGCGCCCGCGTATTGCGCACCTTGAGAATCAACTCGCCCCAGGACCGCAGCGTCTTCATCCAGTCGAACCGGGTTCGGGAGGGGAGGGGCAGGCTGCTCTCAAAGCGCTGGATGTGCCGGTAGGTTCCCGCCGCCGCCACCGTCATGAACACCATCAGCGCGATGGCGGCAGCGGCGCCGAACGGCGCGTACGCCGCGGGATTCTCCTGCCCCACCGGAAAAGCCTCGGTGGCATCGAAGAAAACGCTGAAAGCGAGGTACAGGATGCCCAGGTAGGCCAACAATCCCGCCAACTGCCGGTAAATCCCCATTTCCGCGCGGTCGGCCGGGCGCACCGCCACCTCCGCAGTAACCGCAGCCGCCGGAGCGTCGAAAAAGGTCAGCATGACGCGGGCGCCAACGGACATGACCAGCAGCCACAGAAACAGGCCCTGCTGCGAAAGGCCCGCCGGCGGTATGAATTGCAGAAAGAAGAACAACCCCATCGGCAGGACGGAGCCGAACATCATCGTATGCCTGCGTCCGAATCTCGCCCGAAGGCGGTCGGACCAATCGCCGATAACGGGATCGGTCAGGGCATCCACCACCAGGCTGATGAAGATGGCCAGCCCAACCAGGCGTCCGTCCAAACCCACCACGCGCTGATAGAAAAACAGCACGAACAACTCGAACACCACGAACACGAGATTGCCCACCGATCCGGTGAACCCGTGCAACGCCTTAATATGGAATGGAGCTCGTTCGTGCATCAAGCATCTCGTTTGCGCCGCGCTACTATAAGCGCCCTTCAAACTCCCCGCCAAAAAATGAGGAAACGCCCATGCCCCCAACCAACCGCGAACTGAGCCGGCGCGATGTGCTGGGCGGATCAGCCCTGGCGCTTGCCGGAATCGCCGCCGCCGCTTGCGTTCCCGGCAATGAGGAGAAGGCGCCCGCCTCCGGCGCAAAGCGCGATGCGCCCCGTTCCCCGGATCTGGACCTAAACCTGAGCAATGCCTGGTCCGAAACCTCCGCGCGGTTGTTCGACAACTTCGTGCGGGTGCGTTGCGACCGGGAAGGCGGCATCGCGCCCTGGTGGTGGAGCGGCGTGTACGTGGCTGTTACTCCCGACCGCAACCCCAAGGTACTGTTCGCTGCCGAAGGATGCGAAACCAAGCGGTTCGCGCGGCTGGGCGAAAACCGCTACGAGGTCTGGTCGAAGGTAATGACGGTGTTCAAGGACCCGGACACGGGCGAAATCCTCAACGGCAAGCAGTACCTCAATCCCTTCACCGGTGAAACCAACCAAGTGGAACCCAATGTGATCGGCTCGCACGTCATTCTTCAGCCCGATTCCGAGGGCCGGATTACTGAAACTCCGGCGGGTGGCGGCGAGACGGTGGCGCTGGATTTGAGCTGGGTGCGCAGCGGCGACCAACTGCTGATGACCGGCTCGCGCGACTACCCCGAGCAGCGGCCCATTCCGCTCGCGGAGTACGGATCCACGGTAGTGGATATCCCTGCGCTGAACGATCCGGCACCCGGAAGGCTGGAAGCGGTGTTCTCCTCGGTGTACCTGGCGCCCTGGCAAAGGTTTCTGGACATGCCCAAGCAGCCCGGCCACGCCGTGTGGCACGCGGTGGGCCGCAAGACCCGCGGCTTTCACGAACTGACCGAGGCCTACCTCTCGGAAGCGCGCCGCTACATCCCCGATGTCCTCGCCTGGGCCAACTAGGGAATCAGGAAAGGTATTGCAGCCAGTCGTAGGCGGGGTCGCCGCAGGCGATGAAAGGGGGATTCAGGGTAGATGGCTTGCGATAGCGAAAAGGGCGGCCTTTGAGGTCGGTCACTGCGCCTCCCGCGCATTCCAGCACCGCTTGCCCGGCGGCAGTGTCCCACTCGGAGGTGGGCCCCATGCGTGGATACACGTCCGCCTCGCCGCGCGCAATCAGGCAGAACTTGAGCGAACTCGCCACCCCGCGGCGCCGTGTAACGCCCATGGCTCCCACATAGCGCTCGACAGCCGAGGCGGCATGCGAACGGCTGGCAAGCACCCGCAGCGGACTTGAGGGCGGTTGGCGAACGCCGATCTTTTCGGCGGCATCCAATCCACGCCGGCTGAAGAACGCCCCGCCGCCCCGGTGGGCGAAGTGCATCTCCCCCTTGGCCGGGGCGTGCACCACGCCCAGAACCGGCCGGTCCGCATGAATCAGCGCAATATTCACAGTGAACTCATCGCCTCCGCTTATGAACTCGCGAGTGCCGTCCAGCGGGTCCACCAGCCAGTGCTGCGGCCAGCCCGCGCGCTGCCTGCCATGCAGTTCGTCCCCCGATTCCTCCGAAAGCACGGGAATCTCCGGCGTAAGGCGCATCAAACCCGAAACAATATGCGCGTGCGCCGCGTGGTCGGCATCCGTAACCGGCGTGCGGTCGGACTTGTAGCTCACTTTGAGCCGTTGCGAGCGAAACAGCGGAAGAATGATGCTGCCCGCTTCCCGAGCAAGGCGCACCGCAGGCTCGATAAGGCGGGAAACATCCCCACTCGTTTCGCCGCGCATCGATCGCGTTGCTATCGGCGGCGCCGCGAACGGCGGGCGGAGCGCTTCAGCGCGGAGGAATATTTGCTGTACCGGCGGGCCCGCGGCGGGCCTGCGCCTACGTACGGCGCGAGCATATCCGCATCGATGGAACGGCGCTGAATCGAGTGGCCGATAAAGGCCTCTATCTCGGGCAGCGAATAGGCGTAGTGCTCGCAGGCGAAACTGACGGCCTGCCCCATTTCACCGGCGCGCGCCGTGCGCCCGATGCGATGCACGTAATCCTCCGGGTTTTGCGGGAGATCGTAATTGAAGACGTGAGTTACGTCCGGCACATGCAGGCCGCGCGATGCCACATCCGTGGCGACGAGAACCGGCAGGTCGCCATCGTGGAAGCGCTTGAGCATCCGCATTCGCCGGTTTTGCGGCACATCTCCGGAAATGGGCTGGGCGCTCAGTGTCCGATCCTCCAGCCAGCGGGCCAACTGGCCGGCCTCGCGCCGCGTATTCACGAAAACCATGCTGCGCTCCACGCCTTCCTGCGACAGCAGAGCCGCCAGAAGGGGCGCCTTTTCTTCGCTGGAGGGGTAATACAACCACTGCTCCACCTCGTCCACCACCTTCTTGTCCGGTTCAATGCGCACGATGTCCGGCTCGTTGAGGTGCGTGGTAGCCAGTTCCATAACCAGGTAGCCGAGAGTGGCCGAGAACAGCATGCTCAGGCGCTTTTCACGCGGCGGCAGCTGCCGCATCACGTAGCGGATGTCGCGGATAAACCCCAGGTCGTACATGCGGTCGGCTTCATCGACCACAATCGCTTCAACCGCAGAAAGCGTGAACACGCCCTGGCGGTAATAGTCCAGCAGCCTCCCCGGCGTGCCGATTAAAAGGTCGGTGCCGCGGCTCAGGCGCTCCCGCTGCGACTTGTACGCCGCGCCGCCGTACACCACCATCATGCTCAAGCCGGCGGCGGCGCCCAGCAGTTGCGCATCACGCTCGATCTGCTGGGCGAGTTCCCGTGTGGGCGCCAGCACCACGGCGCGCGGCGAGGACAGCTTGGAGCGTTTGGGCGGCGGGTTGCGCAACAGCCGATTGAACAGCGCCAGCAGAAACGCCGCAGTTTTGCCAGTGCCGGTCTGCGCCTGACCCGCCACATCGCGCCCGGCCATCGCCACAGGCAGGGCTTTCGCCTGGATGGGAGTGAGTGTTTCGAAACCGGCGCGTCGGACACCTTCCCGAAGCGGCGGCGGCAAATCGAGCGAATCGAAACGTATTGGTTCTTCGGACAATGGCTGGACTGGTTAATCGGTGCGTATTGTAAGTGCGAGCGCGGGGCGCGCAAAAAACGGCCGGCGCGCGCGCAATCCCTTTGGGCGAGTTTTCATGTAGAATCATCCACGCACCCGAAATCGTTTCGGGGGCCGCGTGGCCTTTCGCAGTTGGCGCAGCGGTTATCAGATCCCTCCCGGCAATCGGAGCGGGCAAAGGTTTTTCAGGGGGAGGCAGGGGGCCTCGCCTAAGCAATTCTTCTCCAATTGATGCCTCTCAAGGGGAGCCTTATATGAGCGTTACTCACGTAGCGGAAGAAAATTTCCAATCCGAAGTGCTTGGCAGTGAAACACCGGTTCTGGTGGATTTCTGGGCGGAGTGGTGCGGCCCCTGCCGAATGATCGCGCCGGTATTGGAGCAGGTGGCGCAGGAGTACGAAGGCCGCTTGCAAATCGTGAAACTCAACGTGGACGAAGCCCAGCAAACGGCTTTCCGCTACAACGTTCGCAGCATTCCCACCCTGATCCTGTTCAAGAACGGACAGGTGGAAATGCAGGTGGTGGGCGCTCAATCCCGCCAACAGATTTCGCGGATGCTGGAAGAAAAACTGTGAGAAATTACGCCGGAAACACAGGACGCCAGCGTCGCCCGCACCGTCCCAGAAACCCCAATGCAGCCCCGCGCGGGCGGCGCCGGGACCGCCGCCCGCACGATGACGTAGGGGTGTTCACGGCTGAGGAAACCATCACCACCGAGCAACTCGCCGAACTGGGCCAAATCCTGAAGCTGAGCGAGTTCAAGAAGCTTCCGGTCGCCAAGGTGCTGGAGCAGGGGCGCGAACTCGGGCTGGAAACTCTTGCCCGGGCGCGCAAACAGGACATCATCTTCTCGGTTCTCAAGGCGCACGCCGACAAGGGCGCTTCCATCTACGCCGAGGGCGCGCTGGAGATATTGCAGGATGGTTTCGGTTTCCTGCGCTCCGCCGACGAGTCCTACCTGGCCGGGCCAGACGACATCTACGTGTCGCCGGGTCAAATACGCCGCTTCAATTTGCGCACCGGGGACACGCTGGCTGCGCTGGTGCGCCCGCCGCTGGAGAACGAGCGCTACTTCGCGCTGCTGAAGATGCACCAGATCAATTTCGAGGCGCCGGCCAATTCTCAAGGCAAGGTGCTGTTCGAAAACCTCACGCCGCTGTTCCCCAAGGAACGCTACACGCTGGAGCAGGGCAACGGCAGCACCGAGGACCTCACCTCGCGCATCATTGACATGGTTGCGCCCGTGGGACAGGGCCAGCGCGGACTCATCGTGTCTCCGCCGAAGGCTGGCAAAACCATGCTGCTGCAGAACATCGCCCAGTCGATCGCGGCGAACTACCCGGAAACCTTCCTCATCGTGCTGCTAATCGACGAGCGCCCCGAGGAAGTAACCGAAATGCAGCGCACCGTGCGCGGCGAAGTCGTGTCCAGCACCTTCGACGAACCCGCTACCCGGCACGTGCAAGTGGCGGAGATGGTCCTGCACAAGGCTCGTCGGCTGGCCGAGCACCGCCGCAACGTGGTGATACTGCTGGACTCGATCACGCGCCTGGCGCGGGCCTACAACACGGTTGCGCCGTCATCCGGCCGGGTGCTGTCCGGCGGCGTGGAAGCCAACGCGCTGCAGCGCCCCAAGCGTTTCTTCGGCGCGGCCCGCAATATCGAGGAAGGCGGCAGCCTCACGATTCTGGCTACCGCGCTGGTCGATACCGGATCGAAGATGGACGAAGTGATCTACGAGGAGTTCAAGGGCACCGGCAACTCCGAGATTCACCTGGACCGGCGGATTTCCGAAAAGCGCGTGTTCCCCGCCATCAACATCAACCGCTCAGGCACGCGGCGCGAAGACCTGCTTACTGAAGATTACGAAATGCAGAAGATCTGGGTCCTGCGCAAGCTCCTCCACCCCATGGACGAACTGGCCGCCGCCGAATTCCTGCTCGACAAGATGCGCGACACGCGCAGAAACAAGGCCTTCTTCGAAACCATGAAGATGGGGTAGCCCTCCGCATCTGCCACATTAGGGCCCATTCTCCCGCTTCCATCTCTTTGAGCAGGGCGCCCTGACGCATCGTTTTCGCCGCTCCGCACCGGAACGCCTGCGCGGTCCTTGCCGCCACTTCGATCAGTGCTCCGAAACGGAGATTGCCAGAGCCGCCGAAACCTGACTGACTGTATATTGAAAGCGCCGCGTAGGTTATGCTTGCGGCGCGAAACGCAGCCTCGTTATGCGGCCCTGGCTCGGGGCTATTCTTACGGCTGCATTGGTTTGGAGGGGACTTAAGATGGAACGTCTTTTGCGCGCGGCCCTTGCCGCAGCCATTCCGTTGCTCGCGCTTTCGGGCACGCCTGCGCGCGCGCAGGAACTGGCGCTGGAAGAAATCGTGGTGACGGCCCGCAAGGTCGAAGAAAACCTGATGGAAGTGCCACTGGCCATAACGGCCTTCTCCGCTGAGGAACTGGAATCCATCGACATGTCGGAACTTACCGACATTCAGTTATATACGCCGAGTTTCAGTTTCACCAATCAGCAGGGCGGCTCGGGGCGCAATGACCGTTCGTCCAACGCCCTGGTGTTCCGGGGCTTGTACCTGAACATCAACGTGGGCATCAACGCCGGCGGCTTGCTGTTCATCGACGGCGCTCCGGTGGTTGGCGGCTATTCGCCCAGCATTGTCGATACCGAGCGCGTGGAGATACTGAAAGGCCCGCAGAGCGCGTATTTCGGCCGGTCCACCTTCGTCGGCGCCCTGAACTTCGTAATGAAAGAGCCGGGCAATGAATTCGGCGGCCGGATTTCCACCGACTTTGCAAAATTCGGGTCCAACGAACAGCACATCATGATCGAGGGCCCCATCGTGAAGGACAAGCTGGCCGTGCGGGTCAGCGGCCGACACTGGCGCCAGGGAGGATACATCGACAACCATGCCGACCCGTCCGACGAACTGGGCGAGCGCACCACCAATTCCCTTTCCACATCGATCGTATTCACGCCCACCGACTCGCTGAAAGCCAAACTGTTCGTCAACTTTTTCGTGGATGAAGACTGGGCAGCCGCGCAGTTCGCCCTCAAGCAGGATTCCTTCAACGGGCGCGGCAACATCGACGGCAGCTGCGATTCATTGAGCGCGCCGCTTCGCGCCGGGGTTGCGCCGGGCTCGCGCGCCGCGTTCGGCTACGTTTGCGGCGAATTGCCCAGCATGAGCGAGTTGGCCCCGGCGATTTTTTCCGCCGACACGGTGATTGATCCGATCCTTGAGAAAACCCTGTTCGATCCGAATCCCAACTGGCTGGTTTTCGATCCGGATTTCCATCGGGAACCGGGGCTGAAGCGGGAGGCCTTCCAGACCAGCCTGCGCATCGACTTCGAGCATTCGTCGGGTTATTCGTTCACCTCGCTGACGGCTTTCCACACCGACAAGAACCAGAACGTCATCGACCTGAACTACCGTGACGGCCGTTCACGGGCCAACCCTTTTGCCCCGCTGTTCATTGGCGTGCTGGGCCGCACGGATGTCCGCCCGGACTGGAACACCACGCTGGCGATCCAGAACGAGCAGGAGGACTGGAGCCAGGAATTCCGCGTTACGTCGCCGCAGGACAGGCGCTTCCGCTGGGTGGCGGGCTTCAATTACTTCGACGCATATTCCCCGGGCCAGTCCGTGTACGGCAATCTGATTGTGGGGCCGTTCTTCGTGGCGGCTATCGTGGAACGCGAAGTGGAAACGCCTGCCGTGTTCGGCGCCGGCTATTTCGACATCACCCCCAAACTGACCCTGAGCGCCGAAGCGCGCTACCAGTGGGACAAGATCTATGAGAACACGCTGATAGGCGTGAATCAACTGCCGCCTGAAACGCCGCTGATTTTCAGCACGACTTTCAAGAGCTTTGCTCCGCGCATCTCGCTGGACTACAAGTACACCGAGAATTCGACGGTTTACCTGCTGTACTCGCGCGGTTTTCGTCCAGGACGCTTCAACGCGGTGCTGGCCAGCGCCAGCCAGGCTGTGCTGGACGCGCTCAGGGCCGTGGCGCCCACGGCAGGCCTCAATATTCTTGAGGAAAAACTCGACAACTACGAGATCGGCTGGAAGGCCACCTGGCTGGGTGGCCGGGCCCGAACTACCCTGGCTCTTTATTACGATGAATGGCTGAACGGGCAGGTTGGCAACAGCATTCCGGTGGTTGCCGACGGCGTGGCCAACCTGATCAACATCGTCCTCAACAACGGCACGGCGGAACTCCGGGGCATTGAATTTGAAGGCCAGTTTCAGGCCACCGAGAACCTGACGCTTTCCGCCTCCTACGGTCTTAACGACACCGAAGTGAAATCCTTCGTTTGCGGCGACTGCAATCTGGTTTACGGCAGCTTCGACGGCGTGGTGGGCAATGAACTGCCCAGCGCGCCCCGGACCACGTGGGCCGTGTCCGGTCAGTACGAGGACAATCTGATGGGCGATTGGGACTGGTACGGCCGGGTGGACTGGGCTCATCAGGGCAGCCGCTACACGGATTTTTCCAATATCGCGAAAACATCGCCCTACGACAACGTGAATATCCGCATCGGCGCGCGCAGCCCTAGCTTTTCGGTGGAGGCCTTCGTCCAGAACGCCCTGGACCACGATGAATTCCTGCAGGGCGCCCTCGGCGTTGACCTGTTCACTTTTATCCGGGGGCCCAACAAGAACGAAATCCGGGTTTCCGCGCCCATTCCGCGTGCCTACGGTCTCCGGTTGGCCTACACCTTTTAGCCTTCCTGGGCCGGTAAATTGGGGCGCGGCGCTGCAAGGTCCGCGGAGCGAGCCGCCAAGGCGTGGGATCAAAGGGCCGCAGCCGGGCCTGCTCCTCGCTGCGGAGGCAACGTTGCGCCGAACGCCGACTAAAGCGAACGAGGGAAAGTCAGGAAGTGTTGAGAAAGAAGACCATGAAGCCGACCGTTGATGCGGCAAGGGTCAGGATCAGCGTGCCGAGCACTCCTCCTTGCACCCAAAGCGCCCGGTAAAACTCT
>RKRP01000146.1 GCA_007571315.1 Gammaproteobacteria bacterium
CCCGCCCGCTGCGCATCGGACCAGACGGAAGAGCCGGCAAGTTCGGATTCGACCTCGGTCAGGCGCCGAAGCTTTCCGGCGTAATCAAAGATACCCCCGTAAGGCTTCCAGGCGCGCGCCAAGATCAGCCAGCGTAGATTTGAATTGAGAAGTTTCCATGGCGGCGCAAGCGTACGGCAAGCGCCTGTCTGAAAGCAACACCACCACCACACCGCGCGAATGCGGATGTTGTCAGGCTGGCGCAGGCATCCTCCACCGCTGCCGGCAACCCGCCCGAGCGCCGCAAGAACGAGGAAGCCTGGCCTCGGGGATTTAGCGGATGCGCAAGGCGGCGGCTACGGCGCGGCCCTCGGACAGCAGCACGTTGTAGGTGCGGCAGGCGGCGGCGGTGTCCATTACTTCCAGGCCGATCCCTCGAGCCAGCAGGCCCATGCCCAGTTCCTGCGGCGGAAAGCGCTGGCGCTCCCCCGTGCCGAGGAGGATCAAATCCGGCTGCTCCGCGATCAGCGGCGCGAGATGATTGAGGGTAATCTCTTCGCCATCCCCCAGCGCCCAGGGGCGCGCCTCGCGGGCGTTCAGCAACACCGGCTGCCGCCAGAGGTCCTGGCCAATCCGCAACTCGCCAAGATGCCACGAATGCACGCGAAGCGCGCCGAAAGGCTCCGGCTCCAGCTTCAAGACGCAGCCGCGCCGCCCGCTATGAATTGCTCGCGCAGCTTGAGTTTGCTCACCTTGCCGGTGGCCGTGTGCGGCAACTCATCGGCAAACCGGACCCCATCCGGAATCCACCACCTGGCCACCTTGCCTTCAAACCATGCGATCAGTTCATCGGCTTCGGCCGAGGCGCCCTCCTTCAGGCACACGATCAACAGGGGCCTTTCGGTCCACTTCTCGTGCGGAGTGGCGATTACCGCGGCTTCGCTCACGGCCGGATGCGTCATCGCCACATCTTCCAGTTCGATGGAGCTGATCCACTCTCCGCCCGACTTGATGAGGTCCTTGGTGCGGTCGGTGATATTCATAAAGCCGTTGGAATCGATGCTCGCCACGTCGCCGGTGTCGAACCAGCCATCCTTGAGCGCGGATTCCTCCGCCCGGTAATAGCGGCGGGCCACCCATGGGCCGCGCACCTGCAATCGTCCCACGGCTTTCCCATCCCTGGGCAACTCGTTTCCGTCGTCATCGGTCAGACGCATTTCCACGCCATAGGGCGCGCGCCCCTGGGTCAGGCGTTGCGCCAGCAGCGCTTTGTCATCCAGTTTCGCGGACCCTGCCGTGGGCGCGTTGACACTGCCTAGCGGGCTCATTTCGGTCATGCCCCAGGCGTGGCACACGCTGATTCCATAGCGGGCCTGAAAATCCACCATCATTGAGCGCGGGCAGGCCGCTCCGCCCACCACCAGATTCCTTACGGTTTCCAGGCGCCGGCCGCTGGCATCGAGGTAATTCAGCAATCCCAGCCACACCGTGGGCACGCCCAGCGCGACATCCACGCGCTCGCTGTTCATCATGGCAACCAGCGCTTCGGGATCGCCTGCCCTGGGGCCAGGCAAAACCAGCTTGGCGCCCACCATGGGCGCGCAGTACACCACTCCCCAGGCATTGGCGTGAAACATTGGCACCACCGGCAGCACAACATCCGCGCTTCTGAGATTGATCGCATCCGACAGGCCGCTGGCGTAAGTGTGCAGAACGGTGGAGCGATGGGAGTAAAGCACGCCCTTGGGGTTGCCGGTGGTGCCGGAGGTGTAGCACATTGAACTGGCGGTATTCTCGTCGAGCTCCGGCCAGTCGTAGCGCTCGTCTTCTCCTTCGATCAGTTCCTCATAACTGATCAGGCCGGGCACGGACGACTCCGGCAGCGCGTCCTTGCCGCAAAGCAGAACATAGCGCTCCACCGCGGGAAAGGCCTCGTGCATTTTCTCCAGCAGCGGCAGGAGCAGAGGATCGGCAAAAAGGTAACGGTCCTCGGCGTGATTCACGATGTATTGCAACTGCTCCGGGAACAACCGGGGGTTGACGGTATGCAGAACGCCGCCCATGCAGGACACGCCGTAATACAGTTCCATATGGCGGTAGTCGTTCCACGCCAGCGTCGCCACCCTGTCCCCGCGGTTGAGGCCGAGGCGTCTGAGCGCGTTGGCCAGTTGCGCGCAGCGTTTGAATATTTCCGCGTAGGTGGAGCGATGCGCCGGATTCTCGACGGTCAGCGAATAGACCTCCGAGGCGCCGTGCTGAGCGTTCACGTGGCGCATCAGGCTGGTAACCGTCAGCGGGCAGTCCATCATCAAGCCCTTCATATACGTCGCACCTCAGCGATGATTTCAGAGTGCCTCATTTGCGCGCAGGCAGCAAGCTTATGGGTTCCACCGGCTTGCCGTTGCGGCGGATCTCAAAATGCAGCATAGCCGTGTTGCCCGGGCCTATGCCCATGGTGGCGATGGGCTGGCCGGAGCGAACCTCCTCGCCCTCCTCGACCAGAATGCTGTCGTTGTGCCCGTAGGCGCTGATCCATTCGGGACTGTGCTGAACGATCACCAGCAGCCCATAAGCCTTCAGCCCGTCGCCGGCGTACATCACCTTGCCGCCGTCGGACGCATGCACGTTTTGACCGCGCTGTCCCAGTATCCGCACACCGTAGTCTCCGGCGCGCACCCGCGCGCTCTTTGCGTCAAGGCGGCCTTGCGCGGGCCATGCCCAGGCCTTCCCGGCCGGCGCTGCCCGGGTGGAGGCGGAAGCCGCGGGCTTCGGGGGGGCTGCCGGATCCGGCGAGGACGGCGATGCCTGCCCGGAAGCGCTTTTGCCGTTGCCGGCGGCGGCAGTTGAAGCGGAGGCGGCATCCTGCCCCGGGGGCGGCGTGAGCCTCAGGCTCTGGCCCACCAGTATAAGGCTGCCGTCGCCCAGTTTATTCCAGGCGGCGAGGTCGCCCACTTTGAGGCGGAATCGCCAAGCGATCGAGAACAGGGTGTCGCCGGCCACGACTGAATAGGTTTCGGGGTTTGAAACAGCAGAGGGCATAACCCACTCGCCCGCCGAACTCGCCGCGGGCGGCTCCGTTCCTGCCGCTCCCGGTGCCGATGCCGGTTCCGCCGGCGGCACAGGTTCTTCCGGTATCCAGCCCCAGCAGCCGGCCAGCAGCAGGGCGCAGGCAAGCGGGGCGCACAGCGGCCGGGCGCGCCGATAATCCAGCAACAGCTTCACAAGCACCACCATAACGCAAATGCGGCCAGAATCAGGCCGGCAAGCACCCAGCCAAGCCTATCCGAATAGCGGATGGCCTGCAGGGCCCTGGGACCTAGCCAGGCAGCCAATCCGCCAACAAGGAAAAAGCGCAAGCCCCGTCCGATCGTGGAAGCGGTCAGAAACGCGCCGGCATCCATGCCCAAACCGCCGGCGGATATCGCAAATACCTTGTACGGAAGCGGAGTAAAGGCGGCCAGCACCAGCGCCCAGTAGCCCCATTGCCGATACCAGCGCTCCACCTGCGCGTATTCGTCTCCCCAGCCGAAGCTTTCGATCCAGGGCATCAGGGCATCTATCGCCCAATAGCCCAGCATCAGCCCGGCCAGGCCGCCCAGCACGGAAAATGCCGTGGTCAGCGCCGCAAGCCGCGCCATTCTCCGGGGCTGGGCGGCGCACATCGGCACCAGCATCACGTCAACGGCGATCGGGAAAACGATGGATTCGGCGAAGCTCAGGGCGCACAATACGGCTGGCGCGCGCGGCAGGCGCGCCCAGGCTACGACACGGTCGGCGAGACGAGCCAAACCGCGCGCGGCAGGCTTTTCCAAACTCATTCCTGCGAACTCATTCCTGACCCGGCAAAAGCGGAACAAAGGCCACCGGCGCCAGGGTTTCGCGAACCTCCCCGTCGTCAGAGCGCTCAATGCGCAGCAACTCCTGGCGGCTCGGAACGCCCACCGGCATAACCAGCCTGCCGCCGGGCGCAAGCTGGTTCAGCAGCGTCTCGGGCACGGCCGCGGCCGCGGCGGCCACCAGGATGCCGTCGAAGGGCGCCTGCCCCGGCCAGCCCTGGGCGCCATCGCCATGGCGCAAGCGCACGTTTTCACAACCCAGTTCGCGCAGCAAGGGGCGGGCCGATTCCAGCAGCGACCGAATGCGCTCGATCGCAAACAACCGGCGAACCAGAGGAGCCAGGATAGCGGTCTGGTAGCCGGAACCGCTGCCCACTTCCAGCACTTTGCCGGGACGGCGCATCCGGCCGTCCTCGTCCATCAGCAGCGCCTGCGTCATAAGCGCCACCACATACGGCTGCGAGATGGTCTGGCCGGCGCCAATGGGCAGCGCATTGTCCTGGTACGCATAGCGCTCCAGGGCTTCATCAATGAACAAGTGGCGCGGTGCGCGGCGAATCTGCTCTAAAACTTCCTGGCTCCTGATCCCGCGCCGCTGAAGTTGCTCAGCCAGCCGTTGGCGCGCCCGCGACGAAGTAAGGCCAATTCCGCTGCGCCTTCGCAGCGCCGATTGCGGGCCGTTCATAGCTGCAGCCATTCGCCCGTGGCTTCAAGCCGTTTATGGTCGGTCAGGTCGCACTGAAGCGGGGTTACGGAAATCCAGCCATTCTCCAAAGCATGAAAGTCGGTGCCCGGTCCGGCATCAAGCCCATGACCGGGAAGCCCCATCCAATACAGCTTGCCGCCGTAGGGATCGTTGGAAATCTTCGCACGCGCGGCCTTGTGCCGATGGCCCAGGCGCGTTAGCTTGAAACCGCGAATTTCCCGCCAGGGCAAGTCGGGCACATTCACATTCAGCAGCATGCTCCCGGGCGGGTCGTTGCGGCTCAACCGTTCAAACAATCCGCTTACCGCACGCTCGCCCGATGCAAAGTTGCGCGGCGGATAACCCGCCATCGAAACCGCTACTGCGGGAACATCGAGCGCCCGCGCTTCCATCGCGGCCGCCACAGTGCCGGAATAGAGCACATCATCGCCCAGATTGGGGCCGTGATTAATGCCCGAAAACACCATGTGCGGATCTTCCCGCAACAGCCCGGTAATGGCGATGTGAACGCAGTCTGTGGGAGTGCCGGAGCAATACCAGCGGTTCTGCCCCAGTTGCGTTACCCGCATCGGCTCAAACAGCGTGAGCGAATTGCTGGCGCCGCTGTGATTGCGTTCGGGCGCAACGATCATGATCTGCGCCTGGCCCAGCAGCGCTCGCTCCAGGGCCTGAAGACCCTCGGCGCGATAACCGTCGTCGTTGGAAAGCAGCACGCGCACGGGAAACTCCGATTCTGCGGAAACAGTCCTTCGGGCTAGTCCCTTGAACCGCTTGCCGCCCCGGCGCCCGCAGGAACCTCGTTTTCCGATTCCGCGTCAACCAGAAGGTACATCTTCTCGTCCGGGCCAATCATGCCCAGTTCCAAACGGGCAAGGCGTTCGATTTCCTCATCGCCTTCCCTCAAATCCTCAACCTCCGCGGCCAGCCTGCGGTTGCGCTCGCGCAGCGCGGCGTTGTTCCGCTCCTGCGCGGCTACTTCCTGCCGCGCCTGGAAAAGACCCGTCAGGCCGTCGTCGGCAAACCACAGAAGATACTGCAGCCCGGCCAGCGCAATGACCCCAAACAGAATGCCGAGCGGGCTAACCCTCATAACGGGCGCTCACGTGGGCGGGGAAGGCGCCAAGGCCGGCGTACGAAGCCTGCTCGCCCAGCTCCTCGGAAATCCTCAGCAGGCGGTTGTATTTTTCCGTGCGGTCGGAGCGGCAGGGCGCGCCTGTTTTGATTTGCGCAGCTGCCGAACCCACCGCCAGGTCGGCGATAAAGGTGTCGCCCGTTTCCCCCGACCGGTGCGAAATCACCGCCGCGTAGCCGGCTGCGGCGGCCGCGTCCACCGCCGCCAGGGTTTCGGTAAGCGTGCCCACCTGGTTGGGCTTGATCAGGATGGCGTTGCCAACCTTGCGTTCGATGCCCGCGGCGAGGATGGCCGTTTGCGTAACGAACAGGTCATCCCCCACCAGTTGCAAGTCGCCGCCAAGGGCGCACGATAAAACCTCCCATCCTTCCCAGTCGTCCTCGGCCATGCCATCCTCAATGCTCGCCAGAGGATAGGCATCGGCCAGCTCCTTCAGCCATCCCGCAAAATCGCTGGCGTCCAGCCTGCGGCCTTCGGATGCGAGCGCATAAGCGCCGTCTTCGCGCAACTCGCTGGCGGCCACATCCAGCCCCAGCAGGAAATCGCCCGGCACCGAGAACCCGGCCCGCTGAATCGCTTCAATCAGAATATCCAGGGCCGCTTTGTTGGACGGCAGGTCCGGCGCGAAACCGCCCTCGTCGCCAACTGCGGTGGAGCGGCCGGAACTGCGCAAAACATCCTTGAGCGCATGATAGACCTCCACGCCCCAGCGCAAGGCTTCGGAAAAACTGCCCGCGCCAACCGGAAGAACCATGAATTCCTGCACATCGAGGCGATTGTCGGCATGCGCGCCCCCGTTGAGGATATTCATCATCGGCGTGGGCATCCGCAGGGCGCCGCCGCCGTTCCCCACACAGCGGTACAGCGGCAGGCCGGACGCGGCGGCAGAGGCCCTTGCGAACGCCAGCGAAACCGAAAGCATGGCGTTGGCGCCCAGGGCTGAGCGGTTCCCGGTGCCGTCCAGTTCCACCATGCGCAAATCCAGTTCCCGCTGGCTTCCGCTGTCCATGCCGAGCAAGGCATCGCGTATCCGGCCGTTAACGTGGCTCACCGCCCTGCGAACCCCGCGCCCGGCGTAGCGGCTCTGGTCCCCATCGCGCAATTCCACCGCCTCGCGGGCCCCGGTGGAGGCGCCGGAGGGCACGGCGGCTCGCCCGAAAGCGCCGCAGCTCAAACTCACCTCAGCTTCCAGAGTGGGGTTGCCGCGCGAGTCCAGTATCTCGCGCGCGTGGATCTGGTTTATGCGGGACACGATGCTTCAGCGAAGGGGCGGGACTTAACGGTCCGGTCGAGTTCAAGGAGCGATTCCATCAGTTCGCGCACGCGGGGCAGCGGCCAGGCGTTGGGGCCATCGCTTAAGGCCTCATCGGGCCGCGGGTGGGTTTCCATGAAGAGTCCCGCAACCCCCGCAGCCACCGCGGCGCGCGCCAGCACCGGCACGAATTCCCGTTGCCCGCCGGACGACTTGCCCATGGCGCCCGGCAACTGCACCGAATGCGTGCAGTCGAAAACAACAGGGCAGCCCGTGGCGCGCAATTGCGCCAGCGAGCGCATATCCACCACCAGGTTGTTGTAGCCGAAAGAAAAGCCCCGCTCGCACACGAGGATGGAGCGGTTGCCCGTGGACCGCGCCTTCTCGACCACGTTGCTCATTTCCGCCGGCGAGAGAAACTGGCCCTTCTTGATGTTGAGCGGCCGGCCCGCCGCGGCGGCGCGCAATATGAAGTCGGTTTGCCGGCACAACAGCGCCGGAGTTTGCAGCACATCCGCAACCGCAGCCACCTCGCGCATGGGCGTGTTCTCATGCACATCGGTGAGCACCGGCACGCCGATGCGCTTTTTGACCTCCTCGAGTATCCTCATGCCGCGTTCCATTCCGTGCCCTCGGAAACTGGAAAGCGAAGACCGGTTGGCCTTGTCGAAGGACGACTTATAGACCAGCGGGAATCCCAGCTCACGGCTGATTTCCGCCAATTGGCCGGCGGTCTCAAGCGCCAAATCCTGCGATTCCACCACGCAGGTTCCGGCAATCAGGAATAGCGGCTGGTCCAGTCCGGCCCAAAAACCGGCGACTCGCGCGCTGTCAGTGCCCGGGAACGAAGCCACTGGCAGTCACGCTGCGGCGGCGCTGGCCGCCTTTGCCGGGAGGTCGCCACGCTGCATGTAGCGCGCCGCAGCGCCAATGAACCCGTCGAACAGGCGGTGGCCGCCGCGCGGCGTGGACGTGAACTCGGGATGGAACTGGCTCGCCAAAAACCAGGGATGCGCAGGCAGTTCGATCACTTCCACCAGGCCGTCGGACGATCGGCCGGAAAAACCAAGGCCGGCCTTCTCCAGCCGGCCCATATAGCGGTTGTTGAATTCGTAGCGATGACGATGGCGCTCGCGCACCGGCGTTTCGGCGTATTCCTTCAGCGCCAGACTGCCCTGGGCGAGATGGCAAGCCTGCTCGCCAAGGCGCATGGAGCCCCCCTTGTCGGAATCGGCGCTGCGCCGCTCCACCTGCCCGGACTGGTCCAGCCATTCGGTCACCAGGGCCACCACCGGATGCGGCGTGCCGGCATCGAACTCGGTGCTGTTGGCCTGCTCGAGCCCCGCCACATTGCGGGCAAATTCGATCACCGCCACCTGCATGCCCAGGCAAATGCCCAGGTACGGGATCTCCTTCTTGCGGGCATGGGCAACCGCGCGCACCATGCCTTCAATGCCGCGCTCGCCGAAGCCGCCCGGCACCAGCACCGCATGCACGCCGGACAGGCAGTCAACACCGGAATCCTCAATCTCCGCGGATTCGATATGGCGCACCCGAACATTCACGCCGGCGCGGCGCCCGGCGTGCCCCAGGGCTTCGTTCAGCGAGATGTACGAATCGCGCAGGTCCATGTATTTGCCCACCATGGCCACGGTCACTTCGCCTTCGCAGTTGCGCCCGGCGGCCACCACTTGCTCCCATTCCGAAAGGTCGGCCGGCGGCAAATCCATTTGGAACTGCCGAACCAGCACGTCATCCAGGCCCTGGCTTCTCAGTTCCAGGGGAATGGCATACAAATCGTCCATGTCCGGGGCGGAGAAAACCGCCGATTCCTGCACATTGGTAAACAGGGCGATCTTGCGCCTTTGCTCGTCCGGCAGGTGAAGCTGCGAGCGGCAAACCAGCACGTCGGGCTGAATTCCTATGGAACGCAATTCCTTGACTGAATGCTGGGTGGGCTTGGTCTTGATTTCCTGGGAAGTGGCGACGTAAGGAACCAGCGTGACATGCACGAAGGCCACGCGCTTCCGGCCCTTCTCCAGGCCGATCTGGCGGATCGCCTCCAGAAACGGCAGGGACTCGATGTCGCCCACCGTGCCGCCCACCTCGATGATGCACACATCGGCATCGCCCGCGCCAAGAAAAACCGAATCCCGGATTTCGTTGGTAATGTGCGGTATTACCTGAACCGTGGCGCCCAGATAGCCGCCGCGGCGCTCGCGCGCGATAACCGCGTTATAGATGCGCCCGGTGGTGAAATTGGAGTCGCGCCCCGGGCGGCCGGAGCGCACAAAGCGCTCGTAATGCCCAAGGTCCAGGTCGGCTTCGGCGCCGTCCGCGGTCACGAACACTTCCCCATGCTGAAACGGGCTCATGGTGCCCGGATCCACGTTGAGGTAGGGATCCAGTTTAATCATGCTGACGGAAAGGCCGCGGGCTTCGAGAATCGCGCCCAGCGAGGCGGCTGTTATGCCCTTTCCCAGCGAGGAAACAACGCCGCCGGTAACGAAAATGTAGCGGGTCATGCCACTCCCGATCACAACATCGGATCGGGCAACTACCATAACACAGAAGCGCTGCTCCGAACCGCTCGCAGCGCGCTTGCGGCGAGCGCGGATTCAGTCCGGGCGCGGCGGCGAGTGCGGCGATATGTGGATGCGGCCGCGGCGGCGTGAAAGCCGCGCGCCCCGCCAGCGCGCCTGGGGGTGCCGGTCGGCGGCGGCGTTCAGCAGCATGTCCAGGGCCGCGTGCAAGCGCGCCTGCGGCGGCGCGCTCAGGCCCAGCGCCGCCAGCCGCTCGCGCACGAGATTGGCGCGGCGCGGCGGCGAAAGCCGGAGCAAACCCTCGCAGTCGATGCTGTCCGCGCGGGCGATCCGCCGGCCATCCTGTTCAGCCAGCGCGCGCAACAGTTCCCGCGTTTCGCCAGCCAGCCGGGCCAGGCGTCCGGCAGTGGCCCCGGCTCCCGGCCAGCGCGAGCGCAGCAGCGGCAGCACTTCGTTGCGCAGAAAGGAGCGGTCCAGCCCGGATTCCCGATTGGAAGGGTCTTCGACATATTGCGCGCCCCTGTCGTCAAGCCAGGCTTTCAGGCGCGCGCCGGGCACATCAAGCAGCGGCCGCAGCAGCCAGCCATCGCCAAACGAGCGGCTTTCAAGGATGCCGGCAAGCCCTGCGGCGCCGGCCCCGCGCAGCATGCGCAGCAGCACCGTTTCCCACTGATCGTCCTGGTGATGCGCGGTTAGCAGGCATTCGCCGGGACGCATGAGCTTCTTCAGAGCCGCATAGCGCGCGCTGCGGGCCGCAGCCTCCACGCCGCGGCCATCGGCGCGCACCTCCACCTCGCAACAGGCGAAAGGCACGCCCAGCGCCTGCGCCGCGGCCTTGCAATGCTCCGCCCAAGCGGCCGCTTCGTTCTGCAAGCCATGATTGACATGGGCCGCGCGCAGCCGTTCGCGGCCGGATTGTGCGAGCAACTCATGCATGGCCAGCAGCAGCGCGGTGGAATCAGGCCCGCCGCTGTACGCCACCAGCAACGGGCGCTCCCTCCAGTCGGGACGCAAGCGGCGCAGCGCCGCTTCCAGGGTTGTCAGAATCGCTTCGATCGCAGGTTCTGCAAAGGGCGGTTCAGGCGGCTTCTGCCGCCAGGACTCCGCGCGGGTCCTCGATCAGGTCGGGGTGATGGAGCTTCACCAGGCGGAGCAATTCAACCGGCAAGCCGCCGGGAGTTTCCGCCTTGCCTCCCCGCCCGTTCTGCACCGTATGACCGGGGGTGTCGCCCATTTGCATCCAGGGCCGGAACGCCGTATTGGCAATGTAGGCCACATCAACAGGAACCGAAACCACCGACGGGTCCGAAAGCCCTTTCCAACTGCCCTGGTTGATGGTCCACTCGCGGTAGAAGAAGCTCGGGCTTGTTTCGCCGGCCGGAAACACCCGCGCGCTGATGTCCTGGCGAATATAGAAGTCGTCGCCGCGGCGCTGCGGCAAACTGATGAAACGCTGGCTCTCAACCTGTCCCGAAGCGAAGAATGATTCGCCATCGACCGTTTCCCTATCCATGGTGAACTCGCTGCTGTCCTCGGCCCGCACGGTCATGTCCATGCGGGAAGGCCCGGCGCGGTACAGCGGCACATCCACCACGTTGCCGGTAATGGGCATGGTCAGCTGCTCCAGCAGCTCTCCCGTTTTGATGTCCATATACATGGCGACTTCCAGCGATACGTTCTTGTAAAGGCTGTCATTAACCTTGCGCATCTGGCGGATGGTGGTGGACAGGAGCCGGTAGAGCGGATAGGTAACGCCCTCCACGAAAGCATAGTTCACCGCATCGACCCAACCCATGGTTACGCGGTCGTCGAGACTGCTGCGCAACTTGATGAAGCAGCGCAGCATTTCATCGTCGCTCAGCCTAAGATCGGTCAGTCCCGAATACTGCCGCTCCGCAGCCGGCAGGCTTGCCGCCAGCGGCGCGCCCAGCGCCCCGGCCAGCAGCGCCCTGCGATTGATCGTTCCGCTCATTTCTCCCTCCGGATGATTGCGCGCATTATGCGGGTCAGGCTTCGTGGAATACGCCGTAATCGAGCAGGCGCTGCTGGCGGCGCTCCAGCAGTTGCGAGGTTTCCAGGCCGGTCAGCTTAAGCAAGTGTTTGCTGACCGCCTGCTTCAGGCTGGCCACCGCCGCACCCGGGTCGCGGTGGGCGCCGCCCAGCGGCTCTTCGAGCACTTCGTCCACCAGCTTGAATTTCAACAGCCGGCCGGCGGTAATGCCCATGGCGTCCGCCGCCTCGGTTGCGTGCTCGGCGCTCTTCCACAGGATGCTGGCGCATCCTTCCGGCGAAATCACCGAGTAGATGCTGTACTGAAGCATGATGACCACATCCGCGATGCCGAGGGCAAGCGCGCCGCCCGAACCCCCCTCGCCAATAATGGCGCTGATTATAGGTGTCTTCAAGCCCACCATGCAGGTCAGGCTCGAGGCGATGGCCTCGCTCTGGCCGCGTTCTTCCGCGCCGATTCCGGGATAGGCGCCGGGAGTATCGATCAGCGTCACCACGGGCAGGCCAAATTTCTCCGCAAGCCTCATCAACCTCTGGGCCTTGCGGTAGCCCTCCGGCCGGGTCATGCCGTAATTGCGCCGCACGCGGGACGCGGTGTCGCGCCCTTTCTGGTGGCCGATGAACATTACCGGGGTCCCGCCGACCCGGCCCAGGCCGCCCACCAGGGCGTAGTCGTCGGCATACATGCGGTCGCCGTGCAACTCCTGAAAGTCCACGCTCAAGCCGGCGATGTAGTCCAGCGAATACGGCCGTTTGGGGTGGCGGGCCACCTGAGCGGTCTGCCAGGGCGAGAGTTTGCGGTAGATGCTGCGCGTTAACGAGCGGCTGCTGCGCTCAAGCCGCTGGATTTCCGCGGCCACATCCACGCCCGAATCGTTATCGAGAAACCTCAGTTGCCTGATCTTGTTTTCCAGCTCCGCGATCGGCTGCTCGAAGTCGAGAAAAGATTCCATAGCATCAAAGTCCGGCGGGGCCGGGCTTGCGATTGTAGCCTTTATGCCCGCCGCGCGTATTGGAACTCGAATTCCTGAACTGCGGGAGATTGCCGCAGCGCCTGGCGCAATGACTCCGATGCCCGGACTTTCCAGCCATCCCCCAAACGAAGCCGGCCGGACGCGCCCGGGCCTGAGTGCTGGATCACGACCTGGGCGTTTCCCGGCGCGTGGCCCTTCAGCAGCCGCCGCAATTGCGCAATCGCCTCGCGGGGATCTTCCGACGGCGCGCAACGCAACAGCAACTCCTGGGCGCGCTTGTCCATTACATCGTCAAGCGATTCGACCGAGTCCGCGAAAAGGCTCAGCGAGCCGCGCGGCAGGCGCGCCAGGCGGCCCTTCACCAGAACCAGAGAATGCGGAGTAATGAGCCCCGCGGGCAGCGCTCCCGAATCCCAGCGCGGCAGGCGCACGGGCAGGCGCGTTTCGCCATCGTCCAGGTCGAAGAAGTTGGCGCCGGCCCGGCGCCATTTTCTAAGCACGCTGCCTGCCGCCAGGATCGCGGGGGCATCGTTCCTCTCCAGCGTCCCCGCCCGGGCGCGGTCCAGAATGGCGCGCAAGCTGCCGCCCGTCAGCTCGCCTGCCTCGTCCCTGAACTCGTCGAAAGGATGGCCGCTAAGGCAGAAACCCAGGCTGCGCCGCTCTCCGTCCAGACGCTCGCG
>RKRP01000075.1 GCA_007571315.1 Gammaproteobacteria bacterium
ATGCTCGGCGGGCATAAGCAGCCGGCCTTGCGGTTCGGCCGCCAGCCACGCTGCGGCCTGCTTCAGTTCTTCCCGCCCCGTTGCCCCCAGAGCCTGAAAATGGACCACAGGCCGGTTCAGGTGCAGGATCTGTTGCGGGCGCCAGACAGCCAGCGCCAGCGGCGCCTGCGCGGGTGTTTCGGCCAGCGCTCGGACAGCAATGCGGCTGCCCGAGCGGGCATCGTTGATTTGCGGTTGCAGCGCCCAGCCCCACGCCTGCCACCCGAGGAACAGCAATAACGCGAACAGCGAAGCGGCGCGGCGGGTGGGAACAGCCAGCGCCAGCAGCAGCCCCGCCATGCTTCCGGCGAACAGCACCTGCAAGGGCGCCGGCCCGGTTTCGTAGGTCGCGGCAAGTTCCGCCAGCCGCGGCGCATCCATGAACAACAGCCAGCCGGCGGCCGCGGCGAGAACCAGGCACAGCAACGCCGCAGACCAGCGCAGGACATGCCTGCAGGACAGGCGCGCCGTCAATTCGCCGAGATGCGGAGCGGCCAGCAGCGCCAGCGCCGGCGCGGCGGGCAGCAGATAGACGCCGCGCTTGGCGGAGCTGAGCGTGAAGAATAGAAGAACCAGCGCAATCCAGCTGGACAGCAGCGCTGTTGCCGCGTCCCGTTTCATCCAGCGTTTCGCCCAGCGCGCCGCAAGCCAGGGGAACAGCAGGATCAGAGGGAACCAGGCCCAGGGGATGACTTCCACGAAGAAGTACCAAAACGGCTGAAAGTGGTGCCAGGGGTCGGCGTAGCGGGTAATCGTTTGGCGAAACAGCAGGTTGTTGAGGTACCCCGCGATTTCGGGGTCGTTCGCCGCCCGCAGCATGAGCGGCGCCAGCCATGCGGCCAGCGGCGCAAGGAAGGCCGCCGGGCCCAGAATCCAGCGCCCGCCGCCGCCCAGCGCCGGCAGGCGCCAGCCCGCCCATCGCAGCAAGGCCCAGGGAATAAGCGCCAGCAGCGGCAGGAAGCCTACGCCCTTGGTCATTACGCCCGCTCCGGAGGCGAGAAAGGCCAGCGTGAACCAGCGCCAATCCGGCCCCAGCAGCAGGTGCCTTAGCAGTCCATACAGGCTGAGCGTGGTGAAAAAGCACAAAACCGCGTCGATTTGGGCGCTGCGCGCCTGCATCGTAAATTGCAGGCAGGCAAGAAGCCCCAGCGCCGCCCACCATGCGGTTTCCCGCGACCAGAGCCTTCGCGCCAAATCCCACGCCAGCGCCAGGCTGCCCGCGCCGGCCGCCAGGGAGGGGAGGAGAAAGCCGGGCCGCAGGCCTCCCAGCCACTCGGCCGCGGCCAGCAGCCAGAAATACACCGGCGGTTTTTCCGCATAGACAACGCCGCCCAGCCGGGTAATCGACCAGTCACCCGAGCGAAGCATTTCCGCGGCGATAAGCGCGTAGCGCGGCTCGTCCGGCGCCCAGGGGTCGCGCAAACCCAACCCGGCGGCCAGCGTCAGCAGCGCCGCCCCCGCCAGCCACAGTTCCTTCTTCCTCATAACTCCCCAGGCGCGCGCGGCGGAATCAGCTCCATGGATGGACTCGCGCGTCTCCCGGACGAAGGGAGCGAAAAGAAGGCGGGATCAAAGCGCATTCGTTCGTGAGCGTATCAACGGGCTGGCGATTCCGCATGCCCCCGGCGGCGCAGCAGGATCAGGTTGCGGACGTAGATGATTGAGCCAGTCATCTGCCCGAGGATGAAAACCGGGTCGCCGCGGTGAATGGCGTAGCTTAGCAGCGTCAGGCCGCCGCCCAGGCTGAGATACCAGAAGGCCCGGGGAATATGGCTGCGGCCCGCGCGCTCGCTGGCAATCCACTGGTACAGGAAGCGCGACGCGAAAATCGCTTGGCCCCCAAAGCCGACCGCCAGCCAAATCAGCTCGCCGGCAGGCAGAGCCAGCCATTCCTGGAACATTTCATTCATCGCGCGATATCTCCTCGGGAATTCCGGGTCTGAAATTTCTGCGGATCAGCCACCATACGCCCAGCAAATCGGCCATGCCTACCCACAGCCGGTTCCACAGCCCGTACTTGGAGCGTCCGGCTTGCCGCGGGTAGTGCGCCACGGGCCGCGAGACGGTCTGCAATCCGTGGCGCAGCAGCAGCGCCGGCAGGAACCGGTGCATGTGATTGAAACGGGGCAAGGCGAGGAAATCAGAGCGCGCCAGCACCTTCAGGCTGCATCCTGTGTCCGGCGTTCGGTCGCCCAGCAAGGCTGCGCGCACTGCGTTGGCGACGCGCGATGACATCCGCGTCAGCCAGCCGTCCTTGCGCTTTTTCCGGTGGCCCATAATCATGCCGGGCGCCTGATCGCCCGCCTTTAGCATTTCCGAGTACAGTTTCGCCAGATCCGCCGGATCGTTTTGCCCGTCGGCATCCAGAAACCCCAGCCACTCGAATCGCGCCGCGTCGGCGCCGCTGCACATGGCGGCGCTCTGGCCGCGCCGCGTGACGTGCGCCAATGCGCGCAGATTCCCGAACTCGCGCTGAAGCCCGGCCAGCACTTCGCGGCTGTTGTCCGCGCTGCCATCATCCACCACGATCAGTTCCCAGTTGGTCTGGCTGCCAAACGCGGCATTAACCTTGCGCGCCAATTCCGGCAGGTTTTCGGCCTCCCCGCAGGCCGGCGCGACGATCGAAATTCCAAGCATAAGCAACGTATTTTCCTCTATCGCTTTTGCGCGCGCTATACAATGTCCAACGCAATGGCTGGCCGGATTGAACGCGCTTACCGGGATTCTCCACTGTTTGCGAGCAATGCCCCTTACGTGTTCGAGTTGCATTCCGCCTGGCGGTCCAATCCTGAAAGCGTGGCGCCGCATTGGCGCGATTTGTTCGAAAGCGTTGAGGCCGGCCGCGAGTTGCCCGCCCGTCCGCCCAGCGGCAGGGCGCCCCCCGCAAGCAATGGCCTGCCAGCCCCCGCGGCCCGCGCCGACGCTGGCAGGCAAGGCGCGGTAGTGCGGCTGACGCAACTGTACCGCTTGCGGGGTTACCGCGCCGCCCGCGTTGATCCGCTGCGGCTGAACTCCAATCTGCGCGCCCTGGCGCCAAAGCTGGAATACGCGGGGCTGAGCGAAGCAGACCTCGACACCGTTTTCAATAGCGGCAGATTCGCCGGCATGGACAGCCAGCCCATGCCGCTGCGCAGGATACGGGACCGGCTTGAGCAGGTTTATTGCGGCGCGATAGGCGTGGAAATGGCGCACGTGTCCCGGGCCCGCGAGCGCCTGTGGCTCCGCGAGCGGGTGGAAAAGGCGCTGCTGGGCGGGCCTCCGGCCCATGCGGTCAAGCGCTCCATACTGCGCGAGCTGATCGCCGCCGAGGGACTGGAGCGCTACCTGCATACCCGCTACGTGGGCCAGAAGCGGTTTTCGCTTGAGGGTGGCGACAGCCTTATTCCCATGCTCTATGACTTGATTCAGCAGGCCGGCAGCAAGGGTTTGCAGGAAATTGTGATCGGCATGGCGCACCGGGGCCGCATCAATGTGCTGGTCAACGTGCTGGGCAAGGCGCCGCAAACGCTTTACGCCGAGTTCGCGGGCGAGGCCGAGCCGCTATCGGGCAAGTATGGCGATGTGAAATACCACATGGGCTTCTCATCCGATGTCACCACCCCGGGGGGAACGGTGCATGTGGTGCTGGCCTTCAATCCTTCGCACCTGGAGATCGTCAATCCCGTGGTTCTGGGTTCGGTGCGGGCGCGCATGGACCGGCGCCGCGACAGCCAGGGCGATGAAATCCTGCCGGTCCTGATTCACGGCGATGCCGCGGTGGCGGGGCAGGGCGTGGTGGCGGAAACCTTGCAACTGTCGCAGGCGCGCTCCTTCGCCACTGGAGGCACCGTGCATCTGATCGTGAACAACCAGATCGGATTCACCACCAGCGATCCTCAGGATGCGCGCTCCACGCCGTATTGCAGCGATGTGGCCAAGATGATAGAGGCGCCCGTGCTGCATGTGAACGGCGATTCGCCGGAAGCCTGCGTAACCGCCACGCGGCTGGCGCTTGAATATCGCCGCGCGTTCCGCAAGGATGTGTTCGTGGACCTCGTCTGCTACCGGCGCCACGGGCATAACGAAGCCGACGAGCCGGCCGCCACCCAGCCGCTCATGTACCAGCGGATTCGCAACCACCCCACAACGCTCAAGCAGTACTCGGACCGCTTGATTGAGCAGGGCGTAACAAGCGCGGCGGAAATCAAGGCGCAGAAGGCTCATTACCGAAGCCGGCTGGAAGCGGGCGACCCGCTTCCGGAAGCGGCCATGGGCATGATCGGAAATGAGTTCACGGTGGATTGGGACGCCTTTCGCGCGGCGGATCCGAACGCTGAGGCGGACACGGCGATTTCTCCGCAGCGGGTGGCGGAACTCGGCGCGCGCCTGGGCAGCGTGCCGGACGGCGTCAGCCTGCATCCGCGCGTGCGGAAGGTGGTGGCGGACCGGCTGAGCATGGCGCGCGGCGAACAGGGCATGGACTGGGGGTTCGCCGAGCTGATGGCCTATGGCAGCCTGCTGAGCGCCGGTTTCCGCGTGCGGCTGACCGGCCAGGACAGCCGCCGCGGCACCTTCTTCCACCGCCACGCCAGCCTCATTGATCAGCGCAGCGGACGCGCCTATTCGCCGCTTGATGATATTTCTCCAATGCACGGCGCGTTCACCATCACCGACTCGCTGCTCAGCGAAGAGGCGGTGATGGGTTTCGAGTACGGCTATTCCACCACCGACCCCGATTGCCTGACGATTTGGGAAGGCCAGTTTGGCGACTTCGCCAACGGCGCGCAGGTGGTGATCGACCAATTCATCGCTTCCGGCGACACCAAATGGGGGCGGATGTCCGGCCTTGCGCTGTTTCTGCCCCATGGCCAGGAGGGAGCGGGCCCTGAGCATTCATCCGCGCGCCTGGAGCGGTTCCTGCAGCTCTGCGCGGCCAACAACATGCGGGTGTGCGCGCCTTCCACGCCGGCGCAGATGTTTCATCTGATCCGCCGCCAGATGCTCAGCAAGGCGCGGATTCCGCTGATTGCGCTCACGCCCAAAAGCCTGCTCCGAAACCCGCTTTCATTTTCACCGCTGGCCTCGCTGAGCGAGGGCCGGTTCGAGCGCATGATCGACGAGGCGGATGCGCTTGGCGAGGTGAAACGCCTTGCCCTGTGCGCCGGCAAGTTGTATTTCGACCTTTTGGAAGCGCGCCGCGAAGGGGATTTGAGGGATGTGGCGCTGGTCCGTATCGAGCAGTTGTACCCGTTTCCGCACGATCTGTGCCAGCAGATCCTGCAACGCTACAAGGGCGTGAGCGATGTGGTGTGGGCGCAGGAGGAGCCGAAGAACCAGGGGGCCTGGTACAGCGTCCGGGCACGCCTGGAACGGGCGTTGGCCAGCGGGCAGCGCCTGACCTATATGGGCCGCGCCAGCGCCGCTTCACCAGCTCCCGGCTCCGTGCAGTTGCATCGATTGCAGCAGTACGCCATTGTGGAGCAGGTGCTGAGTCGCGACAGGGGCGGTGTTGGAGCATGAGCGGTCTGATCGAATTGAAAACACCCGAGTTGCCGGAGTCGGTGGCCGACGCCAAGGTGCTGGCCTGGCGTAAATCGCCCGGCGAGCCGGTTGCGCAGGACGAGAATCTGGCCGACCTGGAAACCGACAAAGTGGTGCTGGAAGTGCCCGCGCCTGCTGACGGCGCGCTCGGGAAGATCCTGGCGGCCCCCGGCGCCGTGGTGAGCGCGGGAGCGCCGCTGGCGCTGTTTCAGCCGTCCGCGGGCAGCGGCGCGGCCACGCAAGCGCAGGGCGGGGCGGCGCCTCCTGATAAGGCAAGCCCGCCGGGCGAACAGAAGGAAGCGGTTGCTATGTCGCCGGCGGTCCGGCGCCTGTTGGAGGAGCACGATCTTGATCTTGCTTCCATCAAGGGCAGCGGCAGGAACGGTCGGGTGCTCAAACGCGACGTTATGGCGGTTATCAGCGCCGCCTCGGGCGCGGATACGGCGGCGCGGGTGGAGGAGCCGGAAGCCGCCGAGGCGGATGCTTCCGAGAGCATGGAAGAGCCGCTGCTGCCGGCGGCAGCAGGCGCGCGCCGCCGCGACCGCCGCGAACCCATGAGCCGCCTGCGCGCCCGGATAGCCGAGCGAATGGTGGCGTCCCAGCGCGAAGCGGCCATGCTCACCACGTTCAATGACGCCGACATGAGCGCGGTGCTGGATTTGCGCCGCCGCCGCGGCGAAGCCTTCGAGGCCCGCCACGGAGTGCGCATGGGATTCATGGGCTTTTTCGTGGCCGCCAGCGTGGCCGCGCTCAAGCGCTATCCGGTGGTGAACGCCAGCGTGGAAGGCGAAGAGATTGTGCATCACGACTATTACGACATCGGCGTGGCGGTGTCCACCGATCGAGGGCTGCTGGTTCCGGTGCTGCGCGATGCCGACCGGATGAGCTTTTCCGGCATTGAGCAGGCGGTCGCGGCGTTTGCCGCAAGCGCCCGGAAAGGCGCCATCGGGCTTGATGAGCTGACCGGCGGCACATTCACGATCACCAACGGCGGCGTGTTCGGATCGCTTCTGTCCACCCCGATACTGAACCCTCCGCAAAGCGGCATCCTGGGCATGCACCGCATTGAGCAGCGGGCCGTGGTGGTGGATGGAGAAATCGTGGCTCGGCCGATGATGCATCTCGCCCTGAGTTACGACCATCGCATCGTGGACGGCCGGGAGGCGGTGCTGTTTTTGCGGGCAATCAAGCAGGCGATTGAAGAACCCGCCTCTCTTTTATTTGAAAATTGATTGAGAAATTCATTATAAATGACTGATAAATACGATGTAATAGTAGTAGGGGGAGGTCCCGCAGGTTATGTGGGAGCGATCCGCGCCGCGCAACTGGGCATGTCGGTGGCCTGTGTGGATGACTGGCAGGATGCGCAGGGCAAGCCAGCTCTGGGCGGCACTTGCCTGAACGCGGGCTGCATACCGTCGAAGGTGCTGCTGGAGTCTTCCGAGTTGTATCACCGGGCGCGCTCCGAGTTTGCCGGGCACGGCATCATCATCAACGAGGCCCGGCTGGATATCGATGCGATGCAGGACCGCAAAAACCGCATTGTCCGCCAGCTTACTTCCGGCATCAACGCGCTGTTTCGCGCTAACGGAGTGGATGCCGTTGCCGGGCGCGGCCGCCTGCTGGCCGGGCGCCAGGTGGAGGTGACGCCGCCTGAAGGAGAGCCCCGGACGCTGCATGCCGAGCATGTCATTCTCGCCGCCGGCTCCCGGCCCGCGGAGCTGCCAATCGCGCCGTTCGATGGCGAGCGCATCGTCGATTCGGAAGGGGCGCTCGAATTCGACCGCCCGCCGCCGCGCCTGGGCGTGATTGGCGGCGGCGTAATCGGGCTGGAACTGGGCAGCGTGTGGAACCGGCTGGGCTCGGAAGTCACGATTCTGGAAGCTATGGACCGCTTTTTATTCATGGCCGACAGCCAGGTGGCCCGGGAGGCGCAGCGCCAGTTCAAGCGCCAGGGCCTGGATACCCGGCTGGGAGCGCGGGTGGAAAGCGCCCGCCGCGTGGACGGTCATGTTGAAGTGCGGTTCAGCGACCGCGGGGGCGATCATCACATCAGCGTGGACAAACTGGTGGTTGCGGTGGGCCGGGCGCCGGCCACGCAGGGATTGATCGACGAGAGCGCGGGGGTGGCGCTGACCGGACGGGGACACGTGCAGGTGGACGCCCAGTGCCGAACCAGCGCGGACGGCGTGTGGGCCATCGGCGATTTGGTGCGTGGCCCGATGCTGGCGCACAAGGGTTCCGAGGAAGGCATGATGGTGGCGGAAATCATTGCCGGCCGGTCGGCGGAAGTGAACTACCAGGCCATTCCTTCGGTGATCTACACTGCGCCTGAAATCGCCTGGGTGGGACGCACCGAGGACGAGCTTCAGGAATTCGGCCAGCCGTACAAGGTGGGGGCGTTCAACATGGCCGCCAACGGCCGGGCCAAGGCCATGGCGCAGGCGGCGGGGCTGGTGAAATTCATTTCCGATCCGGACACGGACGCGATTCTGGGCGTGCACATCGTTGGCCCCATGGCGGGCGAGCTCATCCAGGAGGCCGTGCTGGCGATGGAGTTCGAGGCCAGCACGGAAGACCTTCAGCGCACGGTTCACGGCCACCCCACGCTGTGCGAGGCGTTGCATGAGGCTGCGCTGTCGGTCGATAAGCGCGCCATCCACGCCATCAACCGCTGAAGAAGCCGCTGAGAAGGCAGGCAGCGGCGGCGCTTGCTGGTATGATGAGGGTCCCATGGCGGGGCACTCAAAGTGGGCCAATATTCAGCACCGCAAGAGTCGGCAGGACGCGAAACGCGGCCGTCTCTTTACGCGCCTGGCGCGGGAAATTACCGTTGCTGCGCGCATGGGCGGAACCGATCCGGCCAATAATGCCCCGCTCAGGCTTGCGATCGACAAGGCCCGCGCCGCCAGCCTTCCCAAGGACAACATCAACCGGGCTGTCAGCCGGGCCGAGAGCGGCGGCGAGGGCGCTGATCTTGAGGAAGTCACCTACGAGGGCTACAGCGCCGGCGGAGCCGCCATTCTCCTGCGCTGCCTGACGGACAACCGCAACCGCACGGTGGCCGAAGTGCGCCACGCCTTCAGCCGTTACGGCGGCAACTTGGGGGCCGATGGAGCGGTGGCCTACCTGTTCAACGAAGTGGCCGTGTTCGACTATCCGCCCGGCGCCGACGAGGCCGCGATCATCGACGCGGCCATTGAGGCCGGGGCCGAGGATGTAGTGAGCGAGGACGATGGCGCCATCAAGGTGCTGGCCGACCCGCGGGATTTTTCCAATGTGCTGGAAGCCCTGCGGGAAGCGGCGCTGCCTCCTGAAAACGCCGAGGTCACCATGCAAGCATCGGTGGACAGCCCGCTGGATGCCAAACGTTCCGGGCAGGCGCTCAAGCTTCTGGAGCATCTGCAGGATCTTGACGATGTGCAGGATGTTTGGACCAACGCTAATCTGCAGCCGGTGGAAGGCAACTGAGCGCAGTATGAGTTTGCCGGTGAGGATCATGGGGGTGGATCCCGGTTCCCGCTTCACCGGCTGGGGAATTATTGAAAGCGATGGCCTGGAAAGCCGTTATTTGGCCAGCGGCTGCATCGTGCTGCCTTCGAGCAAGCCCATGGGAGAGCGTTTGGCGCGAATTTTCACGGAACTGGGCGGAATCGCGCAGGAACACCGGGTGGAAGAGGCGGCTCTGGAAACTGTTTTTCTGAACAAGAACGTGCAAAGCGCGCTCAAGCTGGGGCAAGCGCGTGGCGCGGCGCTGTGCGCGCTGGCGATGGCCGGAATCAGCGAGACCGCCGAGTATTCGCCGCGGCGCGTCAAGCAGTCCGTATGCGGGTACGGAGGGGCCGGCAAGCCTCAGGTGAGCATGATGGTGGCCCGGCTGCTGGACCACGACGGCGAGCTGGGCGAGGATGAGGCCGACGGTCTGGCTCTGGGCATTTGCCACGCGCACCATCGGCGCATGGCGCGCTACGCCGCTCAAGCCTATGCTGCGCCCGGCGCGGGAGCGGCCTCATGATCGGATCCTTGCGCGGCAGCCTGGCGGCGGTGGAGCCGCCGGTCATCCTGCTGGAGGTGCGCGGCGTTGGCTTTGAATTGCAGCTGCCGCTCAGCGATTTTTCGGAACTTCCCCCGCTGGGAGGAGATGTGGCCGTTGCCACCCAACTGCTTCAGCGCGATGACGAACTGGCCCTGTACGGCTTCAGGAAATCCGCGGACCGGGCGTGGTTCCGGGAACTGATCCGGGTGCCGGGCATAGGTCCCAAGCTGGCGCTGAATATCGTGTCGCAAACCAGCGTGGCCGAGTTCGCGGAACAAGTGCAGGCTGGCGATGCAAAGGCGCTCGCCCGTCTGCCCGGGATCGGCCCCAAGACCGCCAGCCGCCTGATCGTGGAGTTGCGCGGAAGGCTGGAACAGGAGCCTGCGGGCGGCGAGCAAAGCGCTTCCAGCCTGACGCTCAAGGCCCTGATTGGCCTGGGCTACAGCCCGGTGGAAGCCCGGCGCCTTCTGAAACAGGCGGGCAACCCGGCCGGCCGCGATGTGGAGGAGCTGCTGCGCCTTGCGCTTGGCTCCGTGGATGCGCCATGAGCGCAAAGCCGAACGACAACCGGATTCTTTCCGCCGAGCCGCGGGTTGATGAGCGCGAGCTGGAAAACACGGTACGCCCTCAGCGGATGGCGGAATTTCTGGGTCAGCGCCAAGTGAAGGAACGCATCCGGATTTGCGTGACCGCCGCGGCGCAGCGCAACGAAGCGATGGACCACACGCTGCTGTATGGCCCTCCTGGCCTGGGCAAGACCACTTTGGCCCAGGTGATCGCCCGGGAGGTGGGCGTGGAGATGCGGCACACCTCCGGGCCGGTGCTGGAGCGGCCCGGCGACCTGGCGGCGCTGCTGACCAACCTGAAGGCGCGCGAAGTGCTGTTTATTGACGAGGTGCACCGCCTTAATCCGGTAGTGCAGGAGTTGCTGTATCCCGCTATGGAGGACTTCCGTCTGGACATCGTGATTGGCGAGGGGCCGGCCGCCCACACCATGCGGCTGAAACTCAAGCCGTTCACCCTGGTGGGCGCCACCACGCGCGCGGGATTGTTGTCGTCGCCGCTGCGCGACCGCTTCGGGATACAGGAGCGGCTGGAGCTGTACTCCGCAGAAGAGCTGCAACGCATCGTGCTGCGCGCCGCCGGCATCATCGGCATCCCCTGCGATCCGGAGGGCGCCGCCGAAATCGCCGGACGGGCGCGGGGCACGCCCAGGGTGGCCAACCGGCTGCTCAGGCGGGCGCGGGATTACGCGCAAGTGCGCGCCGACGGCCGTGTTAGCGGCGCCTCGGCTGCTGCCGCGATGGAGCTGTACAACGTGCACGCCAATGGCCTCGACCGCATGGACCGGCGGCTTTTGGGAGTTCTGATCGAGCGCTTTCACGGCGGCCCCGCGGGCGTGGAAGCGCTGGCCGCCGGGATTGGCGAAGACCGGGGCACCATCGAGGACGTGTACGAGCCGTTTTTGGTGCGCGCGGGCTTTGTTTTGCGCACCCCGCGCGGCCGCGTGGCGGGGCCTGCGGCATACTCCGCGCTTGGACTCGAAAAACCCGGAAAGCAGGGCGATAATCCACAGTTGGAAGGCTTTGATGCCTGAGGAAGCATTCATGCGGAAGGCGAGGCGCCGCGCAAGTGGGTGAGATCGGCATAAACATGGAATTTTGGCACCTGATCGCAGGGGCCACGCTGCTGGTGCAGATGATCATGGCGCTGCTTTTGGCGGCTTCCATCATTTCCTGGGTCATCATTCTTCAGCGGCGGGCCGTGCTGCGCAAGGCCGAACGCGAAATGGGCGGCTTTGAGCAGGCCTTCAGGCAGCGCGACAGCCTGGAGTCGCTGTTTGTGGCCCTCACCCGCGAAAAGCGGCGGGGCAGCGTCGGGATGGCCTGGGTGTTTGAATCCGGCATGCGGGAGTTCCACCGCCAGGCCGCGCGCGGCCAGACGGACCCTGGCCGGCTGGTGGAAGTGGGCCGCCGCGAAATGCGCCTGGCGCAGATGAACGAAATGGAGCGCCTGGAAAGGGGTCTGCCGTGGCTTGCCACGATCGGCTCGGTCAGCCCTTATGTGGGACTGTTCGGGACGGTGTGGGGCATCATGAATTCGTTCCGGGCCCTGGGCAACGTGGAATCCGCCACGCTGTCGCTGGTGGCGCCGGGAATTGCCGAGGCGCTGATCGCCACCGCGATGGGCCTGTTCGCGGCCATTCCGGCGGTGATCGCCTACAACCGTTTCGCCAGCCGCCTGGGCAACCTCGAAGCGCGGTTCCAGGCCTACAGGGAAGAAAGCGTCACGTTGCTGCGCGAGCATGCGCGCTCCGACTTCGAGAGCAAATGAAGAGGCGCCTGGTCAACGAAATCAACGTCGTTCCCTACATCGACGTGATGCTGGTGCTGCTGGTGATCTTCATGATTACCGCGCCGCTGCTGACGCAGGGAATCCGCGTGGATCTGCCCAGGCTGGCCGCCGAGCCGCTTCCCCAGGAACTGATTCGCGACAACCGCCCGCTGGTGCTTACGGTGGACGGCCAGGGGCGGATGTATCTGAACATTGGCGAGGACCCCGAGGAGGCGCTGACATCGCCAGTGGTGGTGGCCCGCACCGCCGCGGTGCTGACCCGCAAGCCGGAAACGCCGGTGCTGGTGCGCGCCAGCGAGCAGCTGCCTTACGGAGACGTGGTAACGGTAATGGGACTGCTGACGCGAGCCGGCGCCGGCAAGGTTGGCTTGGTGACCCGGCCGCTGCCTGCGGAGGAAGGATGAAGCGCTCTGACAGGCGCATTCAACGCCCAGCCGGCTCGTCCAGGCGCGAAGCCGCCCGGCGGGCGCCCGGCGCCAATCCCAACAATCCTCCGCTTCCATTGCTCAAGCCCTGGTCCTGGTCGCTTGCCGGCCATGCGCTAGCCCTGGCCTTCATGCTGATCAGCTTTGCCGGGCGGATTCAGCCTGCCGCCCCCAATTTTGGCGCTATCGCCATTGACGGAGTGGTGCTGGATGACGAGGCGGTCAAACAGGAAATTCAGCGCCTCGACGACCTTGAGCGGGCCGCCGTTATCGAACGCGAACAGGAAGTGGAACGGTTGCGCCGGCAAATTCAGGAGCAGGAAGCGCGCAGCAGGCGCCAGCAGGATGAAATCAGTTCGCTGAGCAGCCGCGCCGAGGAGGCGCGGCGGGCGCTCGATCAGGAGCAGGCCCGGGCCACGCGCCAGCTTACGGCAATGCAGCGGCGCCAGCAGGATGAGCAGGACCGGCTTGAGCGGATAGAGCGCGAGCGCCAGGCGGCGGCGGAGGAAGCCCGCCAGCTTGCGGAGAAGGCCGAGGCGGCGCAGCGCCAGCTTGAAGAGACCGAGCGCAAGCGGCGCGAAGCCGAAATGGCCGAGCAGCTCCGCCGCGA
>RKRP01000097.1 GCA_007571315.1 Gammaproteobacteria bacterium
ACACCGACCACCACGGCGTCGCCCTGGTGGGCGGGCTGGTCCTCATGCTGCTCAAGACCCACCGCTCGCCCTGGGTCAGCCGGCCGGCGACCGAGCTGATCGAGTTCATCCGGGCCACGCCGCTGCTGGTGCAGATCTTCTTCCTGTTCTTCCTGCTGCCCGAGGTCGGGATCACGCTGCCGCCGCTCACCACCGGCATCCTCGCGATCGGGATCTACAACTCCGCGCTGTGCGCGGAGGTCTACCGCGCCGGGTTCCAGGCGGTGCCGAAGGGCCAGTGGGAGGCGTGCATCGCGCTCAACCTGTCCGCCCACCGGACGTTCCGCGACGTGATCATCCCGCAGTCGCTGCCGCCGGTCATCCCGGCCCTCGGCAACACGGAATGAAACAATCACCACGGGAATCCGCCAGGTATGGAAAGCAGGATCGTTACCGGGGTTCGCATATAGACGCTTCAGCGCTGACAGCCGATGTTGCCCGTCAATCGCGACAATGCGGCTGTAGCGCTCATTCCAATCAATCTGCCCGTACTCCGGTCGATCGCAGATGTGGCGCATCCTGTAGTAACGGGGGCGCTCCAGAACGCGCCACTCCCAGTTGTCCTCGTGCAGACGACTCTCCACCACTGCGGGCATCTGATGGATTACCTTCCCCTGTTCATCCATCGGCAGCACAGTGAGAGTAAGCGGATTGAAGAACCGGACCCGCTCCCTGGAGCGGAGATAGCGCATTAGCGGGCCGGTAACCCGATCTTTGTCCACTTCGCGTTGAAACAAATCGCGCACGCTCCACCGCTCGGAGCCGCGGATTTCTTCAAGCAGAGACACTTTTTCCAACTCGGAGGGTTTGATTGATGTAACCAGGTACATGGCGTGCAAGCCGCCGCCGGAGCCAAACTCGCCAAAAACACCTTTCCAGGATTCGTTGTAGGTCAGTCGGGGAGTAACCGGAATTGCGCTCATTTCTTCGCTCCGTTCTTCTACTTCTTCAGGGGCGTGCAGGCATTGCTCCGGCCATGCTTCTCGCCGCTTCGTGCCCGTCCTCAAAGGCCGCGTTGTTCGCGCGCCACAGTCGGCTGGCGGCGGCGGCAATGCGCGCGGCGGCGTAGTCCACATCGGCGGCGCTCAGTCCGATGCCGAGTCCGAGGCGCACGGTGGCGTAGGCATCTTTGCGGGTCAGCCCCATCGCTCGCAGCACATGTGACGGTTCCGGGCCGCCGCCGTGACAGGCTGAGGCGGTGGAAAGTTGCAGTTCGGGCAGATTGGCAACCAGGGCATCAGCGTCGAGCCCAGGAAAGGTAATTGAAGTAGCGCCGGGGAGGCGCGGCGCCCCTGCGCCGTTGATGCGGATTCTGCCTGTATTGGCGTTGTCCCCGGGCTTTTTCAGGCGTATGCGCTCACGAATCTGCCCTTCCAGCCGATCGCGCAGCGCGCCAATCCGTTTTGCATCCTCTGCCAGCCGGCTCACGGCAAGCGTGGCTGCAAGGCCGAAGCCGGCAATGCCCGGAGCGTTTGGCGTGCCGGGGCGCAGGCTGCGCTCGTGGCCGCCGCCGAAGATCAGCGGCGCAATAGCCGGGGATGCCGGTCCGCCGCGCACCCAGAGCGCGCCAACTCCGTTCGGGCCATAGCACTTATGGGCGCTGAGCGACACGAAATCCAGATTCAGGCGCTCCACGGAAAACGGCGCCTTCCCCAGGATCTGAGCGGCATCGACATGAACCAGAACGCCGCGTTCGCTCGCCAGCTGACAGACTTCGGGAAGTGGCTGAATCACTCCGGTTTCGTTGTTAGCGGCCTGGACAGAAAGCAACAGCGCGCCGTTCAGCAATTCGCTCAACGCTTGCGGGGAAACCCGGCCATCGGAATCAAGCGGGGCGAAAATCACCTCGCAACCTCGCTGCTCAAGCGCCTGTATTGGCCCCAGCACCGAAGCGTGCTCCACAGCCAGAGTAACAAGCCGCCGCCGCGCTTCGCCACGCGCTTTCGCCGCCTTCACCGCGCCCAGGATTGCCAGATTATTGGATTCGGTGGCACCGCTGGTGAAGACGATTTCTTCTGTCAGCGCATCAATCGCCTCCGCCAACTGCTTGCGAGCTGCCTCCACCAAATTTGCCGCACGCCTTCCCGCGGCGTGGGAACTGGCCGGATTCGCCGCCAGCTCCAGGGTAAGGCGATGAACGAACGCGGCTACCTCCGGGTCGCAAGGAGTCGAAGCAAGGTAATCGAGATATATCGGCTGTCGCTCCCCAGCCATCGCAGACAACCGCGCTTTAGCGGTCACTGCCTGCGGCTTGCGCGATGTCGCTGCCGCGCTGCCTACAGATGGCATATCAGGCATCCATCGTCTCTGTCGGTCTCGTCCAGTTCGGAAAATCCGTATGTCTGCGCCAAGGTCCGTGGCCGCCGCCGGGCGGCAAGCCTCTCCTTGCGCTCCTTCTCGCGCCGTAAAATTTCGCGCTGCCGCTCGGGCGCCTCCAGCTCGCTCAGACTCTCGTTCTGCACCCAGGTGTAGCCTTGCTCCTGTTTCTCGTATTGCTTGGCCTTTTCGTAGAGTTCCGGATAGCGCTCCTTCAACCGCACCCATTCGCCACGCTGCTGAAAAAAACAGAAGTAGCAGCCGGAGCGCGAGCGCCACTCGTAGTAGCTCGGCAGACCCACCCCGCTCTCCTCCAGAATGCGCATCACATCCGCTCGCTCAATGCCGTCCTCACGGAAAGGAAACACGGGCTGTATGTTCCTTTTGGTGGAGATGTAACCATCACGGCGCTCGTCCGCCCTCAGCCCCACATACAGCCGGGCGGGGTCGTCGCCCACATAACGTTCGAACGGCTCAATCTTGAGTTGCCGCGTGCACCAGCGAGCCTGCGGAGACGGCAGGAAGCCGCGATAAATCTTGAGGTAGTGGTCAAACCCCCGGTCGCCGTGGCGGGAGGCTAGACGTTCCACGCGACACCCTAAGCGCGCCTCAATGCGGGCCAGGTACTCGTAGGTCTCGGGGAGTTCCTTATGGGTGTCGCAGAACAGATACTCGAAGCGCCGTTGCGGATATTTTTGACGCAGATACAAGGCCAGCGCCGTGCTGTCCTTGCCGCCGGAAAGCATCACGATATGCCGCAACACCGTCTCCGAAGACGGCGCCGGGCTTGCTTCTGGGGCGTTGGTCATGCCGAACCGGTCTTCAGCGTCATCTGCGCCGGCCCCTCTTCCGCGCGCAGCCGGGCATCCAGCGCTTCCGCCAGCATCGCTAGAGCCTGCATCTGAATCCTGGGGGAACAGCCTCCGCCCGAAGCCGTTTCCGACCAACGGGTCGCTAGCGCCTGCGCCGCTTCCCTGTCGCCCGCCGGACACGGAAAGACAATATGGCGCTCCTGGTTGTTCGCTGTGCGAACGCGGACGCTGCCCACGGCAATTCCGTTCCCGCCGCCGGCCACGCCCGCCATCTTGGAAAGCTCGTCGATTTCGGCGCGCAGTTTGCGAAGGCGCAATGGCAGACTGTCCGCCATGTGATCGTCCCATCGGTCCGGCGGCAAGCCATCTCCCAACGCAAGCGCCACCCCGTAACGCCAGTCGTCCGGCGCCCCGGCGCTGCCCGCTTTCCCAATGCGCGCGGCGGCCTCCAAAAACAGACGCAAAGAACCCATCGGCGGCGCGAATGGAAGCAGCTTCCCGGCTTCATCGCGCAGCCGCAGTCCGAGCGCCATGCCGCGTTCTTCTAGCCCGAAGGATTCGTGGATTTGCAGTTCCACTCTATCCAGCAAGCCGGGAAACGCCTCGGTGAGTTCGCGGATTGTCTTGCCGAGAGC
>RKRP01000034.1 GCA_007571315.1 Gammaproteobacteria bacterium
TGCGGCTCAATGAAACGCCTCGTTCAGGTTTTCATCATCGTAATGGCGCTGTTGCTCGGCGACCCTGCCGCGGGCGCGCAGGAAGCCGCCCCCAACATCATTCTGATCCTGGCGGACGACCTCGGCTACGGAGACCTCGGCGCCTATGGCGCAACCCTGATCCGGACGCCGCGCATCGACCGCATGGCCGCGGAGGGCGCGCGGCTGACGGACTTCCACGCCAGCGGCAACGTTTGCACGCCTTCGCGCGCCGGCCTGCTTACGGGCCGTTACGCTATCCGGGAGCGGCTGGCGGATGGCACCGTCACAATCAACGACACGCGAGGCTTTCCGGCAGGCACGGTTACCATCGCCGGCCTGCTCCAGCAGCACGGGTATCGCACCGCGCTGATTGGCAAGTGGCACCTGGGGCATCACAGCGAAGCGCAGAGGCCCAACGCCAACGGCTTTGATTTCTTCTACGGCCTGCTGCACCCCAATGACGTGGAGCAGCCGCTGTACCGAAACCAGCGCCCCAGCACCGAGCCGCTCCTGCAAAGCGCCCTGACCCGGCGATTCACGGAGGAGTCCGTCCGGTTTATCCGGCAAAGCGCAGGTCAATCTTTCTTCCTGTTGCTGGCGCATACGGCGCCGCATATCCCTCTGGCTGCCTCTCCGGCCTTCGCCGGTTCTTCTCAGGCCGGCACATACGGAGATGTGGTGCAGGAGCTGGACTGGAGCGTGGGGAAATTGCTGGACGCGGTAGATCAGGAGGGCATTGCTGACAACACGCTCATCATGTTCACCAGCGACAACGGACCCTTCCCCGAAGGCAGCCCGGGCGGGTTGCGCGGAGGCAAGGGCACATCCTGGGAGGGGGGCTACCGGGTGCCCTTCATCGCCCGCTGGCCAGGGCGCATCAAGCCTGGGCAGGCGGCGGGCGCGCTGGCCATGAATATCGACCTGTTCCCTACCCTGGCGGCCGCAGCGGGCGTGCCGCCGCCCGCGGGCCTGGTGCTGGACGGTCGAAATATCCTGTCGATCCTCACCGGCGGAACGGAACAAACCCCTCACGAGGCCCTTTATTTCTTCAATCACGACCGCATCGCCGCCGTTCGCACCCAGAACTGGAGAATGGTGGCGCGCACCGACTACCGCAATATCGAGCGACTGCTGCCGGACCACGGCGTTCAGCTTTTGTTCGACATGCGCAGGGACCCGGCTGAGCGCTACAGCCTTGCGGCGCAGCGCCCCGAGCAATGGAGCAAAATGCAGTCCTTGCTGGAGCGCGGGCAACGGCAACTCCGGGCCGCAGAGCAAGACCCATTGCCGTGACCCGGGCGCGAAACAGCAAGCCGCGGCGCCCGAGCGCTTCCAGGAGGCCTTGCGCGGGCGAATCGTGAACGCCTGGGATTACATCATTGTGGGGGCGGGCTCGGCGGGCTGCGTGCTCGCCAATCGTTTGTCGGCGAATCCCCGTCTTCGGGTGCTGCTGCTGGAGGCAGGCGGCTTCGATCGCAGTGTTTATATCCGCATGCCTGCGGCCATTATTCGAGCCATCGGCAACCCTCGGCTGGACTGGCGCTATCAGGCGGAGCCGGACCCCAGCCGCAACCGCCGCGTTGATCTGTGGCCGGCCGGCAAGGCGCTTGGGGGAAGCAGTTCGATCAACGGCATGCTCTATGTGCGCGGCCCTCCCGCCGACTACGATCGCTGGGAGGCGGAGGGATGCGCCGGCTGGAGATACGCCAGCGTTCTGCCTTTCTTCAAGCGCATGGAATCCTCACCCCTTGGTGACGACCGCTACCGTGGACGTTCGGGTCCGGTGCGCACCGATACGCTGCGAACCACCCATCCGCTGGCGCATGTGTTCGTGCGCGCCGCTGTCGATGCGGGACTGAGGAAGAACGAGGATTACAACGGCGCCAGCCAGGAAGGGGTGGCCTATTCGGAGGTCAACCAGCAGCGGGGCAGGCGTTTCAACGCGGCGCGGGCTTATCTGCATCCGGTGCGTCAGCGCCGCAACCTTACGGTGCGCGTCCGCAGCGTTTGCCAACGGCTGGTGATCGAGAACGGCCGCTGCGTGGGCGTGGAGTATCGAAAGGGACGTGAACTGCATAAGGCGGAAGCCCGTTGCGAGGTGATCGTGAGCGCCGGCGCCATCGCCACGCCCAAACTGCTGATGCTTTCGGGAATCGGCCCCGGCAAGCATCTGCGCGCAACCGGCATTGATGTCGTCAGCGACCTGCCCGGCGTGGGGGCCAACCTCCAGGAGCATCCCGAGGGCATGGTGGGCATTGACGTGAACCTGCCCACTTACAACACCGAGATCAACAGTTGGAAAATCGTCCTGCACGGGCTGAACTGGCTGCTGTTCGGACGCGGCCCGGCCACCAGTCCGTACCCGCATGCGGTCGCATTCATCCGGTCGGCGCCGGATGAGCCGCAGCCCGACATCCAGGCGCAACTCGGCCCCTATGCGTTCAGTTTCTCGGAAGAAGGCGTGATCCCCTATGGCCGGCCGGCCATTTCCGCCGCCATCAATGTCTCCTATCCTCGCTCAAGGGGCCGCATCCGGCTGCGCAACGCCGACCCGGAAGCGCCGCCGGTCATTTCCCACGCGCTGCTGGCCGACGATGACGACATGGACCGGCTGATCCGGGGCTGCGCGCAGGTAAGGACGCTATTGAACGGATCTGCATTCGCGCCCTACCGCGTTGGCGAGCGCCTGCCAGGACCGGAAGTGCAAACGGACGCGGAATGGCGCGACTATCTGCGGCGGACCGCGTTTCTCGGCTACCACCCGGTCGGCACCTGCAAAATGGGCAACGATGTCCTTGCGGTCGCCCGCCCCGATCTTACGGTGCGCGGCGTTGACCGGCTGCGGGTCGCGGATGCGTCCGTAATGCCCAGCCTCACCAGCGGCAACACCAACGCCACCGTGATGATGATCGGAGAGCGGGCGGCTGACTTGATCCAGAATAGCGGCAGCGGCCGATGATGCCGAACGAAGCGGCGCAACGGCGGCAATGGCGGCAACACAATCCCAGGGGAAGCAAAAGATGGTAAGCAGACGCGCGTTTATGACCACTGCGGCAGGCGCGGCAGGCTCTGTTCTCGGCGCGCGGGCGCTTCAGGCGGGCGCCTCGAAATCGGTGAGCCCGCCAGTCAGCCCGGTCACCTCCGAATTCCTTTATTTTGAAGACCCGGTGGAGGAGTTTCGCGCGCAGATGCGGATGGAGCGCGATCTGGTGGAGGATCAGGGCACGACGCTGACCTGGTACCACTGGCTCGTGTTCGTCATTCCGGGCGGGCGGCGCCCGGAACCGCTGATCCGCTACGAAGGGATCGAGTTCAGCTACTTCCGGCACCTGGGCGATCACAACTACCGCATCCATGCGCACAACGTTTCCTTCCCGCGCGACCTCCACACCAATGCGTTCACGGATTCCGTGACCAATCCGATAACGGGCGAGCTCGTGGAGGTGCCGGTGACGCCGCTGCTGACCGATCCGGGAACCATCGGAAGTCCGCTGGGCTTTCGCAACCTGGCGGGCGACGGGTTCGTTCAGTCTCCCTACCGCAAATTCCGGATCGAGAACGACCTGATCAAGATGGACCTCGTTCGCAGCGCCCCGCCGGACTGGCCGGCAACGCACATTGAGAATTCCTGCAACTGGGTGGAATTCGACCTGTTCGCGAACGAAACCATCACTTCGCTGCCGGCTCACTTTTGCGGCCACTATGCGTTCGAGCATCCCGCGTGGCTGAAGATGCCCGAGGGAATGGGTCATCTGGCGGGATTCTGGGACGGCAAGAA
>RKRP01000148.1 GCA_007571315.1 Gammaproteobacteria bacterium
GAGCTAGCCTTATGCGCACCTGTTTGACTGGCCAACCCGAATTTATCGCTGCCTTCTCCAGGCCAGCGGCCTCGAACCGCAACCGGGCGGCCCATTCCGGCGCGGCCGCGAAAATCGTCAGCGTGCCTCCGGGGTCCAGGCTGCTGCCGGCCAGCCCCGCGCGCAGGTTGGGGCGCAGCGCGCCGCGCAGCTGTTCGGCCAGCGCCATCTGGTCCCGCGCTTGCGTGGTCAGGTTGGACAGTTCGGATAGCGCCGCCGCTATGGGCTCGGGGCGGCCTTGCCGGCGTGGTCCTGGCATGAAGGGCATCTCATTGAGTTCCTGCGGAGCGATCTTGCCATGAATCGGAGTGCCCGAAGACTGATGAGGAACTCAATTTGGGCGCTGGCGCTGCTGGCATGCTCGGCGGCGAGTTTCTTTGCCGGCGGCTTCACGCAGGAACGCGCGCTGCCGCGCGCAATTGAGCGCCTGGAGAAGCTTCAGGCCGCTTTGGTGGCTCAGGACGAGGAATTTGATCAGGCCCGAGTCAACGCCGAGCGGCGGCTTGCTATTTTGGTGGCCCAGGTGGAGGAAATGAAATTGGCCATGGCGCAAATGGAGACCTGGCAGATTTTCCTGAGCGAAATGCGCGGCGAAGCCTCATTCACGCCCGCCAGGGTCGAAACGGCCCAAACTCCTGATGTCTTCGCCCTGCCCGAGGGCAGTGGAGGAACCCAACTGATTGCCGAACTAAACATCCTTACCGCCCGAATGAATCATCGATTCGAGGAATTGCGGAGCGTTGCGGACGCGCTTACCGCGGAAGGGGCGGAGAGCATGTTCGCGCCTTCCCTCTGGCCTTTGGATTCGCGCCACATTACCTCGTATCGCGGCTACCGCAAGGATCCCTTCACCGGCAAGCGCCAGTGGCATGATGGAATCGATATCGACGGCGAGATGGGCGATCCCATATACGCTGCGGCATCGGGCGTTGTGACCTGGTCCGGCCGCAGGAGCACCTACGGGCAGCTGGTGGAAGTGAGCCATGCCCGGGGCTACGTGACCCGCTATGCCCATAATTCATTGAATCTTGTGGAGGTGGGCGATTATGTTCAACGCGGCCAGGAGATCGCGCGCGTAGGCCGGACCGGGCGCGTAACCGGAACCAGCCTGCATTTTGAAGTCCTGCGCGATGGCGTTTCCGTAAATCCGATTGAATTTCTGCGCAAAGCGCCCGGTTAGCCGCGCCGTTAACTGGGGGTAATCGTTGAATCCCCTGCAAAGGATCATAGGCAGCCGCAATCAACGGCTGCTGGCAGGCTACGAGAAGATCGCCCGGCGCATCAACGCTCTGGAACCTGAACTCGGCAAGGCCTCCGACGCCGCTCTCAAGGAGCGCGCATTGGCGCTGCGCCGCCGCGCCCGCGAGAAAAAAGCGCTGGATGCCTTGCTGCCGGAGGCCTTCGCGCTGGTTCGGGAGGCCAGCGTCCGCACCTTGGGCATGCGGCACTTCGACGTTCAACTGATGGGCGGCATCGCGCTGCACCAGGGCAAGATCGCTGAAATGCGCACCGGCGAAGGCAAGACGCTGGTTGCAACCCTTCCCGCCTTCCTCAATTCCCTGGTCGGCGAAAGCGTCCACATCGTTACCGTCAACGACTATCTGGCTCAGCGCGATGCCGACTGGATGGGGCCGGTGTACCGCTTTCTCGGCTGCGCGGTGGGCGTGGTGAAGAGCCAGCAGCCCCCTGAGGAAAAGCGCCAGGCGTACTTGAGCGATGTTTGCTACGGCACCAACAACGAGTTCGGGTTCGACTATCTGCGCGACAACCTGGCGTTGCGGGCCGAAGATCAGGCGCAGCGCGGCCTGGCGTTCGCGATCGTTGACGAAGTCGATTCCATTCTGATCGATGAGGCGCGAACGCCTCTGATCATTTCTGGACCGGCCGAGGAAAGCACCGAGCTCTACCGCAGGATGAATCAGGTGGCGCCGCGCCTGCGCAAGCAGGAGCAGGAAGACGGCCCCGGGGATTTCACGCTGGATGAAAAGGCCCGCCAGGCGTACCTCACGGACGACGGTCACGAGCATGTGGAAAAACTGCTGCTCCAGGCCGGGCTGATTCAGGCCGGAGGCAGCCTTTACGATGCCTCCAACGTGCGCCTTATGCACCACATGACCGCCGCCTTGAGGGCCCGCTATCTTTTCAAGCGCGATGTGGATTACATCGTGCGCGACGGTGAAGTCATCATCGTGGACGAGTTCACCGGCCGCACCATGCCGGGCCGCCGCTGGTCGGACGGGCTGCACCAGGCGGTGGAGGCGAGGGAAAACGTGGCCGTGCGACGGGAAAACCGCACTGTGGCCTCAATCACCTTTCAGAATTACTTCCGCATGTACGAAAGGCTGGCGGGCATGACCGGAACCGCGGATACGGAAGCCTACGAGTTCCAGCAGATCTACGGGCTGGAGGTGGTGGTTGTTCCCACCCACGAGAAGATGATTCGCCGCGACGAGCCCGACCTTGTTTTCCTCACATCAGCCGACAAATTCAACGCCGTGGTTGAGGACATACAGGAAAGCAGCGGGCGCGGCCAGCCTGTTCTCGTGGGGACCGCTTCCATCGAAACCTCGGAACTGCTGTCCGGCAAGCTCAGGCAACTGCGCATTCCGCACCAGGTGCTCAATGCCAAGCAACATGCAAGAGAGGCGCAAATCATTGCCGAAGCCGGTCGTCCCGGCGTGGTGACCATCGCCACCAACATGGCTGGAAGAGGCACGGATATCGTTCTGGGCGGCAACCTGGAGGCTGAGTTGCAGGCGCTGGGCGAGGCCCCCTCGCAGGCTGCCGCGGAATCCCTCAGGGAAGACTGGAAGCAGCGCAACCGGCAGGTGATCGAAGCGGGCGGTTTGCGGATCGTAGGCACCGAGCGGCACGAATCCAGGCGCATCGACAACCAGCTGCGCGGACGTTCGGGGCGGCAGGGGGACCCTGGGGCCTCGCGCTTCTACATTTCGCTGGAGGACAGCCTGATGCGGATCTTCGGCGATCCCAAGCGCACTCAGGGCATGTTGTCATCGGTGGGCATGCGGGAAGGGGAGGCCATAGAGAGCAAACTGCTGACGCGCCAGATTGAGCGCGCCCAGCGCAAGGTGGAGGCGCACAACTTCGATATCCGCAAGCAGTTGCTGGAGTACGACGATGTGGCCAACGATCAGCGCCGGGTGGTGTACGAGCGGCGCAACGAATTGCTGGGCGCCGGCGACGTTAGCGACATCGTGCAGAGCATGCGCAGGGAGATGGTGCTGGATCTCGTTGCCCAGCACATGCCTGAAGACGCTGCCGATCAGGATTGGGACCTCGCGGCGCTGGAGAAAGCCCTGAACCTGGAACTGGGCGCGCAGGCGCCGGCGGCGGAATGGCTCAAGGGCAGCAGCGAACTGAGCCCGGAAGCCGTCGCCGAGCGGGCGATCGAGGAACTGGAGCGGCTCTACAGGCTGAAGACGGCCGCGGTGGCGCCGGAAGCCATGCGGCATATCGAGCGCGTGGTGCTGCTTCAGCAGCTGGATCATCACTGGAAAGAGCATTTGGCTGCGATGGATTATTTGCGCCAGGGAATCCATTTGCGGGGCTATGCGCAGCGCAACCCCAAGCAAGAATACAAGCGCGAGGCTTTCGACATGTTCACGGAAATGCTGGGCATGGTCGCCCGGCAGGTCACCGTGCTGCTCAGCAGGGCGCAATTCTCGGGGGCCCCGCCGCAGCCGCAGCAGTCGCCAGCGCCGCAGCTGCCTCTTATACACATGTGACGCCGCCGACGA
>RKRP01000080.1 GCA_007571315.1 Gammaproteobacteria bacterium
AGAAGAAGTATTCCATTACACAATTCGCGTGGCATGAGAGGATAAGTCGTCGAACTGCGGACTTCGGCGGTAGAATTTCCAATCAGCGGCGCGCGGCGAGAGCGGCTACAGGATCAAGACGGGACGCCCGGCGCGCCGGCGCAATTCCGAACGCCAGGCCCGTGCCCGCGGAGCAGGCCAGAGCGGCCAACAAAATCCATGGTGAGAAGGCTGTGGGTATGCCGAAAGACTGCGCAACAGGATTGCTTGCCAGGCTGACCAGCAACCCAAGCACGCCCCCGGCCGCAGCCAGCGCTACCGCTTCAATGACGAATTGCTGCGCGATGTCCCGCCGCCGCGCGCCTACCGCCATGCGCATTCCGATTTCGCGTGTGCGTTCGCTCACCGCCATCAGCATGATGGCCATAACGCCGAGGCCTCCCGCCAGCAACGCGATTAGGCCAATCGAACCTAATCCCAGCCACAAATTCATGCGGTCTCGCCCCATTTGTTCCACCCGGGCGCTCGAGTAGGAAATCAAGAAACCCTCCCCGCCATGGCGCCGGATGAGCAACTCGCGAACCGCTTGCGCGGTAGCCGCCATTTTCAGCGGGTCGCGCACCGTGATTTCCAATGCCTGGGGCGCGTCCGTTCCGAGCAGCAGCGCGGCGGCCGCGCGGAATGGCACCATGATGAAACGTCCCTGCCTCCGGCCTAGCCAGCCCGGCGCGCCGATGTGTGACTGCTCCCCATCCAGCAGGCCCTGCACCAGGAAAGGAAGATTATCCAGCACGATGTATTGTCCCACCGGATCGGCTTCCACGGAGAAGAGAGCATCCTTGACGGCCCGCCCGATCACCCCAACCTGATCAATGTTGTCATTGTTCCGCGGCGTTATGAAACGTCCGCGCTCCAAGCGTGGCGCATATCGGCTGGCGCCGGCGGCTGTAATTTCGATGTAGCCCTCCACGCTCACCAGCTGGCTCTTTTCACCGTAGCGGGCAGTCAGCTTTTGCCCCAACAAGGGCATTACGCGCTCTGCATTAGGCACTTGTTCGGCAATGGCGTAAGCATCCTGCAGCGTGAGATCGACTGACCGCTCGCCATCCCGGGAGCGGGGTTCAACCTGCATGCGGTTGGTGCCCAATTGGCCCATCGTCGTCAAGGTGTCAGCGTACACCCCCGCGGCGATACTCAGCATGGTCACCACCACCCATACGCCCAACAACATACTGAATGTGGTAAGCGCAGCGTAGATCCGCCGCACCCTGAGCAGATTGGCGCGTAGCGAGGCAACCCCGGTACGCAAGCGATCAAGCAACCGGCCCAGCCCGCCTATTGCCGCCATTTCTGCCGCGTTGCTCCCCTGGCGGAAAGCCGTAACGCCCGGCAGCCGGGCGGGAGGGCCGCTGTCCGCCTCAATCCGTCCATCCAGCAAGGCTACGCGGCGATGCGCGCGGGCAGCCACATCCGGGTTGTGAGAAATAAGAATAACGGCATGGCCCTCCGCGGCCAGCCGTTCCAGCAGGCGCAGCGCTTCCTCGCCGCTCTTGCTGTCCAGCGAGCCCGTGGGCTCGTCGGCCAGAATCACCCGCCCTCCGTTCATCATCGCCCGCGCAATCGCCACACGCTGCTGCTCGCCCCCGGACAACATGGACGGGCGATGGTTCACGCGGCGCTCAAGGCCAAGCTCGGCCAGCAATTCCAACGCTCTGGCCCGGCGGACTCCCGGGGCGAGCCCCGCATAAACAGCCGGCAACTCCACATTCTCGCGGGCGGTGGCTGATTCCAGCAGGTTGTAGTTCTGAAAAACAAAACCAAATGCCCGGCGCCGCAGCCAGGCCAGGGCATCCGCGCCGAGCGCTTGCACCTCGCGTCCCGCAAACCGGTAACTCCCGCTGTCCGGGGTGTCCAGACAGCCCAGAATGTGCATCAGGGTCGACTTGCCTGCGCCGGAAGGCCCGCTGATGCATACAAATTCGCCAGCATGGAAGCGAACTGACACGTCGCGCAGGGCAACCACAGGCGCACCCTTTTTCACGTAGCGCCGGCCCACGCGCTCCAGTTCAATTAACGGCGGTTCAGAACCCATAACCCAGGTCGCGAGCAAGCAGGCGCATCTTCCCCCTCCCGATCGCTAATCTGCAAGGCTGGCGGTTTGATGCCTATTCCACAGTTTCCGCGACGACTGTCCGCAAGGTTAGCCGCTCGCCCGCCTGAACACGCAAGCGCCGCATCCGGTCCGGCACTTGCGCGCCCATATCCACGACTAGCGCGGGCGCAATTGGAATCAATCTCATTCTCTGATCCTCCTTCAGGATTCGGACAAGGCCGCCACCGGATTCATGCGCGAAGCGCGGCGCGCCGGGATTAGCGCAAAAGGGATAGCCGCAGCGATCGCGCAGGCAAACGGAAGGGCAAGTTGCCACATTGCAAAACCCGCGGGAACATCGAAGAATCGCAGCGCGGGAATCGACGCGCAAGCCACCAACACGCCTGCCAAACCACCCAAAACGCTGAAAATCAAGGCCTCGCCGAAGAACAGCCGGAATATGTCGCTCCGCCGAGCGCCCACGGCCATGCGCAGGCCGATCTCGCGGCGCCGCGCACGAACCGACAGCAGCATGATCGCGATCACTATCAAATTGCCCGCCAGCAGCGCAACGCCGCCGATCGAACCCATCGCAACAAGCAGCCGCTTGCGAAACGCGCGGGCCTGCGTCAGAAACATCCCCGGGAATTCCGCATTGTAGATATCGTGGCCGTGCAGGCGAATCCCCAAATCCTCAATGGCCCTCGCCGTATCCGCCACCTTTTCCACATCGTCCACAAACACGTGGATGGAATTCAATTTGTCGTCATCGAACAGCAAGCCCGAAGCTGTCCGGTAGGGAACATTAATCCAGCTATTGGCGGATTCCTCAATCCGGCGGCCTATTTCGTCGTCTGAACCGGTGCTTATGTGAGTGCGCCGCTTCAATACGCCCTTCACCCGGAAAAGCACGTTTCGGATCAAAATTTGTTCTCCGATGGGATTGATGCCTGGAGGGAAAAGTTTCTCTCGGGCAACCGAACCCAGCACGGCCACTTGCTCCCGGTCTCTATCGTCTTGCCGTGTAATGAATTCGCCCATGTCAATTCGGTAGCCGGAAAGGCCGCGGCCTTCCCTTGTGCCCAGATCCACTATCGCTCTCACATGCACTTCGGCCGTTATGTCGCCGCGGCGGGCTGCCAGGCTGGTCAAGCGCTTTTGTGGCGATACAGCTCGAACATTGGGAAGGCGCTCGATGTTTCTCGCGTCGCGAAGTGTCAGACCATCGAAATTGCTGTCATCCATCCCCGACGGGAATGCCATGAGGGAAATCGTATCAAGCCCATACTTGTTTATTGAATTCATGGTGCGCTGATACACTGCATCGCCAACCCCGAAGGACATGGCGCCGAGCCAAACACCGATAAGCACGCTCAGCACAGGCAGCAGAGCGCGGCCTCTGCTGCCCTTTTTCGCGACCCTTCGCAAAACCAACAGTCCAGCCTTCACGGTCTCCGGAATTCTGCCGGCCAGCCTCATGCCTGGCAGACTCGCTTGTAAAAAGCCGCCAGGCCGCTGCGCTGTCCTGGACGCTTGGCCCTTATCCGAAACCACGTGGCCATCGCGCAATTCGATGCGCCGACCGGCGCGCGCCGCAATCTGCCGATCATGCGAAATAATCACCACGGTGTGGCCTTGCGCAACCAATTCTTCCAGCGCGCCCAGCACCTCTTCGCCGTTCGCACGGTCCAGAGC
>RKRP01000137.1 GCA_007571315.1 Gammaproteobacteria bacterium
GCCCCACCGTGATGATTCGAGGCGACATGGACGGCCTGCCAATAGAGGAACTGACTGGCGTGGATTACGCCAGCCAGGTCACCACCATCGACGAGCAGGGGCGGACGGTGGCCGTAATGCATGCTTGCGGACACGACATTCACATCACCAACCTGATCGGCGTGGCCCGCAAGCTGTCCAACATGCAGGACAACTGGCGCGGCACGGTGGTGCTGGTGGCCCAGCCGGCCGAGGAGCGCGGCCTGGGCGCCCGCGCCATGATCGAGGATGGACTGTTTACGCGCTTCCCCCGCCCGGACTACAACCTGGGGCTGCATGTGACCTCCAACCTGCCTGCCGGTCAGGCGGGCTACACGCCGGAATACGCCATGGCCAACGTGGATTCGGTGGATATCATCGTTCACGGCACCGGCGGACACGGCGCGGCGCCGCATCTGACCCACGATCCGGTCATGCTCTCGGCATACATCGTGACCGCGCTGCAAACCCTGGTGGCGCGCAACCTCAACCCCATCGAACAGGGGGTGGTTACAGTGGGCTCCATCCACGGCGGAACCAAGCACAACATCATTTCCGACCGCGTTGACATGCAACTTACCGTGCGTTCCTACACGGATGACAACCGCGCCTTGCTGCTCGACGGCATCGCCCGCATCGCCAGGGCGCAAGCCGCGGCCATGGGCCTGCCTGAGGACCGAATGCCCGAGGTGATCGTCAAGAACGAGTACACGCCCGCCCTTTACAACGATCCCGAGCTGTCCGCTCGTCTGGCGGATGTTCTTCGCTCGGAATTGGGCGAAGAGAACGTCGAACGGAGCAAGCCGGTGATGGGTGGCGAGGACTTCGCCATGTACGGCCGCACCGAAGCGCGCATCCCCGGCTTCTACTTTTGGCTGGGCAGCGCCGACCCCGAAGCCCATGCGCTGGCGGAAGCCGAGGGCCGCTCGCTTCCCGCCACGCATTCCCCGTACTTTCTTCCTTCCTACGAAAAAACGCTTCGCACCGGCGCGCGCGTCATGACGGCCGCCGCGCTCGAACTCCTGGCCAAGCCTCAGTAGCGCGCTGCCCCGCGAATAACCGCCCATGACTCAATCATCACCATCCGCGGCGTTTGCCCGGCTTGACGGCAGAATAGCTCTCGTGACCGGCTCCGGCCAGGGAATAGGGGCAGCCATCGCCTGCGTTTTCGCCGCCGCGGGCGCCAAGGTCATGGTGGCTACGCGAACCGCCAGTCATGGCGAAAAAACCGTCCAGGGCATTCGCGAAGCCGGTGGCGAGGCGGCGCTCATGGCAACGGACATCGGGGAGCTGGAAAACGTCAACAGAGTGGTGCAGGGCGCCGTCGATCGCTGGGGCGGCGTGGACATCATGGTTCACAACGCCGCTTCGTTTCTCGGCGGGCCGGTTGAAACCTACTCCGAAGACGACTTGGAAACGGTGCTGGCGGTTAATCTCAAGGCCTGCTTCCGGTTGTCTGCGGCCTGCATCCCCCACTTCCGCAAGCGCGGCGGCGGGCGGCTGTTGTTTACCTCGTCAGTTACCGGGCCGCGCGTGGCCATGCCCGGAACTTCTTACTATGCGGCCTCGAAAAGCGGGATAACAGGCTTCATACGCACCGCGGCGCTGGAGCTGGCGGGCGATCGAATCACTGTGAACGCCGTGGAGCCCGGCTATATTCGCACCGCGGCCATGGAGTTGTTGGCGGACGAAGAGGGCATGGCCCAGATGGCCCGGTACATCCCGCTGGGCTACATCGGCGCGCCGGACGACATCGCCTACGCCATGCTTTTTCTGGCCGGCGACCAGGCCCGGTACATTACCGGCCAAACGTTGTGCATCGATGGCGGGTCCACGCTCCCGGAAAGCCCGGTGTTTGTGGAAGAGCTGGAAGGCATCAAGGAACTGGACGGTTCCTCCTGATCAACGGCCTGCCAAACATGCTCTTCGCCCGGCGGGGTTTGCCGCAACGTTTGCGCGGCGCGCGGCACAGGAGTCAGAAAGCCCGGCGGGACCGTTGGCGCGCCGGGGCGCTGGCGCAATGACCGCCGCCGCGGGGCAGCAAGCGCAGACTGACGTTCTGGCGGCCGCGGCCCGCGAGGCATTGGCCTTTTGGGACTGGCGCGGCGCCAAGCTCCGATTAATCAAGCATCGCGAGAACGCGGTCTTTGAGGCCTCCCTTCAGGATCAAAAGCGGGCGCTGCGGCTGCATCGCCAAGGCTATCACAGCGATGCGGCGCTTCGCTCCGAGTTGCAATGGATGCGGGCGCTGGCCGAGGAGGGCTTGCGCGTCCCCGAAGTGGTTCCCGACAAGAGCGGAAACCTGTTCATCAGCCGGCAATTCGCCGGCATGGAAGGCCCTGTGCAGGCGGACCTTTTCAAATGGATGGACGGCGAACCCCTGGGCTCGGTGGAGGAGGGCGTTCAGATTGGCGGCGGCAGCATGGCTCAAACCTGGTTCACGATCGGCGAGCTGGCAGCAAGAGTGCACAACCAGGCGGCGACCTGGACACCCCCGGAAGGCTTCGTTCGCCATGCCTGGGACGAACACGGGATTGCGGGGAACCGGCCGCTTTGGGGAAGGTTTTGGGAGTTGGCGGCGCTGTCAGCCGAGGAGCGCGCCTTGATGGAGCGAACCCGCGACCTGCTGCGCCGCGAATTGAGTCTCCTGGACAAGACATCTTTCAACTACAGCATGATTCATGCCGATTTCGCGCCCGAGAACCTCATGGTGGAAGGCGAAACAGTCAGTCTCATCGATTTCGACGATGCCGGCTTCGGCTGGCATTTGTTCGAGCTGGTCACGTCCGTTCACTTCATTATGGGCGAGGGGTATTTCCAGGCGGCGCGGCAAGCGCTGATTGAAGGCTACCGCAGCCGGCGCGCCCTCGCCGACGAGCAACTCGAGCTGTGGCCCCTGTTCGCGCTGGCCCGGGCCACAACCTACCTGGGCTGGGTGCATTCGCGCCCGAACACCGAAACCGCCCGCGAATTAACGCCCATGCTGGTCGAAACCGCCTGTGAAACGGCGGAGGCCTATTTCAGCAGCGGTTCCTCGCAGCGATGAGCGGCGTGGCTGAGCTGCTTGCCCGCCGGGAAAGGCTGCTGGGCCCCGGCAATCCTCTTTTCTACGACGACCCGGTGCATCTGGTGCGGGGACAGGGCGTGTGGCTGTTTGACAGCGACGGGCGCCGCTACCTGGATTGCTACAACAACGTGCCCTGCGTGGGCCATTGCCATCCGGCGGTGGTAAAAGCGATTTCGGAACAAGCCGGTTTGCTCAATACCCACACGCGCTACCTGCACGAGAACATCCTCGACTACGGCGAACGCCTGCTTGCAACATTCGATGCCGGCCTGAATCGTCTGGCGCTGGCCTGCACCGGCAGCGAAGCCAACGATCTGGCGCTGCGCATCGCCCGCTTCAATACCGGCGGCGACGGGTTCATCTGCACCAACGCCACCTACCACGGCAACACCACCGCGGTCGGCCAGCTGAGCTCCATCTTCGAACCCTTTGAGGGCTATGCCGAGACCATTCGCAGGGTGTCCTGGCCGGATTCCTACCGCTCGCCAAACGGTTTGAGCGGCGCGGCCCTGGCCGATGCTTATGCCGATGAGGTGCGCCAGGCCATAGATTCCTTCAGCGCCCGCAGCATCCGGCTGGCCGGCCTGCTGGTGTGTCCGATATTCGCCAACGAGGGCTTGCCCAGAGTTCCGCCCGGCTACATGGAAAAGGCGGTCGCCCATGTGCGCGCCGCCGGAGGGCTTTATATCGCCGACGAAGTGCAGGCCGGTTTCGGCCGCGTAGGCAAGTGGTGGGGGCACGAGGATAGCGGCATCATTCCCGATATTGTGACTCTCGGCAAGCCCATGGGCGGCGGTCATCCCATTTCCGGCATCGTGGCCCGCGGCGAGTTGCTCGACAACTTTCGCCGCAGCCAGATGTACTTCAACACCTACGGGGGCAATCCGGTTTCATGCGCCGCCGCCATGGCGGTTCTCGCAGTGATCGAGCAGGAGGCGCTGGTGGAGAACGCCGCCGCGGTGGGCGATTATGTGCTGAAGGGATTTGAGGAGTTGCAATCCAAACACGAAATTATCGGCGACGTGCGAGGGCGAGGACTGTTTTTCGGCATCGACCTGGTGACCGGCCGGGAGGCCAAAACGCCGTCGCCGGACGCAGCCCGGCGCGTCGTTAACGCGCTGCGCCACAAAGGCATCCTGATGAGCCGCATTGGCGAGCACGGCAACGTGCTGAAGCTCAGGCCGCCGCTTTGCTTCTCCAAGGAAAACGCCGATTTGCTGGTTGCCGCCCTGGACGAGACACTGGCGCAACAGGGCGCGAGGGCAACACGATGACGGCAAGCAGGCAAGGCAGGACGGAATTCAATCATGGGCTGCCCATGACCGTGCTGATCTCCATTCTCTATCCCCTGGGGCCGGCGGCGGTCATTCTCGCGCCTCTGATTGTGGGCGGCGTAATTGACGAATACGGTTTTACCGACGAACAGGCCGGCCTGATCGCTTCGATGGATGGGCTGGGTCTTGTTATCGGTCTGCTCATCGGCGCGCTTTGGGTGCGCAAGGTTTCCTGGACCAGGATGCTTTTTGTTCTGTTGGCGGCCTACGCGGCGGCCAATGCGCTGAGCGTCGCTTTCAGCGCCGTGCCCGCACTCCTGGCCATGCGCCTCGCATGCGGATTTTGCGGCGGTTCGCTGTTCGCCATCATCAATGCGGCTCTAGGCGACAACAGGCAGCCCGACAGGGCTTTCGGCATCGCCCAAAGCGTGCAGGGAGTCATGATGTTCGCCGCCTTTGCCGCCGTGCCGCTGCTGTCCGAAGGGCGGCTCGTGAACAGCCTGTTTCTGATGCTGGCGGCCGCCGCGCTATTGATGATGCTTTTCGCGCTGCGTTTCCCCCGCCGCGGGGTCAGTGTTCAACCGGCGGCGCTGGAGCAGGGCGGCCCGGGCCGGCGCCAGGGCCTGATCTGGCTTGGCCTGCTGGGTGGCCTGCTGTACTACGCGAGCATTTTCGGCTTCTGGGCCTGGATCGAGCGCATCGGAATTAACGCCGGACTAACCAGTCAGACAGTAGAATTGGCGCTTGGCATTTCCCAGATTGCCGCCGTTGCCGGGGGTCTTGCCGCGGGGGTTGCGGGCGACCGATTTGGCCGCATTGCGCCGTTGCTGTGCGCCGCAGCCGGACAACTGGCCGTGCTGTGGATGTTGCTGGGCGAGTTCACGGCATCCGCCTACTTTATTGGAGCCAGTTTGTACCAGGGGCTGTACATCATTGCCACAAGCTACATATTGGGCGTAATCGCCAAGCTGGACACCACCGGCAAGTACGTTGTCGTCATGAATGGCATGCTGGGCATCGGTGTGGCGGTTGGGCCGTCCATCGCCGCCGCGCTAATCCGCTCCGGCGATTACAATGGCATCAATCTGGCCGCGGCCGCAGGCATAGCGCTCACCCTTGGGCTGTTTCTTTTTGTGATCTACCGCAGCCGCTCGATCACCAACCGCGCAAGGCGCCCGAACTTGTCCGCAACGGACCGGTGATGCAATATGCCGCGAGCCGCCGCAAGCGATCTTTAAGGAGAAGCCGGGCCTGTGACCAAAACGGAAGTCAGGACGATCATGGATTTTCTCAGCGAAAACCCGCAGGTGGACGTGTCTGCGGCATGGGAGAGCTGCTGGGGGATTCAGACCGGCATTGTGGATCGGGTGCGTGAGCGTTTCCCGGTGGAACTTCATCCCAGTTGCGCGGGGCGCGAGTACTACACCTCGCCGGATGGGGCGATGGAAGGGTCGTTCAAGGCGTACAGCGGACAGGACGTTTCCTGGCTGGTGCACTCCTGGATCGGAAATCGCAAGGCGAGCATCCTCGACATCAACGCTACCGTTTTTCTGGGGCAGCGGACCCGAGTTCCGCATCTGGCGGTGATTTTTGGCACCATCCCGCGGCTTTTCTTCTATGCTGAATACACGCCGCGCGTGGACCTGCGTGTAAACCCGAAATATCTGCAGCGCTACTACGAACCCGCCAACGCGGACTATCTTGAGTTTCAAGGCAATCCGGCTTTTACCCAGTACGTGAGCCATGGCGCCTATCTCAGGGCGCTGATGTCGCCCGTGTGCATCAGCCACACGGCGGAGCTCACGGATGCCAATATCGAAACCTGCGAGCAATACCTTGAGGGTTTTCTGGACCGCTGGTTCGGCTGGCTGGACGAGGCCGAGCCGGTCCCGGAAGAGGAGCGGATGGCGCAGCGCCAATTCGACTTCGCGGTGCGCGAACTCGGCTACCGGCTGGACCCCATGAACGTGCTGCCAAAGCGCATATTCGGCGAGGACGAATTCAACCGCATGCTGGAACTGCGGATTGGCAGCGAGCAGATACGCGAAGCGCTGGCCGACGGCTAGCGCGCCAGGACCGCACTTGACACGCGAACTTCCCGGAGACGGTGTGACCCGCAAGTCAGTCTCGAAGCCGCGGAAACTTGCCGTGGTGGTGTTCAATCTGGGCGGTCCGGACAGCCCGGAGGCCATTCGTCCGTTTCTGCTGAACCTTTTCAGCGATCCGGCCATACTGCGGATTCCGAATCCGCTGCGCTGGATTGCCGCGCGCGTGATTACCGCCCGGCGCACGGCCACCACGCTCGGAATCTATGAGAAGGTGGGCGGAGGATCAACGATCCTGCCGGCCACGATTCAGCAGGCGGAAGCGCTTAAGCAGGAAATCCGCGAGACTGCCGAGCAGGTGGAGGTATTCGTCTTCATGCGCTACTGGCATCCATTTGTGAAGGACACCGTAAGCCGGATCGTCCGCTTTGATCCCGGCCGCATCGTGCTGCTTCCGCTGTATCCGCAGTTCTCAACCACAACCACGGGCACGTCGATCAAGGCCTTCCGCGAAGAGGCACGCAAGCAGGGGCTGGCTGCGCCGCAGGATGTAGTGTGCTGCTACCCGGCGCACCATGGTTTTCTCAATGCCACCGCCACGAACATCCGGAAGTTGCTGGATGAGGCGCGCCAGCACGGCCCGCCGCGCCTGCTGCTGTCGGCGCATGCCTTGCCGCAGCGCACAATCAACGCCGGCGACCCTTATCAGTGGCAGGTGGAATTGACTTCGGCGGCCATCGTGGAGACGCTTGGCATCACCGGCCTGGATTGGGTAACCTGCTATCAGAGCCGCGTCGGCCCGGTGCAATGGATTGGGCCGTCAACGGAAGACGAAGTGCGCCGCGCCGGAGCGGACGGCCGTCCAGTTGTGGTGGCGCCCATTGCGTTTGTTTCCGAACACGTCGAAACGCTGGTGGAGATCGACATGGAACTTCGCCACGTGGCTGACGAAACCGGGGTTCCTTTCTTCACCCGGTGTCCTACAGTCGCGGTGGACTGCGGCTTCATTCGCGGACTCGGCGACCTGGTTCGAGCGGCGATCGGCAACGCAGGAGTGGCATCCGACATCGGTGCGCGGCGCTGCCCAATGCGTTTCGGCGGCACCTGCCCCAACACCAAACACGTCGATTCAGCAGTTCCTCGGTGCGGGACTGCTCTGCTCAGCAGTCGCGGAGATAGGGTGCAGGTTCAGGAAGGAGCGAAGGCGAAACGGAAGCCGGAGGCGGTGGACTCGACGCGGCCATAGTGCGGATGCCCGAAATGGGCCGGGAACAGCAGGGTTGAGCGGTCGGCAATCCGTTCCAGCGTTTTCTGGCGCGTAGCCGCTGCGGCCTTGCCGTCATTGCAGAACACGGTGACGTGCTGCGGGGCGTAAACCTGCAGCACCGCGTGCAGCAGGTCGCCGGAGAACAGGCCCAGCGAGCCGTCCTTGCCGAGTTCCAGGACCGTGTGCCCCGGCGTGTGGCCGGCCGCCAGCCTCAGGCGAACCCCGTCTTCGATCTCGTATCCGTCCTCCACGCCTTCCAGCAAACCCCTGTCGATCAGTGGCTCCACGTTGGTCTCGAACACTCCGGAATTGGGCCCCATCTCGTAATTGCTTTCCTGCATGCCGGTCCAGTGCTCCAGCTCCTTGCGGTGACACAGGTAGCGGGCGTTGGGAAAGGTTGGCTGCCAGCGCCCGTCCACAAACGAGGTGTTCCACCCGCAGTGGTCGAAGTGCAGATGGGTGCAGAACACGTAGTCGATGTCTTCGGGCCTGGGGCCGGCCCCGCGCAGGCGGGCCATGTAGGCCGTGTCCAGCTGGCTGAAGGCGGCCAGCTCCTTGCGCTCGTAGATCTTGTGATTGCCGATGCAGGTGTCCACAAGAATCCAGTGCCGCGGCGTGCGGATCAGCCAGCTGTGGAAGCTCAGAACAATCCGCTCCGTTTCGGGCTGCAGCTGATGCGGCGTGAGGATGTTGCGGTGTTCTTCGAGCAACTCGGCCGGCATGTCGGGAATCAGCGCCGGGTAGCCGGCGTACGGGAACGCCACTTCTTCGATACGGTGGATTTCGTAGGGGCCCAGTTTCAGCATGGCCTTGCCTCGGCTTACCAGTAGTGGGTCCAGCGCGAGCGGGCCGCGAAACGCTTGTAGGCTTCCTGGCGGCTTTGCGGCGGCGATTCGGCGTAGCCGTTGGGATCGTAGCGCTCGCGGTACTCGTTCAGCACCGGCCGGTACAGCGACATGTGCAAGTCCGGGATGCGGTGCTTGCGGCGGAATTCGGCAATCGGGATGGTAGCCGACCGCCGCGTCTCGAAGGGGCCGGCCCTGGCCAGCTCCACTCCGCGCGGCCCGAAGATGGCGGACCGGCCCGGGCCGCCATAGGCCGTTTCTTCCAGGAAACCGGGATTGCGGTCGTGCGTTGAAACGGAGTTGTTGCAGATCAGCGTGTAGAGGCTGTTGTGATAGGACGTTAGCCGCATGTCTTCGTACTCGAATCCGCCGGTGGCCACCCGGCAGATGATTTCGGCGCCCTTGAGCGCCATGCAGCGGAACAGTTCAGGCTCGAACTGCACCGCCGAGAGGCCGATATTGCCGATGCCGGTGCGGGCCACCGGGATTACGGCATCCTGGCCGTACATCTCCACGAAGCGGTCGAGCACATCGTAAATGGCCGTGGTGTACTGCTCGCTGCCGGGAAACATGCCGCGCACGTTGCGCTGCTTCCAGTGCCGCGCGGCCAGCCCTCCGTCCGGCCCGATCATCACCATCAGGTGCAGGATGTGATCCGGCCAATCGGCATCCCTGGCGTAGGTGCCGAACGCCACGTAGCAGCCGTATTGCCGGGCCTTCTGCGCGACCGCTGCCGTTTCGGGGCCCGGCACTTCGATCGCCAGACGGTAATGCTGCTCCCGGGTCCACAGGCTGAACCCGGTAATCGGAAATTCGTGGAACAGAAGCAGGTCGTTGCGGCCGCCATACCCCTGGGCGGCATCAATGCATTCCAGCATGTATTGCAGATTGGAGCGCAGGCCGGGCTCGGGCTTTTCGCCGTTAACCGCCCGCACCCGCGTTTGAACCACCGACACGTTGATGGCATCCTTGGCCAGATCAGCCACCGGATAAGTGCCGTCTTCGCGCACCAGGGATATTTTCTCATTCATGGCGCTAATGTAGCATTAAGCGATGATTTTCCGGTCGCCCGGCGGTTTGCCTGATGCGCGTGCGCGTTGATTATTTCGCGGTTTTGCGTGAGCGCGCCGGCAGAGCTCATGAAACGCTGGACACCAGCGCCTCCACCCCGCGCGAACTGTATCGGGAACTTTCCGCCCGCCGCCAATTGCCGCCGGGCAAGGGCCTGAAGGTGGCCGTCAATGACGAATTCCGCAACTGGGACTGGGCGCTGGCGGAAGGCGACCGCGTGGTGTTTATTCCGCCGGTGGCCGGCGGATGAGCGATTTCCGCATCAGCCGGCGCGCCATTGATCCGGCGGCGGAACTCGGCGCGCTTGAGGATGCCGGTTCGGGCGCCGTAGTGTCGTTTTGCGGACGGGTGCGCAATCACAACGAGGGCCGCGCGGTGACTCGCCTGGAATATGAATGCTACGAGGCGCTGGCGGTTACCGAAGGCGCGCGCGTAATCGCCGAGGCCAGGGAAAGCTTCGGCGCAAGCCGGGTGCGTTGCGTGCATCGCACTGGAGACCTCGCCATCGGTGAGGCCGCGGTGTGGGTGGGGGCGGCGGCGGCGCATCGCAGCGCCGCGTTCGAGGCGGCGCGATATGTTATCGACCAGGTCAAGAAACGGGTGCCCATCTGGAAACGCGAGCACTATCCGGAGGGGCCGGCGGAATGGATCAACGCCGCGCCGTCCGAAGCCTCATGAGCGGCCGGCGGTCATGGCTGTTTGTGCCCGGCGACAGCGAACGCAAGCTCGCCAGGGGGCCGTCCACCGGGGCCGACGCGCTGATTCTCGATATGGAGGACTCGGTAAGTCCCGCGCGCAAACCGATTGCGCGCAAGATGATCCGCGAATACTTGGAATCGGCCGCTCCCGGCGGCGCTCCCTTGTGGGTGCGCATCAACGGCCTGCACACGCCGCACTGGGAAGAGGATTTGGCCGCAGCTATGGCTGGCGGCGCCGAAGGCATTGTGCTTCCCAAACCGCGTTCGCCCGCCGATGTTTTTACGCTGGCCGAGTGGATGGACCGTCATGAAGGCGGCGAAAGGGACGCGCCCGCGCAGATTCTTGCGCTGGCCGGAGAGACCGCCCGCGGCCTGATGTCGCTGCACGAATATCGTGCCGGACTGCCGCGTCTGACGGCCTTAAGCTGGGGCTCCGAGGATCTGGGAACAGATGTTGGCGCCCTGCGACGGCGACGGCCCGACGGAAGCCTGCTGCCGCTCTACGACATCGCCCGCGCCCTCACGCTCGCGGCGGCCACCGTGGCCGATGTGGATGCCATTGAGGCTGTGTACGCGGATTTCCGCAACCTGGAGGGGTTTCGCCGCTTCGAGGAGGAAGCGCTGGAGATGGGCTACGTTGGGGGCGCCGCCATTCACCCGGACCAGGTTGCGGTCCTCAACGAAGTGTTCACGCCCAGCGAGGCGCAACTGGCGGAGGCGCGCGAGGTTGTGGCCGCTTTCGAGCAATCCGGCGAGACCGGTGTCATGTCGATCGGCGACCGGATGGTGGACCAGCCGCACCTCGCCCAGGCCCGCAAACTGCTTCGCCGCTTCGGTTAGCGTTCGGAGAGTTCGCGCTGCACCAGTTCGGCGGCGATTTCCAGCATTTCAGGCGCGTCGCTGCCCTGCCCGCCGCGCACCACGTACTTGCCGTTAACCACCAGCGCCGGAACCGCCAGAATCCGATAGCGCCGCATCAGGTCCTTGATGCGCCTGAGATTCGTTTCCACCCCGAAAGAACGGTAAGCGGCGCGGTAGTCATCAGCGGAAACTCCGTAGCGTTGCGCGAACCGCTCCTGGTCGCCCAGCGTGAGCAATAGCCGCTGTTCGGTGTGGATGGCGCGAAAAATATCCCGGTGCGCGTCGTCCAGCGCACCCACCGCCTGCAGCGACAAAAACAGCCGCGCGTGCGATTCCATGGTCGCGTCCCACACGGCAGGCAGGTGGATGAAGTTCGCCTCGTCAGGGAGCCTCTTGCGCCATTCGTCGATGTAGGCATCCATGCGGTAGCAAAACAAGCAGCCGTACCACAAAAACTCCGCCACCTCGATTTTGTCCGGCGGGCTGGAGGTGCCCTGCGCCGGTATCAGCCGGTCATAATGCACCCCCTCGGTGAACTTCCACTGTGAAGCGTCCTCCGATTGCGCGGCGGCGGCGCCCGCCGCCAGAAGAGCCACCAAGGCCAATAGATGGAACCGTGTTCTCATGTCAAGTTCGCTTTTTCGCATAGTGTACCCACCTGTCCGGCGCATCACCACCGCACAATGAACGCAAGCTTCCTGAACTCGGCCGCCAGCTGGCGGCAATACCCTGCGGATGAAGGCGCCGAAGTGGCGTTTGCCGGGCGCTCCAACGCCGGCAAGTCCAGCACTATAAACGCTGTGCTGAGCCGCAGGGGCCTGGCCCGCGCCAGCAAGACGCCAGGACGCACGCAGATGCTGCAGTTCTTCTCGGTTGGGGAACAGCGGCGCGTGGTCGATTTGCCTGGCTACGGTTACGCCGCCGCGCCGCTGCGGGTGCGCCAACGCTGGCAAGGCATGATGGAAGAATATTTCCAGCGCAGGCGCTCGCTGCGCGGCGTGTTCGTGGTGGTGGATGCGCGCCGCGGGCTCGGCGAACTGGACCGGAAAATGCTCGAAGTTTGCGCGTCCGCCGACGTGCCGGCGCGGCTGCTGATGAACAAGTGCGACCGGCTCAAACGCGGCGCTCTCATTCGGACTTTGCGCGATGCCGAGCGCTTGCTTGACGGCGACGGCGCGGTGCAAGCCTTCTCCGCTCTGCGCGCCGTGGGCATTGAGGAGGCCCGCGCCGCGCTCCTCCGCTGGCTCTGATACGACGAGACACGATACCTATCGGACAGAACCGCTCGCCGAAATTCGCGCACGCCGTCAATGCCAGGGCGGCGGGAGTCTCCAAAGCCGCTCTGGCATCATGCCCTCGTCCCTACTTGATGCGGGGCTATGTGAGTTCTACCAGCCGGGCGGAGGTTCTACTTCACGCCTCAACCCTAATTCCGTTATAAGCGGGTTCCCGTATATATGTTCACGAGGGAAAAAGCGACCGTGAATAGTAATCCCCGGAAGGTCCGGCGGTATCGGCATGTCCTTGCTTTCAAAGTAACGTCGAACATCGTTCGCATTCCAGTCCTGAACATTAGCCGGTGTCGGCAATACATATCTCCATTCCGAGCTTTTTCCATAAGCACCTTCATAGACCTGCTGGACTTTTTCATGGGGCTTCCAATACGCGAACGCCACCGCCAAAAAACCAACGGC
>RKRP01000116.1 GCA_007571315.1 Gammaproteobacteria bacterium
GGCACTTTGCCTCATGCGTGTCTGTGCTCGTTTCACGGCAGGCGCGGCTATGCGTTCGCCGGCGCGCATTCGCGTTGCTCCCTCGCCTCCTCGCCCCCCGCCTTTCGGGAGACGCATGAATCCGTCCGTGGAGCTTGGTTCCGGCATCCCTGCCTCCAACACTCTGGAAAGGCGAGGGGACGATGGGAGGGATCAACCCAAAAACACATCGGCGAACGCATAGCCGGAGCTATACGGCGCTGATAAAGATCAGGATCCCGGGTAGCCCGTGGGTTTGCGCGAGTCGGTCGAGCCGGTGTTGGCGTAGTTGATCAGCATGAACCGGATTCGTTCTGCGTCGAATTCAAAGAAATTGGAATTCATCAGTTGCTGCATCGGAAATTCGCTGTACAGGCCGTCCCGCTTAGGGGTCAGGCGGACGGTGAAGCGGCTGGCGGCGCGGTTCTGGTCGAGGTCCACAGTGTGGGTGAAATTTCCAAACCAGCAGTCGTAGTTGCCGCAGAGATGCTCGAAGAAACTCGACAATGGCTCCTGCCCGCGTTCCGGGTGGGGAGAAAAGCGCCGTTCCGGATAGTCGCCGTGCCGGATTACCACCTGGGCATCGGCGGCGAAACAGTCCATTACCGCTTCGATATCGCCTGCGGCCACGCTCCCGAAGTAGCGGCGCTCGATAAAGTTGATGTAGGCCGGCCGATCCTGCATTTTCTGGATGCGCTGCGCGCAAACGGAAACTCGGAGATTAAGTATAGTGGCGGCATGAATCTGGCTATTGTCCTGACTTGGTTCCGAATAGGGGCCGTGCCCGGCGTTGTCGCCATCTACCTTCTGCCCTTTTCCTGGGCGCATCCGGCCGCCGGCCTGGTGTTCGCCGCCGCCGCGCTGACCGACTGGGCGGACGGCTGGGTGGCGAGGCGTTTCAGCCAGGGTTCGCGTTTCGGCGCCTTTCTGGACCCGGTGGCCGACAAGCTGCTGGTGATTGCCGCGCTTTTGCTGCTGGTGCAGTCCGACCCCGGCCTGGCGCTGGTGCTGGTGGCGATCGTGATCATCGGCCGGGAAGTGGCGGTGTCGGCGTTGCGGGAATGGATGGCCGTGCTGGGGAAGCGGGGCCGCGTCAACGTTATCCAACTGGCCAAATTCAAGTCCATCCTGCAGATGGTGGCCTTGTCCTGCATGCTTTACGAAGAGCCGCTCTGGTTCCTTCCCACCTATCCGCTGGGCAACATGCTTCTGCTGATCTCCGCAGCGCTGACCCTGCTTACCGGCGCCCTGTACATGCTGCGCGCCCGGCATGAATTGCGCCAACCAACATCGGAAACGGGTTAGCAACGCTCCCGGCGCCGCGGCCGTCAATCCACCGAAGGGAAAACGATGAAGAAGATGACACTGCTGCTTTTGGCAAGCCTTGCTTTTGCCGCTGCGCCCGCCGCATATGCCGAGCCGGTTCAATGGGATCCTTCCCGCTATTCGCAGGAAGCGACGCGGTGCGACCGCCTTGCCTCGCATGCCGACGATCCCTTTGCGGTCGCGCCCGGCGTTGCGCAGGATGGCATGGACTTTGCCGCCGCCATCAAAGCTTGCGAGGAAGCGGTGGCCGCAGACCCGGAAAACCCCCGGCTGCGCTATCAACTGGCGCGGGTTTATGGCTACAGCGGCCAGGGCGAGAAGGCCTATCCGCACCGTGAGGCGGCGATCGCCGCGGACTATCCGCAGGCCCTGTTCGTGAACGGCTACCTGCATTTTCTCGGCATCAACAAGGCCAGTAAAGACGTATGCAGGGCGGGCAGCCTGTTTCGTCGTTCCGCCCGCTACGGCCGGCTCGCAGGGCAAGTCGGATTCACCCGCTACGCTTTGGACGGCGCTTTCGACGGCTGCGGCGTGACCATCGACCCGGAGGAACTCATGGCGTTTCTTGAGTCGGCGAAGGCATCGAACAACGATTTCTACGAGAGTATGCTCATCGCGATGCTGCAGGCCGAGGTCAGGGCGAAGTGGCCTGAACCCGCGATGCTGGAGGAAGAGAGCCAATGAAGAAACTGATTGCTGTTTTCGGATTGCTGGCGTTTGGCGGGCTTTCCGCCGAAACGCTTCAATGGGATGCGTCGCCCTATTCGCAAGAGATTACGGAGTGCGATCTGGCCAGCGCGCACCCGTCCGATCCCAACAAGGTGGCGCCAGGAGTATCGCAAGCGGACATGAATTTCCCCGCCGCCATAGCGGCCTGCGAGGCAGCGGTTGCCGAGGACCCGGATAATCCCAGGCTGCGCTATCAGCTCGCCCGCGTTTACACCTATAGCGGACAAACCGGGAAAGGTTGGCCGCACATGGAGGCCGCCGTGGCCGCGGAGTATCCCCAGGCGCTGTTTGTGAGCGGCTATATGCAATATCTCGGCCGTTCCGGTGCCAACGCGGATGCCTGCGCGGCCGGTCGCCTGCTTCGGCGCGCCGCGCAATATGGACGCCTTGCAGGGCAGATCGGCTTCACGCGCTATGCATTGGACGGCGGTTTCGACAGATGCGAGGGCCTGGCCGAACCGGCGGAGCTGCGGAAGTTTCTTGCCGCCGCTGCCGAATCCACGAGCGACTACTATCGAACCATGCTGGTCGGGATGCTGAAGAAGGAAGTTGACGCGCAGGAGCGCGCGCCGTAGGAGCCGCTTTTTCTGGCCCCCTTTTTTCGGATCTGCCGGGCGCGTTCGGTCGTGTTTACCCCGCGGATTCTCTTGAGTGGGCTGTCCTGCGCCAGGTTGACAGGCCTGCTGTTCGGGTTCGCGCCGGCGCGGCTCGACCCGGTGGCAGCGTTGGCGGCGCAATAGCAGGGTGCCGCCGCTGTTGAATCGCAAGCGCCGTTGCTGCTAGACTCAGCGCCGCCCGGAGCGGGAATAGCTCAGTGGTAGAGCACAACCTTGCCAAGGTTGGGGTCGCGGGTTCAAGTCCCGTTTCCCGCTCCATTTTTCCCGCGCGCCAGATATCTGACGGCTCAGGCCGCGCGGTATCCGGGCCAGGTGGCAGAGTGGCGATGCAGCGGACTGCAAATCCGTGTACGCCGGTTCAATTCCGGCCCTGGCCTCCAATCGCCGTTCTTTCTAGTAATTGATTGAGGGGTTGCCGCCGGGGTAGATCACTCCGGCCACCAGCATGCCTTCGTCGCTGGTGCATTCCAGCGAGTGGCGCTGCCTGGGCGGCAGGAAAATCACGTCGCCGGGCGCTACCGGAGTCTTGACAGTGTCGGTCCACATGCAGCCCTCCCCGGAAACCACGATGAGTGTTTCCTCATACAGATGACGATGGCCCGCGGCTTTGGACCTGGGGATTTCGCCGATGAACTGCGCGCCGTTATGGAATCCGTGGCGCTTGTCGATCAGCACCTGGAAGATGCGGTCGGCCATGGGGGTGGCGTTGGCCCTGTCGAAGGATATGGCGCGCTCCGGGTAGTCCGTGTCGAAGCGGTCCGGTAATTCCTGAAGCCACCTGGGGCCGCGGCACTGCGGGAAGGTGCTGGCATACACCTTGAGCGGCTGGTCGGATGGGGCGGTCAGCGCGAATGCTTCTCCGGGGCGCGCGAATGCGCCGCTGCGGGGCGTGAGCGCGAAATCACGGCGGCCAATGGTGAGCACGCCGGTCTCGTCCTTGACGAAGAGAAGCGCCTGGCAACCCGGAAATTCCATGGCCTGCCTGTAGCCCGGCGCCAGCGAAAGGTGAAATTGCGACTGATGGCGCGCGCCATCCTCCGCGCCGATCAGCTTGCGGACCTCGATGCCGC
>RKRP01000025.1 GCA_007571315.1 Gammaproteobacteria bacterium
GGGAGTTACATGAAGGGGCGGGTGGTGGTGTTGGATTGCATGTAGCAGTAGGACAGCATCCAGTAGAGGTTGATGCCGATGCGCTCGGCATCGGGTTCGGTGAAAACGTAGCCGTGAGACTTGATTTCGTCGCCGATGTACTCCAGCACATACAGCACCAGCACATCGCGGGTGAAGGCGTCGTTGTAGTTGTTGAGCGGCCAATCGACGTTCGACAGGCGGATGCCGAGTTGCCTGCCGTCCGAGTGAGTGATGCGCGCGCCGCCGCCGCGGTCATGCACCTTAAGGTTGTCGTAACGCTTGTATTCCTCGTCGCGCCCGCCGCTTACGCCCGGCACATCGATATAGCAGCTCATCATGCGCGCCGCGTGCAGTTTGTAGGCGCCGCCGGGGTGCTCGCGCCCGCCGGGAGCGTCCAGCCACAACTGCTGCTCGCCCAGCATTGATGCGCGCGCCCATGCCGGGCACTCGCCTTCCGCCTCGCCGCGGAATTGCGCCGCCTCGCGAGTCCAGTGCACGGTGCAGTCCGCCGGCCGGTCCGGGCGCCCGGCAACGCCGGCGCCTTCGGCCATCGGCTCCAGGCCCTCAACCGGCTGGTTCCAGACCTCCATGCGGGTCGCCTCCCGCTCGTTGTCCGGCGAAAGAGCCAATGCGCCTGCCCGCGTTACTTGCGAATAGTCTCCCCCGGCGAATTCCCGGAAGGCCAGCAGCATGGAATCGGGGCCGCCAATCCGGTCGATCCGCAGCTCAATCCGGTCGTGGCGCTCATTTTCCGGATATCCGATGCGCCGGTCGAAATAAACCTGGTTGTAGTTGTCGTACACGCGGGACAACAATTCCGCAACCACCAGCGCATTGCGTTCCGTGGGGGTGGAGTCCTGCCCCTGCGCCATTGCCGGCCCAGCGCCGCACAGGCCCGCCAGGCCAAAAGCCAGCGCCAGACTCAGCGCGAACATCCGCGCCCGGGCGCTGCCATCCCTTGCGGACAACCGGACACCCCCTTTGCCCGGAGCGTTCGGGGCGCTCGGCGCGATTCTTCCCCGGCTATCCATGCTCGACCTCCAGTTCGGTGAGTTCGTAGTAGGTCATCATGTAGCCATACACGGCTCCGCGCAGGAAAATGTAATGGCCATCCGCTGTGCACCACACATCGTATTTGGGGTGTTCGTTCGGCAGGCCCACATTCTCGCCAAAGCGGAAGTGCAGCGCGTCGAATTCGCCCGCCCCTACCGTAATCCTTTCCTCGCCGACATATTCAATAGCCGGCGAGATGCTGAACAGCAGCGGGCCGGTGGCCCCGCGGTGGTCGGGCGACGACATGAGCAATTGCGGGAATTTCTGAACGCCCGGGCCCTTGCTCAGGTCAAACATGCTGAGCACCCAGGCATCGCAGATGATGGCGTGGTCCACAAAAGCGCGGGGCCGCTCAATGAGGCTCATTTTTTGCGATACGCGGCCTTCAACGGCCGTGAAGGTTTCGCATTCCGCCTCGTCTTCGGAAAAGCGGAACCAGCCGCTGCCCATAAACCGGTCGCCTACCGAAATGCGCACGAAGCAATCGAGCGGATGCCAGTTTTCGTCCAGCGTAAGCGCCACGTTGCGCATAACGCTGGGGCGGTCGTCGATCTCGCTTTGCGCCATGCAGGTGCGGTGGCCGTCGGAATGCACGGCAATGGTGAACCGCTCCCTGCCCCGCTCCTGATCCATGCGCTCCGGCTTCTTGCTCAGGTAAGCAATCCGGCCATGGTAGTTCACATGGTCCACCTGAAGAATGTCGCTCATTTAACGGCCCTCCCGTTTTGTTTTCAATTGCGCGGCAAAATGATCCGCTCGGCAAGGCGCCAGCAATCCGCCGCCTGGCTTCAGGCGCCCTCATCCGCTTCATCCATTACGGCATGCCCGCGCCGCGGCACCAGCACCGTGCGATCATAAACGCACACAACATCGCCGCGCTGGTTGCGCCCGGTGGTGCGCACCGTAACGATGCCGGCGCCCGGCCGCGACTTTGAAGGCCGCTTGCCCAGCACCTCGGACGAACCGTAGAGGGTGTCGCCAATAAACAGCGGGTTAGGCAGGCGCACATCGGTCCATCCCAGGTTGGCGATGGCCTTCTCGCTTACGTCGGAAACGCTCATGCCCACCAGCACCGATAGCGTTAGCGTGCTCACAACCAGCCGCCGCCCGAATTCGGTCTTGCGGGCGTACTCCTTGTCGAAGTGCAGCGGGTGCGTGTTCATGGTGAGCAGCGTGAACCAAGTGTTGTCGGACTCCGTCAATGTGCGCCCGGGCCAGTGCTCGTACACATCGCCCTTGCGAAATTCCTCGTAATAGCGACCGCCGCCGCGCCGCGCAACGCGGCCCTTTGCTGGGCTGTCTTCCGTCATGCGCGGGATCAGAGATCCTGACAGTGAATGAACACAGGATGCGAAGCGAACTGGCGGAACTCGCTGGCCAACTCGCCAACCACCGGCGACTGCATGTCCTCGCCAAATTTCTCCATGCTGCTCAGGTCGATCACTTCCACGTATTCATAGGGCGGCGCGCCCGTGCCGCCCAGCAGGCCCACCGAGCGCAGCACCCGGAAGCGGTCCACCGAAGGCAGCCGGTTCACTTCCACCAGGTCGCGGCGGCGCGCCCAGGCCTGGTATTCGGCCGGGTCGGCGCCTTCCTTCAAATTGAACAGCACGATGACGCAATCCATGGTATTCAGTTCTCCTCATCGGTTTTCTCAGGCGAGGATGAAGAGCTGCCAAGCGGCTCTTCCAGGTCGGTTACGAGTTCCTCAATGGCCTCGGCGTCCTGGTCTTGCGGAAGCGCCGGCAAGGCGGCAACCTGGCCGAAATGGGCGCGCACCGCAGCCTGCATGGCTTCGTCGAGCCGGTACACCCCGGTTACGGACTGCGGGAAGCTGGACAGGGAGCCGTTCCTCGCATGCAGGCGTTCGCCGGCGTTTCCGCAAACCCGCCCGAAAGCGCCTGAAAACTGGATTCCGTAGGCGTGGCGAAGGTCCATTGAGGGCGGCGACAACTCTACGTGATAGACCTGCCTGCGGCCTTCGAAAACCAGCAGGTTGCTGTCATTGAGCACTTCAAAGTTATCAACGCGCTGCGAAAAAAAACAATCGGCGTTGGCCGCGGTGTGAGGAAAGCGGGCGATTTGCGAGCGCGGGGAGGCAGCGGACCGCTCGCCTTCCATCCCGGCGCAAGCGCCCAGCGCGAATGCCGCCAGCAACGAAAGCGCAACACGCGAATTCATAGCTCAGGCTCCTCCCGGTTCCGGGCCGCGGGCCACCGGGCGGCTGGCGGATTGCGACCATTCGCTCCAGGAGCCCGGATACAGCGAAGCGCCGGGCAGTCCCGCCAGTTCCATGGCGAACAGGTCATGGCAAGCGGTGACACCCGACCCGCACATCACGCAAGCCTCGCCGGGCGCCGCGCCATCCAGGCGCTTGAGGTAGAGCTCGCGCAGCTCGCCGGGCGGCCGGAAGCGCCCGTCGGCGCCCAGATTTTCGCGGAAAAACGCATTGACGGCGCCAGGCACATGGCCCGCCCGGGCATCAAGCGGCTCCGAAAGCCCCTGGTAACGCGCGGCATCGCGCGCATCAAGAATGCGCATGCCGCCGGAAACCGCGGCGCGCTCGACCTCGGACAGCCCCGCAACCGGCCGGCAGTGGCCGCCAACCGGGTAATCCGCGGGTTCGATAACGGGCTCCTCGCGCTCCAGAGGAAGGTTCGCGGCCTGCCAGGCCTGCATCCCGCCATCCAGCAGCCCGGCGCGCTCGTGGCCCATCCAGTTCAGCATCCACCACAGGCGCCCGGCAATGGCGCATCCCATGTTGTCGTAGGCCACCACCAGGGTGTCCGGCTGGATGCCCCAGCGCCCCAGCGTGGCGGCAAAATCCGCAGGATCAGGCAGCGGGTGGCGGCCGCCCTGCCCCTCGGGGCGGCCTGCGAGGTCCTGATCGAGGTCCGCGTGCGGCGCCCCGGGGATGTGGCTCTCGGCCCAGAGCGCCCGCCCGCCGGCTGGATTCATCAGGTCGAAGCGGCAGTCCACCGCTCTTGCCTCGCCCGCTTCGATCGCGGCATCAAGCTCGGCTGGGGTTAACAGCAACGCCGCCATTTACGAATCCTCCAGCGCCGCCTTAAGTTCCGGCACGATGGAAAAAAGATCGCCGACCAAACCAATATCGGCAATTTCGAATATCGGCGCCTCCGGGTCCTTGTTGATCGCCACGATCACACCCGCATCCTTGATGCCGGTAAGGTGCTGTATGGCGCCGGAAATGCCAATGGCGAAGTACAACTCCGGGGCGATGATCTTGCCGGTCTGCCCCACCTGCATCTCATTCGACACGTAGCCCGCGTCCACCGCGGCGCGCGAGGCGCCCACCGCGGCGCCCAGGTGGTCCGCCAGATCATAAAGCAGGGAGAAATTGTCGGCGCTGCCCAGAGCGCGGCCCCCCGACACCACCACGCTGGCGCTTTGCAGGTCGGGCCGTTCGGTTTCGGGCATCTTCAGTTCCAGCCACTTCGTGTGATCGGGAAGCTCCACATCCAGGACGACGTTTTCGACGGCGCCTTCGCCGCCCTCCGGCGCGGCCTGCCAGGAGGCAAGGCGGGCCGTGGCCACCACAATGCGCTCCGCCGGAGCTTCCACCGTGAGCACGGCGTTGCCCGCGTAAACAGGCCGCTTGAACCGGCGCTCGCCTTCCACGCTCATGATGTCGCTAACCTGCGGGACCCCCAGCAATGCGGCTGCGCGCGGCATCAGATCCTTGCCGAAGGTCGTGGACGGCCCCAGCAGGTGGCTGTAACCCTGTTGCGCCAGCGCGGCCAGTTGCGGCGCCTGCGCCGCCGCCAGCGGGCGGGCGTTTTCGGCGCGGTCCAGGCACAACACGCGCGAAACTCCGGCAATCCCTGCGGCTTGCCGGGCGATCGCGGCGCAGTCTTGGCCCATCACCGCCACATCCAGGCCCCCGGGCTGAATCCCCAGGCCGCAACTGACCACGCGCGCCACGCCGGGATGCAGCGCTGCGCCGTCATGCTCGGCAACTACGAGTACCTTGCTCATTCCTGACTCATTTTTCAGTTCACCAGGCCGCGTTCCCGCAACCTGCCCACCAGCGCGGCTACATCTTCAACCAGCACGCCTTTCTGCCGCTGCTCGGGCGGCTCGTAGCCCAGCGGTTGAAGCGACGGAGCGGCGGCAAGGCCCAGTTCGTCAACCGAAAGGATTTCCAGAGGCTTGCGGCGAGCCTTCATGATGTCCGGCAATTTGATGTAGCGCGGCTCATTCAGCCGGAGATCGGTGGTAATCACGGCCGGCAATTGCACTTCGATGCTCTCAAGGCCGGCATCCACTTCGCGCGTTACGCGGGCCGAACCGCCATCAAGCTGGACTTCGGAGGCGAAAGTAGCCTGCGGACGGCCCCAAAGCGCGGCGAGCATCTGCCCGGCCTGATTGCAATCGTCGTCGATGGCCTGTTTCCCCATAATGACGATGTCCGGCTCCTCCCTTCGCGCCACTTCCAGCAGAATGCCGGCCACGGTCAACGGTTGCAGCTCGCCTTCGCATTTCGCCAGAAGCGCCCGGTCCGCCCCCATGGCCAGCCCGGTGCGAAGCTGCTGCTGGCTTTCGTCGCCGCCTATCGTAACGGCAACGACCTCCCCGGCGTCGCCCCGCTCGCGCATGCGCAGCGCCTCTTCCAGGGCGATCTCATCGAATGGGTTGATGCTCATCTTCAGGCCCTCGACAGCCATGCCGCTGCCGTCGGGCTTCACGCGCACGCGAACGTTGTAATCGACGACGCGCTTGAGCGTAACCAGTATCTTGCGCATGTTTTCGCAAATTCTCCGCGGAATATCGGGAACGGCGGATTTTAACCCGCCCGTTCGGGGTTAGACTATGCGCCGGTCTATTGGGGGGAACTACCTATGTATGGAGCTGAAGGCGATCTCGGCCACACAATCTGGCTGATTCTTCACTTGGTGCTGTTTGCGTACTGGCTGGGAGGCGACATCGGCGTGTTTTATTCCACCCGAATGATCCTCAACCGCTCGCACAGCCCGGACCAGCGGTTCATGGCATCGCGCATCATGCTGTGGGTCGACCTCCTGCCGCGCCTGTGCCTGAGCATGATGCTTACCGTAGGGGGCATCCTCTCGGAATACGTAGGGGTTTCTCATCCCCCCTGGCAGTACGCGATGATTGTTTTGCTGGGACCGGTGTGGTTCACGGTGCTGCTAATCATGCACTTCAAGCACAACGCCAGCTTCATGCCGACGCTCACCAAGCTGGACCTGTGGTTCCGCTGGTTCCTGATTGCCGCGATCGTGGCTTCCGTGTGGTGGTCGGTCTCCACCGGACGGCTGGATAGCGCGCCCTGGCTTGCGCCCAAGCTGCTGGTCTTTGCGCTTCTGGTGCTGTGCGGCGTAATGATCCGCCTCTATATACCCGGGTTTGTGGCCGGCGTGCGGGCCTTGAGCCAGGGCTCGATCACCAAGGAGCAGGACGACGCGATGCGGGGCAGCATCCACCGCGTGCGTCCCTGGGTGTTCACAATCTGGGCCGGCTTGATCGTCGAGGCCTTCCTGGGCATCTACAAGCCCGGCGCGCCGGAAACCGCGGAAGCCATGGGCAGCCTCATGCCCGCCCTTCAGAGCATCGCGGCGCCGCTGCTGGGATAGCTCGCAGTCCGTGGCGGAAACCGCTTCGCATTCGGCCGGCGATCCATTCCGGCGGGCTGCTGGCCGCTAATGCCGCAGCCGCAACTGCCGCGGGTCGCCCCGGAGGACATGCCGGAGCGCATGCGCCAGGGGTGGGAGCGGTCCATGGACCTGCGCGGGGATGCCACGTGGTTTGAAGTGATGGCGCACGCGCCGGAGCTTTACGATTGGTACGGCGAGTTTTATGCGAGGCTGTTCCATGGCGGGCGCGTTGAACGGGTCATCAAGGAACTGGCCCGGCTGCGTCTTTCCACCACCCACGGCTGCCGTTTCTGCAACCAGGGCAACCGTCCCGACGCGCTGGCGGCCGGCGTGACCCAGGAGCAAATCGACCGGCTGGACGAATACGAAAGCGGCCCGTTCTCCGAGCGTGAGCGGGCCGCGCTCGCCCTGGCCGACCAGATGGCGCTGACCAACCCCGCAGGATCGCTGGACGAACTCCTGCATGAACGCCTGAGGCGGCATTTCAGCCCGGCGGAAATCATGGAGCTGGGCATGGTTATGGCGGTGCTGGCCGGCATGGCCAAAATGCTGTTCACCTTCGACCTGGTGGAAAAGGAAGAAAGCTGCCCCTTTCCCGCCCCTGTCCGCTGACTGGGCGACCTGCGGAGCCCCGTCTTGCGTAACGGCCCCAGAGTTGAATGAATGCCAATTGCAAGGAACACAACTGATCCCGAATCATTTAATCGAGAGATCAGTCTTCCTTATGAGCTTCGGTTGGACGACTTTCGCGCGGCTTTGCAGGATGTTTACGATTTCTTCTTCGACGTAAACAAGCATCTGCTCTCAAGAGGCCTTCAGCGGCTCGACGACATGCTCAGGCCCGCAATCATGTCGGGCGTCCTGTCGGATATGCTGACATCCAGTCTCGCAATGCATTCCCGGGTCCTCGTCGAGAACCAATACTTCAACGGCCATCCGGACCTTCTTGTCCAAGGCATTTATCCGAATAATGCAATCAAGGCGGGCGAAGAAGGAGTTGAAATCAAAACGACCCGCAAACGAGGAGGCGCCGTAGATACGCATGGCGCGCGCGATCAGTGGATGTGCGTCTTTGTTTACGAAGTGGATACCGACTCGGAGCCTGCTGTAAACCGGCGCGCCATGACGTTCACCGAAGTCTATCTTGGCAAGGTTACTGTCAGTGACTTCAGTAAGGAACCCGAGAGGAGAACTTGGAACGCGAACGGCGACGCTGCATGCGGATGGAATCAGGAAACTACGCGAAAGCTGGGTCTATAAGGTTTAGCCGGCCCGCGGGGCGTGTAGGACGTGAGTTTGGGGATTGCGTCAACAGCGGAGAAGAAATAGTCCCTGTCTTTCTCTATTCCAATGCTCTCGTAACCCGCGACGTTGCTCGCGGCCAGCGTGGATCCGGACCCGGCAAAGGTGTCGAGCACAACGCCTTCACCAAGAGGTAAAACGCCCCGCACCAGTGTTCGGAGGAATGCTTGCGGCTTCAAACTGGGGTGAGGCGCCAGATCTTTCTCCGTGCGGCGCGTAGGCGCGGAAGGAATAACATCGCCAAAAGGTTTTGTGGGCTCCGGTCGGCGGAATCCACCTGTTTTCCACCTCCTCAAGTTATCCTGGACTCTCCCCTCTACAGGTTTCCTGAAAACCAGCCAGGGTTCCCACATGGACCGCGGCATCACACTTACATCCTGAAACTCATCATGAGCGCCTTTGGGACGGTCTCCACCTCTCATTGTCATCGTCAGCCGGATGATTTCTCCTCGGCGCTCAAGTCCTGCCGCTGACAAGGCAGTTGCAACAATGTGAGAGACAAGGGGGTTAGAGGCCACTATCACATTTGCGCCCGGCACCAACACAGGCAGGATCATTTTTCCCCACACGACGAAGAACTGTCTTATGTAGTCAATTTGCTTCTCATTGAGTGTCGTGAATCGCGGAAGCGGTGATCGGCGGTGACCGTCAAAAGATGGTGGCAAACGCCATACCCCACCCTTGCCGATACGAAGTTTCCGCTGCTGCTCGTAGGAATACTCGTGCATTCCATAAGGAGGATCCGTTACGACGGCATGCACGGAATTGGAAGGTTGCTGATCAAGCCAGGCGAGACAATCATTGTGGTGCAACGTTGAGCGCGCGAAACGAAACGGCTGCTCTTGCTGTTCCACAAGCGCCAGGAATCTTTGTCCAGGCGCCGCTTGAGTTGCTTTCGCGCGGTATATGCCCCTCGCCTCTCGAACAAAAAGCTCTGGCGTGTTCAGTCTCAGGTAAGACCGGATTGATGAAACAGGCGTCTCGCCGATTTCTCTGTGGACAGCTTCCACGATGGAGGAAACAGGAAGCGGGCTGCTCGAATCCCCCAAGACCTTGAGTATGGCGTCGCGCACACGTCCCGGAGGTTGTTTGTTCGAGCGTCTCATGGTGGAAGGTTAGACGTCCAGACGTCTTCGGTCAACTCCGCCAACGGTCCGCCGACACTCTGCTCCGCTGACTCTCACGACGGCGCGCTGGATTGTTTGCTTTGGCATTGATTCCTCCGGTCCTTGCCCCCGCCGACCAGGAGTGTTGGAGGCAGGATGCCGGAACCACGCTCCATGGACGGATTCATGCGTCTCCCGGACGGCGGGGGAGAGAAGCGGAGGAATCAACGCCAAAGCAAACCGGCGAACGCATAGCCGGAACTATGGTAAAGCGAGCATGGACGCGCACAGCCGCAAAAACAGCGAGGGCGCGGCCTCTGGAGAAATGCGCAGGGCTAGAAGCTGGAGTCGGGGCCTTTCAGGAATTCCAGTTCTTCGGGAGTGGACTGGCGTCCCAGCGCTTCGTTGCGGTGCGGGAAGCGGCCGAAGCGTTCGAGGATGACGAAGTGCTTGCGCGCCCAGTCCAGGTCCTCTCCGATGGGGCCCAGGCGCTCTGCCATCAGCTTCATGCAAGTCCGCTGGTCGTCGAGCTCCTCGCTGTGCTCGAACGGAAGGTAGAGGAACTTTCGCATTTCCCTGCTCACGCCCTCCTCCATGTCGCGGCCCGCATCCACCGCCCGCCGCGCGATGCCCAGCGCCTTCGCGTCGGTTGCAAACGCCCGCGCGTCGTTGCGAAACAGGTTGCGCGGAAACTGGTCCAATAACAGGCAGAGCGCCACGCAGCCTGCGCCGCTGCCCTGCCAATCATCGTAGTCGCCACGCGCCGCGGCCTCGTAGTGCGCCAGAAAGCGCTGGCGGACTGTCCGGTCGAACTCTTCGCTCTTGGCGAACCACCGTTCCAGGCCGGAATCCTCGAACCAGAACTTGAGCAGCTCCTCCTTGAGGTTCAAGCGAATTGCACCAGCGCCTTGCCCACGTTCTTGCCGCGCATCAGCCGGCAGAACGCCTCGGGAGCATTTTCTATGCCTTGGGCGATGTCCTCGCGGTAGCGGATCCGGCCCTCCTTAAGCCAGCGCTCGCAGGCGCGCAGAAAGTCCCGCTGCTTGTCCTCATGGTCATAAACGACCAGCCCGCGAACGGTGGCGCGGGCCACGACCAGGGGGATCAGGCTGGGCCCCGGGGGCGGCGGCCCGGTATTGTTGTAGCCGCTCATCATGCCGCACAGCACCACCCTCGCGCCCTGGGCAAGATTGGCCATTGCCGCGGCCAGCACTTCGCCGCCCACATTATCGAAATAGATGTCGATGCCCTCCGGACAGGCGCTTTTAAGCTTTTCCCCCAGATTGCCGGCCTTGTAATCGACGCATTCCGCAAAGCCGAACTCTTCCTTCACGATGGCGCACTTCTCGGCTCCGCCGGCGATTCCCACCGCCCGGCAGCCGGCAATGCGCGCCAACTGGCCCACCATGCAACCCACAGGGCCGCAGGCGGCCGACACCAGCACGGTTTCCCCGGGCATCGGCTCCCCCAGGTGCAGCAGTCCCGCCCAGGCGGTCAGCCCCGGCATGCCCAGAATGCCGATTCCCGTGCTCACTGGCGCGGCTTCCGGGTCCAGTTTCCGCAGGTCGATAGCGCCGGCGCTGAGGCCGTATTCCTGCCAGCCGTTGGAGCAAACCGCGATGTCGCCGGGCGCGAAATCCGGGTGGCGGGATTCGACCACCTGCGCCACCGTGCGCCCGGGCATCACATCGCCGGGCCGCACTTTCTCGGCGTAGAGGTGGCGACCTGAAATCACCCCGCGAAGATAGGGGTCCAGCGAAAGGTAAAGCGTTCGGGAAAGGAACTCGCCTTCCGCGGGCTGCGGAACCGGCCCCTGGGAAAGTTCAAAGTCGGACGTTTCCGGCACGCCCCGGGGGTAGCGGCGGAGCAGAACCTGCCGCTGGGTGTCCGGGATTTCAGAACTCAAAGCTGCTCAAGCGCGGCTTCGGCCGACGAGCAGCTGAAGCCCCCGCCCTCTTCCACGTTAAGTTCAGCGACGACCCCATCATCCACCACGATGGAGAAGCGCTGGCCGCGCATTCCCATGCCGAATCCGGTCCCGTCAAACTCCAGGCCCAGAGCACGCGCGTAATCCCCGTTGCCGTCAGCCAGCATCAGCACCGAATCGCCGGCGCCGGCGGAACGGCCCCAGGCATCCATCACGAACACATCGTTGACCGCCATGCAGGCGATCTGGTCCACGCCCTTGGCATGGAGCGCGCCGGCGTTGTTCACGTAGCCGGGAAGGTGCTCATTCGAGCAGGTGGGCGTGAACGCGCCCGGCACCGAGAACAAGACCACCTTCTTGCCCGAAAACAGCTCGCCGGTGGTGATCCGTCCCGGTCCGCCCTCGGTCATGACGCTGAAGGCGCCCTCAGGCATTTTTTGCCCTTTCTCAATGCTCATTTCCATCCTCCGGGAATGTGTCAGGGGCCGCCATTGTAAGTCAGAGCCGCCCGGGACGCACAGATCAATCGAAGCGTTAAGGCGCGGCGAGTTCGCGCAACGCCCTGAGCAGCCCGCCCGGGGCGCATAGAATCGCGGCATGCGAATGACGCCTGAAGAATTTCGCCGCGCCCGGCGCAAGGCGGTTACCCTGATGGGCATGTCCGGCGTGGGCAAGACGCGCCTCGCCAACCGCCTGCCCGCGACCCGCTGGTTCATCTATTCCGGCGATTACCGCATAGGCACGCAGTACCTGCGCGAGCCGATCCTCGACAATATCAAGCTGCGCGCCATGGAAGTCCCCTTCCTGCGCGACCTGCTGCGCAGCGACTCCATCTATATCGAGAGCAACATCACCGTGCACAATCTTCAGCCGATTTCCACCTTCCTGGGAAAGTTGGGCGACCCGGGGCAAGGCGGGCTGCCGCGCAACGAGTTCTTCCGCAGGCAGGAATTGCACCGCCGGGCGGAGGCCAGCGCGATGCGGGACGTGGCGCCGTTCATCGAAAAAGCCGAGCGCATTTACGGCTACCGTCATTTCGTCAACGACGCGGGAGGGAGCATATGCGAACTGGGCGACGATGGCGCCATCCGCGCCCTCGCTGAGCACACCGTGATCCTGTACCTGGAAGCGTCATCCGCAGAAGAAGAAGAACTGGTGGAGCGCGCCCGGGCCAACCCGAAACCCATGTACTACTCCCCGGAGTTTCTGCGCCGCCGCCTCCCGGAATTCCTCGCCGCGCAGGGGCTCGAAGATATTGCGCAAGCGCCGCCGGACGACTTTGCGCGCTGGGCCTTTCCGAGGCTGATCGACCACCGCCGGCCGCTATACGGCAGGCTGGCGGCGGAGCACGGCTACACAGCGCCGGCGCGCGATGCGCAGCAGGCGCGCACCGAAGCGGACTTCGTGGACCTGGTGGCCAGCGCGATCAACTCCGCCCGCTGACCCTCAACCGCTGGCGAAAATCACGGCGCAAGCCTCATTTCATTGCGTGTATCGGCGGCGATCGCCTGATCGGAAAACCACCAGTAACCCGCCTCCCCGGACAGCCACAGCGGCAACTGATCATTAAGATGCCGGTCGAACAGGCGCCCGCTTGCTCCTCCGGGGATTACGGCCAGCACCTTGTGGGGATGTGGGGCCATCCCGACCAGAGCGAAGGCCCGTCGGCGTTTGCAGACAAACGAGACCCGAAATGGGTCCCGCTGGACCCGGATTAAGCGAGGAAACAACTATGGGAACATTCGTAATCACCGGATCGGCCGGCGGGATCGGCCAGG
>RKRP01000069.1 GCA_007571315.1 Gammaproteobacteria bacterium
CGAGAGGAGAGGCAAGACAACCGCGATCAGCAAAAAGGCGGGGTAGCGGCGTCGTGCTTCCCGGTTATTGGGGGCGAAGGGCAGCGGTGAAGTAGCGGATGCGGCGGGCGTTGGCGCCCACATCGCCCATATCGACGCGCGACTTGGAACGCACATCCAGAATCACGCCGCCCTGCGCGGGCGCAACCCGCACCACCACATCGCCCTTGAGTCCAAACCAGGGCGACGTGTCCACCGCTTCCAGGCGCCCTTCCTCGGGCACGCTCGCCACAACCTCCCAGCCGAGATTCCTTGCGGCCTGGTCGGCGAGCAGCACCGCCTCGGCAACGCTGGCTTCCAGAAACAGAGGTTCGATTTCCGGGTAGGCCGCGCGCTGCTGCCGCGCCACCGCCTCGCCCGCGTAATGCGGCGAGCTGGGGGCGTTGGCCCTCAGCGGCAGAACGGCCTTGAACGCCGGCGGATTTTCCGTGTCGGTGCTGATGTCGTTGATGGCAGGGGACACCTGCGCCTGACGGAACCAGAGAAGATTGTTCAGCGTCATGCCCACGCACAAAACCAGCGCAATCCAGCCCGCCGCATTGAACTGCCAGCTCCCCAAGCGCCCGCGCGACCCGATCATGGCCACCAGCATCAGCGGCGTGGCAATCGAAAGCGCCGCAACGCTGGCGGCGTATCCGGCGATGGCCGGGAACAGCGGGAAAAGCTGCAGGCGGTAACCGCCGATAGCGGCGGCGGCGAGAACCACGCCTGCGCCGCAAGCGGCAACGCCGATCTTCGCCAGAAGAACGGACATCCTCCCTTGTCCGGCCATACTCCCAACCCCGAAAACAGGTGGCTGCTTATCTTACGCGCGTCAATGCTGGTACGCTAGCAGCCATGCAGGTTAAAGGCGCAGCCCGGAACGGCCACGATTTGCGCAAGCTCATCGATCAGCTTGAACTGGAACCCCTGGAAGACAACCTGTTCCGCGGCCAGAGCCGCGACTTCGGCACCGGTCGGGTGTTTGGCGGCCAGGTGCTGGGCCAGGCGCTGCACGCCGCCCTGCGCACCGTTGAAAACCGGGTGGCGCACTCGCTGCACGCCTATTTCCTACGCGAGGGCGACAATCTGGCGCCGATCATCTACGAGGTGGACCGGGCCCGCGACGGGCGCAGCTTTTCCAACCGCCGGGTGGTGGCGATCCAGCACGGCCGCCCTATCTTCAACATGGCGGCCTCGTTCCAGACGAGTCAGGACGGACCAGCGCATCAGGACCCCATTCCAGGCACGCCGCCGCCGGAAGAACTCAAGGACTTAAACGATCTCACCGCCTCGGAGGCCGACTGGATGCCGCGGCGCTACTTCAACCTGCTCAAGCTGTCCCGGGCGCTGAACTTTCGGCCGGTGGACCCCCAGCACACCCTTGGAACCGGGGCCCGCCACGCCCGCCAGATGCTGTGGATGAGGACCTCCGCGCGGCTCCCGGACGATGTGGCGGCGCACCAGGCCTTTCTCGCCTTTCTGTCCGACATGGGGCTGATCGGCATGGTCACTTTTCCGCACCAGCGCCCGCCATCGGGCTTCCTTCTCGCCAGCCTGGACCACGCCATGTGGTTCCACTGCCCGATACGGGTGGACGAATGGATGCTGTTCGACCTGCACAGCCCCTGGGCCGGCGGCGCCCGCGGCTTCGCGCGGGCCTCAATCTATCGGCGCGACGGCGTGCGCGCGGCCACCATGGCTCAGGAAGGGCTGTTCCGCATCCGCCGGGCCGACCCCAAACAGACACGCAAATGAACCGGGAAATGAACGGGCCGCGCACGCTTTTTGAAAAACTCTGGGGCGCCCACGAAATTGCCGCGGCGGAGGATGGGCAGTCCTTGCTGGCAATCGACCGGATTTTTCTGCACGAGCGCACCGGCACGCTGGCGCTTGAGGCCCTGCGGCAATCCGGACGCGCAATACGCCACCCCGAGCGCGCCTTTTGCGTGATGGACCACATTGTCGATACCCGGCCCGGCCGGCCTGGCCTCACGCGCATGCCGGGCGGCGTGGAGTTCATCACCGCCACCCGCGCGGCCGCGCAGCAAGCGGGCATCCGGCTTTTCGACATCAACGACCCGCGCCAGGGCATTGTGCATGTTATTTCGCCGGAACTCGGCATCGCCCTGCCCGGGCTTACGCTGGTGTGCCCCGACAGCCACACCTGCACCGTGGGCGGGCTGGGCGCCCTGGCCTGGGGTATCGGCACCACCCAGGCGGAACACGCGCTGGCCACCGGAACGCTGCGAGTGGAACGGCCTAAAACGCTGCGCGCGCTGTTTTCCGGAACGCCGCACCCGGCGGTAAGCGCCAAAGACCTGATCCTGGCGCTGATCGCGCGCTACTCCGCGGTGGGCGGGCTGGGGCACGCGGTGGAATTTGCCGGTCCTGCCATTGAAGCGCTGGGCGTGGAGGGCCGCATGACGCTGTGCAACATGGCCATTGAGTTCGGCGCCTTTACCGGCATGGTGGCGCCTGATGAAAAGGTATTCGAGTTTCTTCAGGGCCGGGAGTTTGCCCCGCAAGGCGCGCTTTGGGACCGCGCGGCAGCCCACTGGAGCGAACTGAAATCCGATGCCGGGGCGCGCTTCGACCGCCAACTGGAACTGGACTGCTCCGGCATGGCCCCGCAGGTGAGCTGGGGCACCAGCCCGGAACACGCGGTGGGCATCAACGCGCGGGTTCCCAAGCCCGGGGGCGCCGCCGGGCGCCGCGAGGCCATGCAGCGGGCCCTGGACTATATGGGCCTGAAGCCGGGCCAGCGGATGGAGGAACTGGCGATCGACGCGGCATTCATCGGCTCGTGCACCAATGCGCGGCTGCCCGATTTGCGCGCCGCGGCCCGAATCCTCCGGGGACGGCGGGTGGCGGAAAACGTCAAGGCCATCTGCGTGCCCGGTTCAATGGCGGTGCGCGCGGCCGCCGAGGCCGAGGGCCTGCACCGGGTGTTTGAGGCGGCTGGCTTCGAGTGGCAGGAGTCCGGCTGCGCCATGTGCTTTTACGCCGGCGGCGAAGGCTTCGGCGGCATGCGCGCGGTGTCCAGCACCAACCGCAATTTCGAGAACCGCCAGGGCCCTGGCGCCCGCACCCATCTGGCCAGCCCCGCCACCGTGGCCGCCTCTGCCGTGCGCGGCCGCCTCGCCGACCCGCGAGAGCTGCTGGCATGAGAACGGCGGGCGCCAAAAGAGGAGTAGTATCAGGCGTGGCGGCGCCGCTGATGCGGCGCAACGTGGATACGGACGCGATCATTCCCAGCCGCGAAATGAAGCGGGTTTCGCGCCAGGGCCTGGGCGAGGGCCTGTTCGCCAACTGGCGCTACAGCGACATTGCCGCACGCGAGGAGGCGCCGGAATTCGTGCTGAACCGCGACCGTTACCGAAAGGCCAGAATTCTGATTTCCGGCGAGAATTTCGGCTGCGGCTCGTCGCGGGAGCACGCCGTGTGGGCGCTCGCGGACTGGGGCATAGGCGCGGTCATCGCGCCCAGCTTCGGCGAAATCTTCCAGGACAACTGCGCCCAGAACGGCCTGATAGCCGTGAAACTGGACGAAAAGCGCGTCCTGGCGCTGGCCGCCGAAGCCGGGCGGCGCGAACTGCGCCTTACGGTGGACCTCAAAGCCCGCGAAGTCCAGGGCTTCGGCAAAACCGCCCTGCCCTTTCCCGTCAAACCGCGCGAGCGCGAAATGATCCTCAAGGGCCTGGACCCCATCGCCCTCACCCTCAG
>RKRP01000173.1 GCA_007571315.1 Gammaproteobacteria bacterium
TTCCTCAGTCCGCCGCCAAGGCCTGCGCCGGATCGAGCCGGGCGGCACGCCGCGCCGGCGCACTGGCGGCCAGAAGGCTCAGGAGCAAGGCAAACGCGAACGGGACCGCGAAGAACCACGCTACGGGTTCGGCTGGAACCTCAAAATAGGCTAGCAAGGGAAGGCAGGCAAGCGCAACGGCAACCCCTGGAAGACCGCCGGCAACACTGGTCGCGAGGGCCTCGCTCAAAAACTGCCATTGAATGTCGCGCTGACGGGCGCCCACCGCCATGCGGATGCCGATCTCGCGGCGGCGCGCAGGTGCCGCCAGCCAAACCGGCCAGCCTCCAAGGCGGCGGAAAGGAAGGAAGGGCCAGCCGGGGAAGCAGCCTCAATGCTTGCAAGCGTTGAGGGGTTGGATTGGACTATGCCCGTATCGTCCACAAAACGACCATCGCGCAATTGAGATGCCTATCCTAGCGCGGCCAGCGCGGCGACCGGGTCGAGCCGCGAGGCGCGGCGGGCCGGGAGAATGCCAGACACGAGGCCGGTTCCTGCGGCGCATGCCAGCGCGGCGATCGCGATCCATGGCGAGAACGCGACCGGAAGGCCGAACGACCGCGCCAGCGGGCTGGTCGCAAGCCCCGCGCAAAGTCCCAGCAGGCCGCCCAATGAGGCCAAGGCGATGGCCTCGATCACAAATTGTTGAGCAATGTCCCGCCGGCGCGCGCCCACAGCCATGCGGATGCCGATTTCCCGGGTGCGTTCAGCGACCGCCATGAGCATGATGGCCATCACCCCCATGCCCCCGGCCAGAAGCGCAATGCCGCCTATGGAACCCAGGCCGAGCCACAGCAGGGTTCTCATTTCGCCGACCTGCTCGACGCGCGCGCCCATGAAGGAAATGCGGAAACCTTCGCGTCCATGCCGTCCGATCAACAGCTCGCGAATGGCGCTTTTGGTTGCGTCGGCCTGAAGCGGATCCTGCATGAACACACTCAGTGAACTCGGACTGCTGTTCCCGTGCAGCAGCGCGGCGCCGGCATCGAAAGGAATGACGGCGCGCCGGCCCTCCTGCTCCGTCAGCCATTTCGCCGTCCCGGCGAACGCCTCGCGGCCCGCCAATACGCCCACGACCCGAAACGGCGCATTGCCGATCAACACATGCAGGCCGAGCGGATCCAGGCCGTCTTCAAAGAGATGGTCCGCGGCGCCCCAGCCAAGAACCGCAACCTGATTCCGGTTGTCGTTGTCTCGCGGCGACAGGAACCGGCCGCGCTCGACCGCCGGCGCATCGCTGTCGGCCCCCGGTCCGGGCGTGAACGCCGCATAGCTCTCCACGAACGATTCCAGGCTCTGCGTCCCATAACGAATTGTGAGCCGCTGCGCAAGGACCGGGACTACGCGCCTTATATTCTCAATTTGCCCTGCGATGGCGCGGGCGTCTTCCACCGTGAGCGAGAGCGGGGGCTCGTTTCTCCACAGGTAGGGCGAAACCTCGATGCGGTCCGCGCCCAAACGGCTGACCTGCTCCAGGGTGTCGCGAAACACGCCTTCGGCGATGCTCAGCATGGTCGCGACGGCCCACACGCCAAGAAGAATGCTGAACACACTCAGCATGGCGCGCGCCCGCCGGGTTCCCAGCAGGTTGGCCCGCAGCGAAGCCAGCCCCGAGCGAAACGCCTGAAGCAGCCGGGTCAAAGCTCCCGCGGCGGGCCGCTGCCCACTAAGAGGTTCTGCCGCCAGGAGAGTGTCCCGCCGCTTGCCTGAAGGCCCCGTGTCCTTCACCACGCGCCCGTCGCGCAGCTCGATCCGGCGACCGGCGCGGGCGGCAATCTCTGGATTGTGCGTAACCAGAACGATGGTGTGGCCCCGGGCTGCGAGATCCTCAAGCGCGCTCAGCGCCTGCTCGCCGTTTTGGCTGTCCAGCGCGCCCGTGGGCTCGTCGGCGAGGATCACGTGGCCGCCGTTCATCAGCGCGCGGGCGATTGAAACGCGCTGCTGCTCTCCGCCGGACAGCGCGGCCGGGCGGTGTCCGGCGCGGTTGGCAAGCCCAAGTCTGGACAACAGATTCAGCGCGCGGGCGCGGCGCGGAGCAAGCGCGAGCCCTGCGTAAATCCCCGGCATCTCCACGTTCTCGCGGGCCGTGGCCGAACCCAGGAGGTTGTAGTTCTGAAACACGAAACCGAATGCCTTGCGGCGCAGCCAGGCCAGGCCGTCCGGGCTCAGCCGCTGAACCTCCCGCCCCAGGAACCGGTAGGCCCCGGCATCGGGCTGATCCAGGCAGCCCAGGATATTCATCAGGGTTGTCTTGCCCGAACCCGAGGGTCCGGTGATGCATACGAATTCACCCGCATGCAGCCGGAGCGACACGTTCCGCAGCGCAATAACGGGCGCGCCGCGTTTTCCCTTGTAGCGCCGTCCGATGCCCTCAAGCTCGATCAGCGGCGGTTCGAGGTTCATTCGCGCCGCTGCGAACTCGGCGAGACGACGCGGTCGCCCTCTCTGAGTCCCTCGAGCACCTCCGCGTGCGTGCTGCCGATTTCGCCCACCGTGATCTCGCGCGCCTCAATGACGCCGCCCTCGGACAGCAGCCGCACCCGGGCAGTGCGCGCCCCGCCGGGCAGCGAGTCTCCGAACTCGCGCAGCATGCTCACCGGCACGGCCAGCACCTCGCGCGGCTCGGACAATTCAAAGAACACCTGCGCCGTCATCCCGGGCAGCAAGGCCCCGTCGGCGTTATCCACCTCGAACACCGCGGTGTAGCTCACCACGCTGGAGTTCTCCGACGCCTGCGGAACAATGCGCTGCAAAACGCCGCGCCAGCGCCGGGCGCCGCCTCCCAAGGTATTGAACGACACGCCCGAGCCCACCGAAAGCTTGCCGATGTTGGCCTCCGCAACCTGCGCCTCCACCGTCATTCGCGACAGGTCGGCAATCTCAAGAAGCACTGGAGTGGCCTGCGCGGCGTTCAGCGTCTGGCCTTCCGTGATAGCCACCGACACCACCACGCCCGAAACCGGAGCATGGATGGTGCTGTAGTTCAGCTTGGCCTCTTCGCTGGCGATCAGAGCCTTCTGCGATGCGATTTCCGATTCCAGTTGAATCAGATTCGCGCGCGCAGCGATCAGGGAATTGCGCGCCTGATCCAAGGCGACCTGGTTGGTCGCCCGGGCCTCCATCAGCCGCTCTTCCCGCGCAAGCCCCGCTTCGGCCAGTTCGATATGCGAATTGGCCGAAGGCAGGCGCGCCTGCAATGCCTCGAGCCTGGAGAGCGCCGCCGCGACGACATTCGCTTGGACCGTGGCATCGATCTCGGCAACAACTTCGCCCTGCGACACCGCATCGCCCGCCTGCACATGCAGTTTCCTGAGCTGCCCCGAAACCTGCGCGCCCACCTCCACGACCTGGATGGGGCGCAAGCGCCCGGAGGCCGCCACCACATCCGCGATGCTGCGGATTCCCACGGTGGTGGTGACCGGCGCGCCATCCGCGCTGGAGGACGAGCCTTCTCCTCCATCGGAAAACAGCAGATACCCGCCGCCGGTCAGCAGGAGCCCAGCGCCAATCCACAGCCACGCGCGTTTCCACCAGGGCCGCGCCGGGCCACCCTCCCTGAGCGCGCGGTCCAGCTCGTCGTCAAAGCTCATGGCACCGCAGTCTATCAAACTGCCGGCGCAGGCCGGCCCTGGAGCGACTCATGCCGCACTGAAGCGCGCGAACCTCAGTCCGCCGCCAGGGCCTGCGCCGGATCAAGACGGGCCGCGCGCCGCGCCGGGGCAATGGCGGCCAGAAAGCTCAGGATCAAAGCGCACGCGAACGGTACCGCGAAAAACCAGGCCGCGGGTTCGAAGGGAACCTCGAACCAGGCCAGCAGGGGCAGACAGGCAAGCGCAACGGCGATGCCCAGCAGACCGCCGATGACTCCCGTCGCCAGCGTTTCACTCATAAACTGCCATTGAATGTCGCGCTGGCGCGCGCCCAAGGCCATGCGGATGCCGATCTCCCGGCGGCGCGCTCGCACCGACATCAGCATGATGATCGAAACGCTGACGTTGCCCGCCACAAGCACACACCCGGCGGTCGCTCCCAAAACCAGCCACAGTTGCGCGCGAGTCTTCTTCGCCTCCTGGATAGTCTCGCCCATGTGGCCGAACCTGAGTGTGTCGCCACCCCGGCGGCGAATGCCCAGGTCCCGGATCGCGTTGACGGTCTCGAACAGGAGATCGGCATCCTCCACGTACACATAAATTTGATCGATTTCATTCCTGCTGGTCAGCATGGCCTTGGCCGTCTTGAAAGGGACATGCGCCGCCAGGCCAGCCACAAATAGCATTCCGGGGATATGGCGCCGCTGGTATAGGCCTTTGACTCGAAACGCAATGTTCCCAATAAATATCTCCTGGCCAAGGGGATCTATCTTTGATGGAAACAAACGTTCTCTTATGTCCGGTTCCAGCACGGCAACGCGCTCAAGATTCTCGTCTTCGCTGGGGGTAATGAATTCGCCCGCCTCCAGGCTGTACCCCATTGAACCCCTGCCCGGCTTTGCGCCCAAATCGACGAAGCCTATGACCTGCACTGGCGTCGCAATCGAACCGCGGCGAGCCGGCAAGGGAATCAACATGACATAAGGGGAAACGTCACGAACGTTAGGAATCTGATCGCGGATAGCTCGGGCATCGGCCTGAGTAAGCGGCAGAAAGTTTCTCGGACCATTCGAACTGGTGCCGTATTCGCCTGTCGGGGCAGGTCGCCAGTCGGCGGGCATCACTTGAATGGTGTCGAGACCCATGGTATTGGCCGTCTCAATCATCTCGCGATAGGTGCCTTCGCCAATGCTCATTACCACCGCGCCCCAACAAACGGCAGTGAGGATTGCCGCAATCAACAATGCCGCGCGCAACCTGGCGCCGCGGGTCAGACCGGCGCGAAAGGCATTCCAGCCGGCGCCCACCACCCCCAGGACACGCGATAGCATCGCTTGTCCCTTTCTGGCAGGGGGAATCGCTTCTTCCGGGCTGCGTGTCCGGGTGAGGCGGCGACCCGTATCGCCGATCACCCTGCCATTGCGCAATTCGATACAGCGGCTTGCCCGGGCGGCGATTTTCGGGTTGTGCGAGATAATCAGCACGGTGCGGCCTGCCGCAGCCAGACGCTCAAGCGCCTGAAGCACCTGCTCGCCGTTCTCGCGGTCCAATCCGCCGGTTGGCTCGTCGGCCAGGATCACCCGGCCGCCGTTCATGAGGGAGCGGGCAATAGCGACCCGTTGCTGCTCGCCTCCCGAGAGTTCGCCTGGAAGATGGCCTGCGCGATCAGCCAGGCCGAGCTGTGCCAGAAAGCTGTCGGCGCGCTTCTTGCGGACGCGGCGACTCAGGCCCGCATACAAGCCAGGCAACTCGACGTTCTCCCGCGCAGTGGCCGAGCCCAGCAGGTTGTACGACTGAAAGACAAAACCGAAGAGGCGCCTCCGCAGCCAGGCCAGGCCATCTGCGCTCATCGTTCGCACCTCCCGACCGGCGATACGGTACGCCCCGCTGCTGGGCCGGTCCAGGCAGCCCAGAATGTTCATCAAAGTCGTCTTGCCGGATCCTGAAGGGCCGGTGATGCAGACCAACTCTCCTTCGGCTATCCGCAAGGAGATGTCACGCAATGCCTTGACTTGAACCCCAGCTGCACCCTCGAATGATCGACTTATGCCGTTGAGTTCAATCATTGCTGTAGCTCGGAGGGGTGCCACTGCATGATAGCAGCCAACTCAACTTCCTCAGTCCGCCGCCATCACTTTCATAATAGGTGCCAATTTCTTGCAAGTTACCCCTGATTTCATAGCTGATTATCCTCATGCAGCCTTCGGACTTGAGCTTGCATGTGACAGCCTGATCAAAACTTAGCCACAACTCGAACTCCCCCCTAATGCTATATTGGGTATTCGGGATATCGCATAGTCTGGGTAGCATCCTTATCACAACAATTCAATTACGCCAAATAAGGCATGCACATGCCCGTAACTAATAATATCAAGAAGTCAACACTAGTGCGCGACAGCTTTTTTCGGTCGGAGGCTATGGAAAAGTCACATACGCCGACACTCAACATAGAACTTCTTGCACGACCGTTGTCATTTAGGCTGATCTCACTCGTGCTGACAGCAATAATAATCATCGCAATCGTATATTTGCGCCTTGTTTACTATACATCCACACATATTACCGGTGGAAATGTCGTCCAAGCACATGATAGCCCAATTACATTCGTTGCCGTGGTACTACCGGAAATAGCTCTATTGTTGGACATAGATGACCCCGCATCAGTGCAGTTCGACGCTTATCCTGTGGATCAATTTGGCCAAGTTCGAGCAAAGATAATTTTGATTAAACCCCTTTATAACGAGGTGGCTCACTCTCCAAGAGTGCAAATTGTGCTGCTACTGGAACAAGATTTTGTTCAATCCTCCGAAACCAGAATTCAGTTGCAACCTGGCTTGACTGGTCAAGTAACGTTAATGATGGAAACGAAATCCCTTTTCGCTTGGGTTACGCGCTACTTTCGGTGACAGGAGAAAAGATGAGTCCAAGGATCAAGAAAAGCGGATTGGCGAGATTGCTTCGCGGTTATAAGTTTCCGATACAGCACAGTTCGGAGATCGCTGAATGCGGTCTAGCCTGTCTAGCCATGATAGCAATGTATCACGGGCACAACACAAACCTTACAGCTTTGAGGTCCAAGTTCCGGCTTTCAATTAAAGGTTCGAGCATGCACACACTGGCCAGGATTGCTCGTGAGTTACAGCTTGAGCCAAATGCAGTAAGGCTGGAAATGGAGGGCCTGAAAGTTCTTAGAATGCCATGCATTTTGCATTGGAACATGAATCATTTTGTGGTTCTCAAGAAGGTAACGAAGAAATACGTCAGCATTATTGATCCCGCCAGTGGCTTACGCCGATTGAGCATGGAGATTGCGAATAGGTCATTTACGGGACTCGCGCTAGAGTTGCAACGCGGAAGTGAGTTCACGCCAATTGATGATATGGAGCCGCCTTTGCGGCTACGTGACTTCTGGCAACAGATACTGAGCCTAAGGACATATCTGCTTCAATTGCTGCTCCTAACGGGTATTGTTCAGGCTTTCGCGTTGCTCTCCCCACTATTTACGCAGACTGTTGTAGATAAGGCTATTCCCGGCGGCGATAGGGAGTTCTTGATAGCGCTCTCTGTTGGCTTCGGCCTAGTTGTGGTATTTGGCGCCGTCCTATCCGTGCTAAGAGGAATACTCACTACGCATATGGGAACTTCCCTTAGTTTTCAGCTGAATGACAACCTCTTGTCCCATTTGCTCAAGTTACCGCTCGATTTCTTCGAGAGCAGGCATATGGGCGATATCAATAGCCGTTTTGTGTCGCTGGAGAGTGTCAAGTCATTCCTCGGGGGTAATCTAGTATCAGTGTTCGTCGACGGGATTGCCATTGTTGCGTCGCTAGCATTAATGTTTGCCTATAGCACAACGCTCTCAATTGTGGTTGTTGGCGCTGCCGCTGGCGACTTTTGCCTTCGTACAATCTTCTTCTTGAGAATGCGTGAATTAGCGGAGGCAAGAATCAATGCGGGAGCTCGCGCATCTAGCAACTTCATGGAAACCGTGCGCGGTATTACTGGGATAAAGACATTTGGACGGGAGGCCCATCGTCAACAATTGTGGCGTAGTTTAACAACTGAGCAATACAACTTGGACATCCAGTCGGGCAGATGGAGCATATCGCTCGGTAGTTTGCGGCAGGTGTTGTCGGGCTTGGAGAATACCCTCGTAATCGCATTAGCCAGCCTTATGATCATCAAGGGAAATTTCAGTGTTGGAATGATGTTCGCCTATATAGCCTACAAAGGGCAGTTCGTAGGCGCTGTGCAAGTCCTTTTCGACAAGGCCACCGAGTTTCGCATGCTGCGATTGCATTTGGAGCGGCTGTCGGAGATCGCGCTGGCGAAACCCGAGGAGGAACCCGGAGAACAACATCTTGTCTTGAAGGCGCACGAAGTTAAGGGTTCCTTAGAATTGAAGAATATCTTTTTCCGCTATGGATTGGGTGAGCCCTATATTCTTCAAGGCTGCAGCTTGAAATTACGGGCGGGTGAATCTGTAGCTTTGGTAGGCGCATCAGGCTGTGGAAAGACGACATTAATGAAAGTAGCTCTTGGCCTGCTGGATTGTGAAAGCGGTCAGATAATTCTTGACGGAATAAGCATCTCAAGACTTGGCGTTAAGCAGTACCGCAAATACATTGGAGCTGTGATGCAAAACGATACGCTCCTGTCAGGTACGCTTGCAGAAAATATCAGTTTCTTTGATCCTGACGCTGATATGGAACGTATCGTGGAATGTGCTCGCCTAGCATCAATTGACGAAGAGATCCAATCCATGCCCCTGCGCTACAACACTCTAATTGGTGACATGGGCAGCAGCCTTTCGGGAGGCGAAAAACAACGGATTCTACTTGCGCGTGCGCTCTATCCTCATCCAAAGATACTATTTCTTGATGAGGCTACAAGCCACATGGATGCCAACAACGAAAAATTAGCATCGGACGCTATCAGTAATCTGCAAATCACACGACTTATAATAGCCCATCGCCGCGCAACATTTGAAACAGCAGATAGGGTTTACTATTTTTCAAAGACGGCGGAAGACCGTTGGGGTGTTGTGGAGGGAATACGAGGGTAGCGCTGTTCGAATAGAAAAATTCACCCTACTCACCTAGGTTGAGGTTGTCCAGTTTGTTGGTCATCAACATACGCGCAGTGCAGCCTCGAATAGCCATTCCCGGACTTTCCTCTCCGCTCACAACGCGCTCTAGATTGATCCTGCCGACTGCCTAATCAAAAGGTCATCAATGATATCGTGAGGAACATCATGCCCCCTAGCGTGCATCACTCCATCCTGATCCAAGAGAAACAATGTTGGATAAGCCGTAATGTCCCAATCTTTAAGGAGGCGGCTAAGACCCAAATGCACAACGGGCAAATCTAGCTTCGGGGCATCAAGGTAAGGCAACAGGTAGTCGGCAAGTTCATCACGTGTTCTGTGACCGTCAAGATTGAAAAAATTAGGCTCTCTGAGAAAGGCATCAAGCGTATCTCGGCCCTTGTCCACGTTAAGCGCGATCACCTCGAACAAATCACTTGTATGCTTCTTCTGTAATTCCATCAGGTCAGGAAGTTTCCTCCTGCAGGGCGCACAACTCGTGGACCAGACATCCACGAGGGCGACTCTGCCAGCACGATGGCGGAGATTTACCGTTTTGCCGTCAAGCGTAATAAACACTTCGTTCTTAACGGGTTTGCCAATGGAAAAATAGTCTATTTTATGCAGAAGAATGTCAACTCGCCGATTCAAAGTAGTTATGAGTCTGCGGAACAAGTTGCCTTTCTCGTCGAAATAACACTCATAGAGTCGTTCCTTTCTACACTCTTCCTTAGCCCGTTTCGCGCAGTGGCGAGCCTTCTTTTCAATCTCGTCCGCTGCAAAATTACTCCAGTACCTGACATTGGCCAAGTGAATACTATCCGATTCACCAGAGTTGGCGTGTAGCTCTTCCCAATGCTCCGTCAAACTTCTGCCCCTAAGTTCCGCATACCGGATAGACTGACTTACGCTAAAGTAGCCCATAATCAAATCGTAAAGAAACGCAGCTTTCACCGCTTTGTGGGGAGTCTGGTCGATTACCGACTTTAGGAAAAATTCGGCCCCGGACGTAAACGAGAAGAAATTTTCACCCACTCGCTTGATAAGATGCAGGTTTGGATCAAGAGGGTGATATTCCCCTAGGAAGTCATAAAGCGCCGACTTCGTGTCAAGGCTAATTTTTCTATGTGTCGCCAATATTAGCTCGCCTACCTTGGAAGTATCCCATTCCGTTGGTGGCACAGAACTACATCGGCCCAAAACAATTACATTGGGAGGCGTTGCCATCAATTGCATTCTCTCATTGCGTTCCGGCTCACTTTTTCTCGCTAGCTACTGTATTCATTCTGTGCGCTTTATATTCGCGCCTGATGCCCAAACGCAATAGCGATGTTTTTCCGTTAGGCAAGGTCTGAACAAGGCCCGAAATGGCACTTGCAGAAGTCGAACGGCGGTTTTTGGACGGTTGCGGCGCACGGAACCGGCCCGATGCGCGGTGTTGACGCCTTGCCAGACGGTTTTCGGGCGCGGTGGCCCTATATCAGGCCGCCGCATACCGCTCGGTGATCAGCAGATTGGTGAAACCGAGCAGCATGGCAATGCGTTGCGTATTCTGCGCCAAGTCCCGTCAGCGAACCGTGTGGTAGCCGAAGTGGCACTTCACATACAGGAAAGGATGCCCCACCTTCGTCTGATGCATCTCCGGGTCCCGCTTCCCGTCGTTGTTCTTCGTCGAACCTAGCGCCTCTATGATGCTCGAGTCCACAATCGTCCCGCGCTTGAGCCGGTGGTCCCGCGAGTGAATATCCGCGTTGATCTCCTCAAACAGCGCCTCACCCAGCCCGCGCCTCTCCATCAGATGGCGAAAGTTCAAGATCGTCGTCTCGTCAGGTAAAGGGCCTGTCAGCCGCAAGCCCGCAAATCTCAACGAAACACAATATGATGTATTGTCGCAGAACCAAGCTTGTTCAGAGGTTCCTTAGCCTTGGCAAAAACCAAATAAACATGCACAACAATATCTAGTTGAGGCTGCAAGACCGAGTGACGCTGTCTCGAAGCCAGACCAGAAGTTCGCAACTAGGCCACTTGCCCCGGGATCTTGCATCCCCAAATGCCATCTGCTTCATTTACATAGCATTCTGCGTTCGAAGGACAGCACCAAAAAGAACCCATGCCCTCGCAGCAGTCGGCATTACTCTCCGGGCAACACCACCATCCATTTCCAGAAGCGTAGACGCTAAAGCAGCATGTTTCATTGGGACCGCAAACTGTTGTTCCATCTGGACAATGCTGATGATTGCCCCCACTGACCAACTTTGCGTTTTCTTCTGCTTCAATGTCTACCCGCTCAAGTAGTTCAGCCCTAAGCTGATCGTATCTCTTATCCTGCATTTAGAATTCCTCTTCTGACCAAATTAGTAGGTGCCCCCGCCACACAGAAAAGGGTTAAAACAGTGTGCGGAAACTTGGATGAAGGACGCAAACCCACAAAGCAAAGGCAACCACACAGACCACTACGATAAGCAATCACAATCCCCACTCCTTCAATAAGGGCATTTCCTAATACTCTTCCTTAGCATATCAGCGTTGAGTTGTCAATAGAGTGCGCGGGTTCAGCACATATGGAACTGGGCGTGCTCGGCCAGCCTGTGTTTGCGAAGGCATTCCATTGGGGCGGGCAAGTCCAGCGCGCAGCGGGATCGGACATGGTTGCAGGCGCGGCTTCCTTGATGATCAACTCGCCGGCGCAGAGGCTCCAGAACTCGGTTCTCGAGCTGCCGTTGGCGCATTCAGCGACGCCGTTGAGCTGGGGGCTTTTCGGCGGCAGGACAGACAGCGGGAGTCCGAGCGTCTGACAGGCGTCCTCGAACCCGGCGCGGAACTCGCTGCCGCCATCGAACTGGATTGAGCGTGGCGGATACGGCAGGTCCCCGCGCGACGCTTGCAGGAGGCGTTTGGCGTTGTTGGCGGCAGCTCTTGAATAGACCCGCACGGCCAGTTGCTTGCCGCGCAGGCAAACGGCCTTGAACTCCTTGAGAGCGCGCCACCACGCGGCACGCTCATGTGATCGCTCTGGATCATCCCGCCGGAGCCAGCGCTGGGCGTGGCCAGCCGCGAAGCGGCGCCTTCGCTTGACTTGGACTTGGCCCCGCAAGAAGGCGCGCCCCCTTGGCCAGGATACGCCCGATGGCCGGTTCCGGCAGATGCAAGCCCTGGAGCGCCAGCATCGCGCTAAGGCGCTTCTTGCCCATGAACGGATGCCGCAGGCACATCCGTCAGACCGCCCACTCTTGGGCCCGCGTCCAGCGCCGGGGTGCCTCTTGGCCCCTTCACCCGCCATGCCCCCTTCGGGGTCAAGAGGCCAGCACCCTCCCCAAAACGGGCAAGGACATCCCCTGCCATAGGCCCCACCTCAGTCCCACATTTATCTGAACCCGGGCCCAACTTCTGAATAGCCAGCCCTCGCATACCCTCCAACAAAAAAATCGTGTCCTACGAACCCGCTCTTCCAACGCGGCTTTTGGATAACCCCAGGGTGCGATAGGCGAGCGTGAAATCACGAAGTTCAATCATGGGAGTCAAGTCTGGCGAAGCTCCGGCTCCTTGCAACCCGGTTGCAAGTGCTCATTCAGCCGCGCCACGCTTTCCGAGCCCTTCGGCGGATACGAAGCCAATCCCTAACCGCCATGCCGGCCATTAAACGGTTGCGCCCCAGGTAAAGAGTTGCCGCGATAAGCGCCGCCATGGCGGGCCAAATCCAAAGAGCCTTGATGGGATCTCCAAGCCAGTGAGAAAGCCAAAAGTAGTTGGCGAGCGTCGCCAAGGCGAAAATGACTGCCTGCACAAGAAGGCCCTCGCATTTGTAGTTGTAGTTGTATTCCGTTTTCATGGTTTTTCCTCGCAATCCATTAAGCCAGCAAGCGAAGCGCCGGCTGGCTCCTGGGAGCTTACGCAGCAGGAAGGGCGATAATACGGGAAGTGCAAGGCGAGGGAATAATCATAAACACATATGGCGCAGCGCATGGCGGCGGCGCCCCGCGCGGGCTCGGGCAG
>RKRP01000104.1 GCA_007571315.1 Gammaproteobacteria bacterium
GCGAAACGAGGGATCGAACAGGGGAAAATTGTTGACCCCCACCGACACTACAGGGTCAGGCCAGGCGCGCGCCGCGGCAGCATCCTCGCGGTAGGCGCGGGACTCAAGGCGCATGGCCTCAAGCGCCGGGTGTTGCCTGAGGCGCGCCTCAAGCTCGGGGAAACTCTGCCCCGGAAGAGGCGGCGCGCCCAGCGCCAGGCCAAGCGAACATGCAAGTAACGCAAACAGGTTTTGACTTTTTCCAGCCATCCTGATCTCCCGCCGAGGGAAACGAGCGAACAGGCGCGCGCCGGGGCGCCGCCCGAGGCGAGCGTTGCGCTGGACGGCTAGATCAGGAGGCGCTGCTTCAGCAGGACGGGCGTTCGCGCAACCCGCGGAATCGCGGGCGGTGGCCCGATGCTGCGAAGCGCTTGCGGCCCAGCTGCGATGGCCGCATGGCCCGCAACGGCCGGCGCCGCATTGAATTCCGGAAGATGACTGGACGCAGCGGCCTCAACGGCCCGGAGCGCGGAAGCAGGCTCGTAGTCGCCGCAATCGCCGCACTGCCCTGATTCGCCGGGCCGTGATTCGCCATGCCGGGCCTCATGGGATCCGGAACAGGAACGATCCTCGGCAACCGCCGCATGCGCATGCGTGGGACAGTCCTCCAGGCAAAGGCAAGCCAGGACCGGCTGCGCCGCCAGAACAGCGCTGGCCAGGACAAGAGATATGGATCGAACAGCCTTCATCTGCGCATTGATTATACGCTTTCCGGGCTAAGACTTTGCGCTCAAAGGCCTTTCGGCCCCGATTCGGCGCTCCTGGGAATCCGCCTTCTCCCGCCCCAGGAACAACAGCAGCGCCGGCCCCAGCACAAGCAGCGCCATTGATAGCAACAGCACCTGAAGATACGAACCCTGCAGGTCGAAGTTAAGCCCGAATATCGCGGGGCTGGCCGCGGTCACAAATGCCTGGCAGATCATGATCAGCGAGTAGGCGCGCCCGTAGGATGCCAGGTCGAACTCACGCGCAATCAGATAGGGCAAGGCGGCAAATTTAGCGCCCGCGGACACGCCCAGGAAAAATGCCGCGCACACCACCATCCACACAGCAAGTTCCGGCAAGAGCAGCAATCCGCAGGCAGCTGCCCCAAAGGCCAGGGCCACAAAAATCAGGCCCGGCGCCCACAGGTAATCGAGAAGATATCCAGCGCCCAGTCTTCCCGCTATGATAAACAGCCCGACCAGGCCGAACAGCGCCGCGGCCTGCTCCCTTGCATACCCGCTGTCCTCAAGGATGGGGGCAAAACTGGAAATCAGCCCGGCGAGACCGAAAGTCGCGCCGCAGAACGCGATCGCCATGATCCAGAAGGCGCGGGACCGAAGCGCCAGCCGGAAGCCGGCGCTGGGCTGGGCCTGCCCCGCCCGGGCAGGCGCTTGGTCCTCCTTCAACAAGCGTTCGGGCCGCTTGCGCGGCGCATCCTTGAAACCCAGGAACAGGACAGGAAACCCCACCAGGAGAATCACCGCCGAAATTCCGAAATAGCCCGCGCGCCAGTTGAAATTCTCAATCAGGGCGGCGGCAAAGGGCGGGATGAAAAGGGCTGTCAGCCCGCTCCCGGAGAGCAATACGCCAAGGGCCAGGCCTCGCTTGCGCTCGAACCATCCGACCACGAACCTTGTCAGAGCGATGGAGGAGGCGCCTATGCCAAAGATCGTCGCGAGCGACCAGGAAGCATAGTAGCGCGGCAGCCAGCCGCTGCTCGTGCCAATAATCGCCATGCCCAGCCCATAGCCTGCCGTTCCCCAAACCACCAGCACCCGGGCGCCGTAGCGGTCGCAAAGCCATCCTATGAGTGGAGCCAGACTTGCAGCGGTCATCGTCGCAACCGCGAAGCTCAAGGCCACCTCGGCGCGCGACCAGCCGAAGGCTTCCCCCAGAGGGATCGTAAACACGCCCACCACGTAAATGGGGACGGTGCCGAAACTGAAAACCTTGCCGATCAGGGCGGCGCCCAGCGGCCGCCAGCCGCGGCGAAACTCGCTCCAGGGACTGTCAGGGCTCATCGGGGCGGCATCAGCGGCTGGTCGCCTTCGCCAAGCGGGTTCCTGGCTTTCATCAGGACTTGTCAGGACTTGTTAACTCGAGCCCTGATGCCCGGCGACGGGACCGCGGCCCCTGGCCAGGAAGAGAAGCAGCGCCGGGCCCAGCACCATCAGAACGGCAGACAGCAGCAACAGCGAGCGGTAGCTGCCGGTCTGATCGAAGGCGTAACCGAAGATTGGAGGGCTGATGGCGGTGATGACCGCCACGCCAATCACCAGCAGTGAATACACCCGGCCGTAGGACTCAAGACCAAATTCGCGGGCAGCCAGATAAGAAAGAGCGTCCCACTCCGCGCCGGCCGCCAGCCCCAGGCAAAAGGCGGCGAGAATCACAAGCCACACCGGAAGCGCGGGCAGAATCAGCAGGCCACAGGTGACGGCGCCGCAGGCCAGCGCCGCGAACGTCAGCCCGGGAGCCCAGAGCTTGTCCAGCAGATAGCCCACGCCCAGCCTTCCCGCCATCACAAACAGGCCGATCAGTCCGGTAAGCGCTCCAGCCTGTTCAGCGCCATACCCCGCGTCCCGGAGGATCGGATTGAAGCTGGAAATCAGGCCGGCAATGCCGAAAGTGGCGGCGCAGAAAGCGATCGACATCAGCCAGAAGGCGCGGCTCTCAAAGGCCAGGCGAAAGCCGCGGGGGCGCTGGACGGGCGCGCCCGCATTGGAGGCGCCCGCTGCACCCCCGGAGGCGGCGTTGCCGGATGCCGTCGTTTTCGGAGCGTCTTTGAGGCCCGCCACCACCACTGGAACGCCGATCAGCAGAATCGCCGCCGACAAACCGAAGTAGCCGGCCCGCCAATTGAAGTTTTCAATCAGCGTGGCCACGAACGGCGGAGCGCCAAAGGCGGTCAGGCCGCTGCCCATCAGCATGATGCCCAAAGCCAGCCCGCGCTTGCGCTCAAACCAGCCCGCCACCAGCCGCGAGAGCGCGATCGCCGAGGCGCCCACGCCCAGCATGGTGGCCAGAGACCAGGCCGCGTAGTAGCCATAAAGCCAGCCCGCGCTCAGGCCAATAATGGCCATTCCCAGGCCATAGCCCGCGGTGCCCGCGATCACCAGCGGACGAGCGCCAAACCGGTCGCACAGCCAACCCACAAGCGCCGAAAGGCTCGCCGAAGTGAATGTGGCGACAGTGAAACTGAACGTCACCTCGGCCCGCGACCAGCCGAAGGCCTCGCCGAGAGGCACGGTAAACACGCCCACAACGTAGATCGGTATCGTGCCAAAGCTGAACGCTTTGGCGATCACCGCGGAAAGCAGGGGTTTCCAGCCTCGGCGAAACTCGCCCCAGGGAGCGGAGGAATTCATCAGCCCAACATACGCGCACCCGCCGGGCGAAAGCAAGCGTTTCGGCGTAGATAGCGTTTCGGCTTGGCATGCGCAGCCTGACACCAAGGTTTCCGCCTGCCTGCGTCCGAATATTGCAGGCCAACTATGCCCGGCCGGCCGCGGCCCGTAGAATACGGCGCCTACGCCCCGGTTTCCGGCAAAGCGGTCTGGCCTTGAACTCTCCATCCCCCTCGCCCCCCCCCCTGCCCTTCGCCCCGCGCCCGCCTTGGGGCGCGGGCTCGCTCGCCCCCCTCTCCTCTCTCACCGCT
>RKRP01000053.1 GCA_007571315.1 Gammaproteobacteria bacterium
TTTGGTGGCCAGTTGCCTGCTGTGTTCGTGAATGGCTCTCGCCACGGCTTCCGCAGGCTTGCGCCCCAGCCCGGCCGCTTCGATGTCGTGCGCCATCTGCAAAGTGTCGTGATCAAGTTCCATGGCAACCTCCTTGCAACGTTGTCGCCTGCTATAACGGCAGCGGCATTGACGCCGCCCGGTTGCGAAGCATTATAGCACCTCCGTAAAAGCCTGCTTTGGTTCTCCGCGCGTTGTGTAGCGAGCACATAACTTGTCCGGTTTTAGAGCGCATGAAGTGTCCAGTCGCGAACGCGCCCTCAAGCGGGTTTCACGCTCCCCGCTCCGGTTGCCGCGGCTCCCTTCACGTGGGGCGCAGCCCGGAGCGGGAGGCGCGCCTTCGTGAAATATGCGGTCAGGACTGGTAGATGCCGCCGTTTACGTGCAGGGATTGTCCGGTGATGTAGCTGGAGTCTTCGCTGCAGAAGAAGCTGATGGCGTTGGCGATGTCTTCGGGAGTGCCCAGCCGGCCGAGGGGAATTTCATTGGTTCTCTTTTGCAGCCATGATTCGGGCTCCAGTCCGTCGCGCCGTTCCACTGCTTCGCCGACCTGCTCCAGCATGGACGTGAGTATGCTTCCCGGGCAGATGGCGTTTACGCAGATGTTGTGCTTTGCCAGTTCGGCTGCGAGCGACCGGGTGAGGCCGAGCACGCCAGACTTTGCGGTGCAATAGGCCAGGTCCTCGCCATACGCCACGCTGCTCATCATTGAGCCCAGGTTGATGATCCGGCCCCAGCCTGCGCGGACCATGCGGGGCGTTGCTTCCTGGGCCATTATCACTGCGCCTTTCAGCATCACATCCATGCTCAGGTCCCATGCCGTGGATGAGGCATCCTTAAGCGGCGTGCTTCTATAGACGCCGGCGTTGTTCACCAGGATCAGCGGCGCCCCCAACTCCCTGGCGATCCTGTCTATTCCTTCGGCCACGCTTTCCCGGTTGGTTACGTCGATGGCTGCTGCCAGCGCCTGGGCGCCGGTTGCGCGCAGGGCGGCGGCCACTTCCTCAGCCTTGCCCGCGTTGATGTCGATGACCGCAACGGCGGCCCCATCTTGCGCCAGACGCGAGGAAACGGCCTCGCCAATGCCCTGAGCCGCCCCGGTAACCAGGGCGGCTTTGCCTTGCAAACTCATGTTGGCGAGTTTCGCGGCGCGGGTTAGAAGCTATACGAGATGCGCCCGATAATCTGCCTGGGGCGCACAAACTCCTCGCTGGTTTGGGCGGTGCCGAAATTGTTGCTCCAGCGCGAGTTGACGGCGTCCTCATCGGTTAGGTTGAGCACCAGCAAACCCACGCTCAGGTTTTCATAATTCGCGGGCCTCACGTAGATGCTCAGGTTGAACAGGTCGTAACCCTCGGTGGTGTCCAGCGAGAGGCCGTTGCTGTCCGTATCGCTGGTGGAAATCACCCTCGAAGCGAAACTGCCGCGGTGTATATATGAAAGCCTGGAGCTGACTTCGCCAAAAGCCGCGTTGAGCACGTGGCTCAGGGTAATGTTGGCGGAGAAGTCCGGCGCTTTGGGCAGCGGGTTCCCGCGGATATTTTCAGCCAAAGCCGAGCCGCAGGCCCTGAATCGCCCGGTGGCGCCTCCCGGGGAAAAGTCGAAGTTCACGTTTTCGCCCATCAGGAAAAGCGGCACCGCGCATTCCCGCCACTTCTTGTTATTGTCCAGAACCCACTGGTCGACCGTGATTTCGGTATCCAGCAAGGTAAGCGCGGCATCCAGGGAGAGGCTGTCGCTCAACAGGGCCTGCATCTCCAGTTCCAGGCCCACCACCTCCGCTTCACTCAGGTTGCCGACGCCCCCGGAAAAGGTGGCATTGCCGCCCGTGGTGAGGAACTGCATGTCGGTGTAGTGATAGTAGAACGCGGCTGCGTTCAGGTTGAGCTGATTGTCGATGAACTGCCCTTTGGCGCCGACCTCGAAGGCATCCACTTTTTCTGGCGCGGACGCGGCGTTGATGAACGGATCGCTATCCTCCGCAGTGAGGTTGCCGGTGGCCGGCTTGAAGCCGCGCGTCCAGGAGAAATAAGCCATCACCTCATCATTCAGGTCGAACTCAAGCCCGGTCTTGCCGGTGAGCTCTTTGTCTTTCGGGTTTTGGGTGGGCTCCTCTGGCGGCGCAGCGCTGAAACCACCGGACCGCAGCGCCAGCTCGTCGCTCGTGTAACGCATCCCGCCAGTGAGGCGCAAACGCTCCGTCAGATCAAGAGTAACCTGCCCGTACAGCGACCAGGAGTCCCGAGTTGAAGCGATATTGGTGCAGAAATCCCGTTCGGCAAAGAAAAAACCATTGGTGAAAGTGGCAAAGTCCGGCGCGCATTCGGCGCGGGTTTGCCCTGGTCCTCTCCAGGTTCCTCCCTGGTCAAAAACGCCGTTGCCATTGAGGTCGCGCACCGAGTCGAACCAGGTGGTCCCTTCATTATCCAGATAAAACCCGCCGAGCACCCAGTCCAGGGCGCCGTCGGTGTTGGACACGATGTTGATTTCGTGGGTCCAGGTTTCGCTGCCGCGCACCGAAACGCTCTCTGCGGACAGGCCGGCAAACCACGGCGCGCCCATGGCATCGTACACGCCCTTGTCGTTATCCAAATAGTTCGACTGATCGAACTCCACGTAGCCGCTAATGGACTTGACGGTGGCAATGCCTGCGTCGTATTCGAGGGTAAGGGAGTAAACCGAACTTTCGGCGTCGTAGTAGCCCGGAGTGTCCGAAGTGACCTTCCTGACATCCCCGCTGGGATCGTTGACATGCCTCTGCGCGCGGTCGCCAACGTCATTGATGGAAAAGATTGTGGCGCCGAAAATGGCGGAAAAGTTATCCGTAGGCTGCCACAGCAGCTTGCCCTGGAATTGGAAGTTGTCCGCCTCGTCCAGGTCGTAGCCATCATTCACGTTGCCGTTGATGTCCCGCGCGCCGCCAACAATCTCGGCAAACCCGTCGTGACTGAGATAAGTGACCGCGGCTCGGGCTGCAAGCGTGTCGCCCAGCGGCACGTTGATGGTGGCGCGCGGCTGCATCAGGCTGTAGTTGCCGAAGGCGATATCGGCCTTGCCGCTGAGCACGCCCAGCTCGGGGATATTGTTCACCACGTTCACGGCGCCGCCGGTGGAGTTCTGCCCGAACAAGGTGCCTTGCGGACCGCGCAGAACCTCAATGCGGTTCACGTCGATGAATTCCAGGTTGGTGGCGTTAGGGTCGGCGATGAACACCCCGTCGATATGAAACGCCACGGAGGGATAAGCATCGACGTTCTGGGTGGCCTCGAAGCCGATGCCGCGTATGGACACCACCCGGGAGAAGCCCTCGTTTCGGGCCACCACCAAGCCCGGCGCCATGGCGCTCATGTCCGCCAGGCTCTGAATGTTGTCGTTGTCGAGCATTTCCGGTGTTACCGCGGTAATGGAAATGGGCACATCCGAAAGGGATTCCTCGCGCTTCTGGGCCGTGACCACCACTTCCTCTATGACCGCCTGGGCCAGCGCCCTCTCGGCATGGAAGAGAGGCGAGGCCAAAAGGGCCGCCTGGAAAAGAAAAAGCACGGGTTTGGTGAAATGTCGCATAGCGTGGCCTCCATGATGCATGCTGAATCGGGATGAATTCGAGCATTGGCGCTTTGTAAGCCGGCAGCG
>RKRP01000084.1 GCA_007571315.1 Gammaproteobacteria bacterium
GGTTTCGGAGGAGCGGTTTTGCTCGTCCTTCAGAAGTATGTTTTTCCGGTTTTCTTCCAACACCTTGGGGCCAATGCCCTTGACCTTGAGAAGATCGTCCACGGCTTCAAAGGGGCCGTTGCTCTCGCGGTAATCCACGATGGCCCGGGCCCTGGAAGGTCCTACTCCCTGCAATTCGCGGGCGATCGTTTCCGCATCGGCCGTGTTGACGTTCACCGGACCCGCAAAAAGCAGGCAGGGGGCCAGCGCCGCGATCGCCGCTGCTATCCATTTGTTCATCCTTGGCTCTCCTTGTGTAACTGGACTCCGCGCCGAGGTGGCGCGGATACAAGCGGGGAGTCTGAGCCGCCGGAACCGTGAAATGAAGGCGGAAAAGCGGCGCGTTTGGCGAAGAATGGCCTCTCAGGCTGTTGGAGGCGCGAACGGCGAAATTAGCCGCGCGGTCTCCCAGCCCCCGCATTCCACGCACCGCCAGGCATGGGCCTCGTCCTCATGGCCGCAGTCGGCGCAACGCCAGCGCGGCAGGCCGCCCCCCGCCTTGCGAAGTTCGCCGCGAAGTTCGTTCAGGCGCTGCGAGGTAAACGCCGAGGGCGGCCCTGCCGCGTAGGCGCTGGCGTAGGCCGGGCAGGATTCATGCAAGGCGCTGAACAGGCATTGCGCGGAACTGCGGCACAGGAGCGCGGGCGCCATGAGCAGCGCCGCTGCCAGGTGCGAACCTAAGCCGGAACCGTCCCGCAGCAGCATGGAAAGCTCGCGGTCCAGCGCATCGGGCGTCCAACCGCTCTTTTCGACCAATCCCGCCAGTATCAATTCAGCAAACTCGGGATGGCTGGCCGCGGCCGACAGGCGCCTGCCGAACGGATCATCACTCAACAGCGCCCGGTCCACGGCTGGACGCGGACATGCCGGCCATTCCCTTGCCGCCCGCCTCCATAACTTCCTGGCCTGCCTGAAACCGCCGGCCTGCGCCTGATTCTCCGCAAGCTGGCACAAATAGTGACAGCGGAGGCTGCGGCCCGCCTCCGGGTCCTCGCGGGCCACCTGGGCCGTTACGCGCACCGCCTGTTCCCAATCCTGAAGCTGCTCGCAAATGCCCAGCCGGCGCCGCAAGGCCACCAGCCGAAGGGGAGCATACCCGGCGGTTCCGGCATATGCGTCCGCGGCGCGGTCCAGCATGCCCGCGCAGCGGTAATCGTCGCCGATTTCCAGCCCTGCCCGGGCCCGGTCGCTGGCGTCAAGGTCTGCGCGGACCGCAAGCGATTCATGGATCTGCAGCGCGCGCCGCCAATCCCCGGCCGAGCGGAAATAGGCGGCCAGCTCGAAAGCGGCATCGGGCCCGCTCTGCTCCTTTTCCGCTGCCCGCAAATAGGCATCGACAGCCTTCTCCGAACGCCTGGGCAGTCCTTCGGCAAATTCCCTGAAGCGTCCGCTCAGCCGCCCCGGGCCCTCTCCCGAGCGCCCGAACCAATAGCCCAGAATCGCAACAACGATAAGGGCGGCAGCCAGCGTAACGGTTAAATCGGAAGGCATTGCTGAGATCGCTCCGCCGGACTGCCGCCGCGCCTATTCGTTCTTGCCGCCGCCCCCGCTCCGCGCTGCGTGACGGCCCCGGGCGCGCCTCTTGAGCAGCGCGCCGGCGGCGCAAAGCAGGCCAAACAGCCAGCCGAGGCCGAAAACAGCCGTGAACGCCAGGGGCTTGGAAAGCGTGAGCTCCGCAAACGCCAGATCCATGCTGATCTGCCCGTGGTTCAGAAGCGCCAGAATCCCGGCCGGGGCAACAACCAGCAGCAGCAACAGCGTGTAAACGATGCGTCTGGCCCAGCGCGCGACAGCCATGGCGCAACCCTCCTCAGCCGGGCGCATTCCCGGCAGCAGCGTTTACGCGCTCGCGCAAACGTTTGCCCGGCCGGAACTTGGGCACATGCTTGCTGGCAACGGCCACAGCCTCCCCGGTGCGCGGATTGCGTCCGATGCGGGCCGGCCGGTAACTCAGGCTGAAGCTGCCGAACCCGCGTATCTCAATGCCGCCGCCGGAAGCCAGCGTCTGCGCCATCAGATCGATCACGTGCCTGACCGACGCTTCCAGGTCGGCGGAAGAAAAATAGCTGAACCGCTCGTCCTCAAGCAGCCTGCGCGTTACGATCCGAACCAGTTCGGACCGGGTGATGGCATCGCCGGATGCCGTCGGCAAGGATGAACTCATGGCGCCTTGTACCCCGCTGGAATTCCAGGCAAGGGAGCGGCTCGGCCGCCGCCCTCCGTAAAACTTGTTCCTCGCTTACCTGGCATCCTGTTGCTGCTGTTTGCGCAACAACTCGCCAAGCGTGGCGCCCTTGATCCTGTCTCCCACTTCCGCCTCATAATCCCGCAGGGCTTCAGCCTCGGCCTGCTCTTCCATGGCGCGCACCGACACCGAAACCACTCTGGCTTTGCGGTCCACGCCAACCACCCGGGCCTGCAGGGACTGGCCCGGCTTGACCCGCATCCGGGCATCATCGACATGCTCGCGCGACAACTCCGCGGCCCGCATCCGGCCACTCACGCCTTCCGCCAATTCCAGCTCCACCCTGCGTTGCTCCACCGAGGTCACCACGCAATCAACAATGCTGCCCCTGGGATTCTCGCGCAGGAAATTGGCCAGCGGATCGCCTTGCAACTGCCGGATGCCCAGCGATATGCGCTCTCTTTCCGGATCGATCGAAAGCACCACGGCTTCCACTTCCTGGCCCTTGCGGTAGTTGCGCACCGCCTCCTCGCCCGGAATGTCCCAGGACAAATCGGAAAGATGAACCAGGCCATCGATATTCCCTTCAAGCCCTATGAATATGCCGAAATCGGTCATGGAGCGGACCTTGCCCGCAACTTGGTCGTCCTTCTTGTACTTGCTGGCGAAGTCCTGCCAGGGGTTCCCCATGCACTGCTTGAGGCCCAGCGAAACACGGCGCCGCTCTTCGTCGATATCCAGCACCATCACCTCGACTTCCTGGCCAACATGCACGATTTTGCCAGGGTTGACGTTCTTGCTGGTCCAATCCATTTCCGATACGTGGACCAGCCCCTCCACGCCTTCCTCGATTTGCACGAAGCAGCCGTAATCGGCCACGTTGGTCACTTTCCCGAACAGCCGCGTGTGCGGCGGATAGCGCCTGCCAATATCCACCCAGGGATCTTCGCCCAACTGCTTCAGCCCCAGTGAAACACGATTGCGCTCGCTGTCGAAGCGGAGAATCTTCACTTCCAGTTCCTGCCCCACCTCGACCACCTCGGACGGGTGCTTGACGCGCCGCCAGGCCATGTCGGTTACGTGCAGCAAGCCGTCGATGCCGCCCAGGCCCACAAATGCGCCGTAATCGGTCAGGTTCTTGACGATCCCCTTAACCACCTGCCCTTCTTCAAGGCTGGCGAGAAGGGCTGCGCGCTCGGCGCTGTGCAGCTCTTCCATCACAGCCCGCCTCGACACCACCACGTTGTTGCGCCGGCGGTCGAGCTTGATGACCTTGAAATCGAGCTTGCGCCCTTCAAGATAGGTGGTGTCGCGGATCGGGTGCATATCCACCAGCGACCCCGGAAGGAAGGCGCGCACGCTGGAAACATCCACGGTGAAACCGCCCTTCACACGGCCGCTGATGGCGCCTTGCACGATTTCCTGCTCCTCGAACGCGGATTCAAGCTTTTCCCACACGCGCGTCCGCTTGGCCCGCTCCCTCGACAGGCGGGTTTCGCCAAACCCGTCTTCCATCAAATCCAGGACGACTTCCACTTCGTCCCCAATATCCACTTCCAGTTCGCCGGTCTCGTCCATAAACTGGCCGGCGGGGATTAGCGCCTCGGACTTGAGTCCGGCGCTGACCGTAACGATTTCAGGGCTGATATCAATGACCTGAGCCGAGAGTATCTCGCCCGGCCGGAAATTCTTGGTGGCGAGATTGGCCTCAACCAACTCGGCGAAACTTTCTGCCATTCAGGGCCTCATCAGAGGGTGGCGGGCGCGATTTCCCGTTGCGCTCGCTGTTGCCTTGCAAAGCGCCCGCCTTCCCGGAGGGCGCCAATCCACACCGATCCGCTACCCGGCGGCCAATTCCGGCCAAACGCCCGTCACCAAGCGCCAGGCCGCATCTTTGGTTTCCCGGATATTCAGCGCCGTGGTGTCCAGAACTTCAGCCTCCGGCGCCTGTTTCAGCGGCGCCAGAGGCCGGTCCGAGTCACGGCGGTCACGCTCCGCCAGATCACGAATCAGACTCGCCATGTTAGCACTGATCCCCTTTTTCTTCAATTGCTTATAGCGGCGCCCGGCGCGTTTTTCGATGCTCGCTTGCAGATAAATCTTAAGCAGGGCATCCGGAAACACCACCGAGGCCATGTCCCGTCCTTCCGCCACCAGGCCCGGCGCCTGGCGAAACTGGCGTTGCCGGGAAAGCAGAAACCCGCGCACCGCGGCAAGAGGGGCCACCCGGGAAGCGGCAGTGCCCACTTTTTCGCTGCGGATTTCGGCGCTTGCATCCTCGCCGTTCAGGAACACGCGGTCGCCATCCGGGGAGGCCTGGAAGTCAACAAAGTCAAGGCGGCAGCGCTTCAGAAAAACGGCGATTCGCGTTTCGTCCGCCTCCGCCAGCCCTTCACGCAGCAGGGCAAGCGCCAGCGCCCGGTACAGCGCTCCGCTGTCGAGGCGGCGCCAGCCCAGCCGCGCGGCGAGATAACCCGCCACCACGCCCTTGCCTGCGCCGGCCGGCCCGTCGATAGCGATTACGGGGGCCTCAGCCGCAGTGGTTGACCCGGCCAGTAGCTGCCGGATGTCAGCCGGCCGGTTCAACAGCCAGCCCCAATTGCCGCGCGGCCTCCGCGAAGCCCGGAAACGACGTATCCACCAGCTCCGCGCCCCTGACCGTGACCGCAGACGTGGCAGCGAAGGCAAGGATCGAGAAGGCCATGGCGGCGCGATGGTCGCCATGCGCATCCACCTCCCCGCCCCGCACAGTTCCGCCGCGTATGCTGGCGCCGTCCGGGGTTTCTTCGCATGCCACCCCAAGCGCCTTGAGGCCGGCCGCCATGACGGCGATGCGGTCGCTTTCCTTGACCCGCAGTTCCGATGCGCCCTCAATCTCAATCACGGTCTCGCCCCGGGCGCAAGCCGCCGCCGCGAATATTGCCGGCATCTCGTCAATCGCCGACGGAACCAGCGAAGCGGGCAGCCGGGCACCCTGAAGCGGGCCAGGCTCCGCCACCAGATCCGCCGTCGGCTCGGCGCCCGCCTTGCCGCTTGCCGCAACCCGGAACCTGGCCCCCATCCGCTCCATCATCCGCAAAAATCCGGTGCGGCCCGGATTGACGCCCACGGAATCAACCCGCACTTCAACCGGCCCAATCACGCCGGCCAGAAGAAGAAACGCCGCCGAGGAAAAATCCCCCGGCACATTAATTCTTGCCGCGCGCAGCGGCTGCCGGCCGGTCAGGCAAATCGATCCGTTGGCGCGGTCAAACGAGCAGCCGAAACTGGGCAGCATGCGTTCGGTGTGATCCCGGGTAGGCGCGGGCTCCTTCACGCAGGTCTCTCCCCGGGCGCCCAGGCCGGCGAGCAAAACCGCGGACTTCACCTGCGCGCTGGGCACGGACGGCGTAAATGAAATACCGCGCAAACCTTCTCCCGGGACGATCCGCAAGGGAGGGCGGCCGTCCCGGCCCAGGGCCTTGATGCAGGCGCCCATGCGCCGCAGCGGCTCCACCACCCGGCGCATCGGCCGCCGGCTCAGGGAGCTGTCTCCATGCAAGCGCGCCGCAACATTCTGGCCCGCAATCAGGCCCGCCAAAAGGCGCATCGCCGTGCCGGAATTGCCGCAGTCAAGCGGCTCCGCGGGAGAAAGCAGCCGCGGCGCGCCTCGAACCAGAAGCCGGTCACGGGCCAGCCGCGCAACACGAACCCCAAGCTGCTCCAGGGCCGCAACGGTGGCCAGACAGTCGCTGCCTGGCAGGAAGTTGACGATTTCGCTTTCCCCCCGCGCCAGCGCGGCAATCATCACCGCGCGATGCGAAATCGACTTGTCGCCTGGCGCCAGCAAAGCCCCCGGCGCCGAAGGAGCGCCGGCGCGGCTCACGCGCCAGGCGCTCACAAGCCTTCCTCGAAACGCCGAGGGTTATCGGAGCGCCCCAGATCCCGCACCCTAAGAATGCCCTCCATCGCGCCCAGCCGCCGAATAACCCGTTCGGGCGCCTGATCGTTGAGGTCCAGCATGGTGTAGGCCAGTTTGCCCCGCGACATGTTCATCATGTCCTCGATATTGAGGTTTTCTTCCGCCAGCAAAGCGGATATGTTGGCCACGATCCAGGGCACGTTGGAATTGGCGATCGTCAGCCGGTAGCCGTCCCGCCGAGGCAGATCGATGACCGGAAAGTTGACCGAGCCCCGCACGTTGCCGTCTTCCAGGTAGGCCCGCAGATTTTCCGCCGCGGCCACGGCGCAATTCACTTCGGCCTCGGAAGTCGATGCTCCCAGATGAGGCAGCAATATCGCCTTTGGATGGCGCAGCAGTCCGGGTTCGGGGAAATCGCAGACATAGGCGGAAAGCCAGCCGGAATCCAGGGCTTCCACCGCGGCCTTGAGGTCCACAACGCCGCCGCGGGCGAAATTCAGCAGCACGCCGCCCTTGCGCATGCTGCGGATCAGGTTGCCGGACACCAGGCCGCGGGTGGAATCCATGAGCGGCACATGAATGCTCGCGAAGTCGGCGCCCGCAAACACCTGCTCCAGGCTCCGCCCCTTGCCCACCTGAGCCGACAACTCCCAGGCCCGGTCCAGCGCCAGCGCCGGATCGTAACCAAACACATTCATTCCCAGCGCAACCGCGGCGTTGGCCACCTCCACGCCCACCGCGCCCAGCCCCGCCACGCCCATCACCCGGCCCGCCAACTCCTGGCCGGCGAATTGCTTCTTCTGCGACTCCACGGCTTTGTGGAACTGCCCGACCGGCAGGTCCAGGCCGCGCAAATGCTCCCAGGCCGGAAGAATGTTGCGGGCCGCCAGCAGCATTCCGGCCACCACCGCTTCCTTGACGGCGTTGGCGTTGGCCCCGGGCGCATTCAGCACCGGAACGCCGCGCTCGGCCAGGGCGTCCACCGGAATGTTGTTGACCCCGGCGCCCGCCCGCGCCACCACCTGCACGCTTTGCGGAATCTCAAGCGAATGCAGGTCCTGGGAGCGCAGCAGTATCCCGTCCGGCGCCTCGTGGCCGGATGGCGCGGCGTAGCGGTCGGACGGCAGGCGCGCAAGACCTTCGCTGGCGATATTGTTATAAACCCGGATGTTGTACATGCGGTTGCGCCAGGGTGGAACTGTTCGATGCGGAACGCTGCCCGCTCAGGCGGCGCGCTCGAACTCCTTCATGAAGCTCACCAGCGCCCGCACGCCTGCTTCGGGCATCGCATTGTAGATGGAGGCGCGCATCCCGCCTACCGCGCGATGGCCCTTCAGTCCATGCAGCCCCTGGCGCTCGGACATCTCCAGAAACCGCGCCTCAAGCGCGGGGTCGGCGAGCGTGAATGGCACATTCATCCACGAGCGCCATCGGCAATCCACCCGGTTGGCGTAGAAGTCCGAGCCGTCAATATAGTCATACAGCAGTTGGGCCTTGCGCCGGTTGCGTTCGGCAAGGGCTTGCACTCCGCCTTGCGCGGCCACCCAGCGGAACACCAGCGACGCCACATACCAGGGAAAGGTCGCGGGCGTGTTGAGCATGGAGCCCGCCACGGCGATCTTGCGGTAATTCAGCGCCAGCGGCGTGTCCTCCGGAACCCGCCGGAGCAAATCCGGGCTGATGATCACCACGGTTACGCCGGCCGGGCCGATGTTCTTCTGGGCGCAGGCGTAAATCAGGCCGAAACGTTCCACCGGAACCGGCCGGGAAAGCAGAGTGGAGGACATGTCGCATACCAGCGGCGCGTAATCGGCATCCGGCGGCGGGTCGATTTCCAGGCCGTGAAGAGTTTCATTGGCCGTGTAGTGCAAATAGGCCGCATCCGCCCCCGCGTCCCACTCCTGCGGGGCCGGAACCGACCGGTAGCCGAGCGCCGCCCCATCGGCAACGACGCGCAAGGGCCGCAGCCGGGCCGCCTCGGATGCGGCCTTTTTGCCCCAGTGCTCGGTAATCAGATAATCCACGCTCTGCCCTGGCCTGGCCAGCGTCATGGGAATGGCGGCGAATTGCAGGGTGGCTCCGCCCTGCATGAACAGCACGGCGTAATCATCGGGAATCGAAAGCAAGGCGCGCAAATCCCGTTCGGATTGCTCGGCCAGTTCCGCAAACGGGCGCCCCCGGTGGCTGCACTCCATCACCGAAAGCCCGCGTCCCTGCCAGTTCAGCAGCTCGGCGCGCGCCTGCTCAAGCACAGGAAGCGGCAAAGCCGCCGGGCCGGGGCTAAAGTTGTACACCCGCGACATGCCGCTTCGGCCTTTGAAACTCCGGGCGCCTCAGCGCGGGTCCGCGACCGGGCCCTGGCCTTCCGCCCTGGCTTCCCCCTCAGCTTCCCCCGGGCCGCCCGCGAGGGTGCAGAGCACCGCGACCCGGTCGCCCTTGTCCGGCCGCATGAGGCGCACGCCGCGCGAGTAGCGGCCCTGCGCGGACACATCATCCGCGGCGGCGCGCAGCAAGGTGCCGCCGGCCGTCATCAGCATGGCCTCGTCGCCGGAACGCACCCGCGCGGCCCCCGCCAGTTCGCTGTTGCGCCCTTCCGTAAGCATCGAACTACCGCCCTCGCCCGCCCTGCCCTTGCGGCGAAACTCCGACACCGCGGTGCGCTTGCCGAAACCCTTGGTGGTGACCTGAAGAATCCACGCATCCTCGTTGAGCGCATCGTCCGCATCGACGATCAGCGCGGCCACCACCGCCTGGCTCTTCTTCCTCAGGCGCTGGCCGATCACCCCGGCGGCCGTCCTGCCCATGGGGCGCACCGCGGTTTCGGGAAACCGCAAGGCACGGCCGTTGCTGGACAGCAGAATCACGTCGCTGCGGCCATCGGTGACCGCAGCCTCCACCAGGCGGTCCTCGCCCTTGAGGCTCAAGGCGTAGATTCCGGTGCGGCGAATCCGGGCGAAGGCGTCCAGCCGGGTCTTCTTGACCCGCCCGCGGCGGGTGGCCATGAACACGAAGCGGTCGTGGTCGAAAGATTCCACCGGCAGCACCGAATTGACCCGCTCGCCTTCTTCCAGGCCGGGCAGCAGGTTGGCGATCGGCAAGCCGCGCGTTTCGCGGCTTTGCATGGGAATCTCGAAGGGCCGGATCTGATAGATCCGCGCCCGGTCGGTGAAACACAGCAAGGTGGAATGGGAATTGGTAACCAGCAGCTGGTCAATGAAATCCTCTTCGCCCACCGACGCGCCGCGTTTGCCTCTGCCGCCGCGTCCCTGGGTGCGGAAGGCGTCCAGTTCCTGGGTCTTCACGTAGCCGCGCCAGGACAGCGTAACCAGCAGCTCCCGGCGCGGGATGAGGTCCTCGTCGGCCACCTGGCTGTAATCGGCGATGATTTCGGTGCGCCGCGGGTCGCCGAATTGCTCGCGCAACTCGGCCAGTTCGCCGCGTATCACTTCCAGCAGCCGGTCGGGGTCGCGCAGGATTTCCGCAAGCTGCCGCATCCTTGCGAGCAAATCGCCGTATTCCGTCAGAATGGCGTGCTGCTCCAGCCCGGTCAGGCGCTGCAGGCGCAACTCCAGGATGGCCCGGGCCTGACGGTCCGAAAGCCGGTAACCGCGCTCCCCAAGGCTGGGCAGCTGCTCCGGCGCGCCCTCGGCGCGCTCCAGCAGCGCGCGCACCGCCCCGGGGGGCCATATCCTGCCGGTGAGCGCCTCGCGCGCCTCCCGGGCGTTGCTCGAAGCCTTGATCAGCGCCACCACTTCATCAATGTTGGCCAGCGCCACCGTCAAGCCCTCCAGCACGTGAGCGCGCGCCTTGGCCTGGCGCAAATCATGCACGCTGCGGCGGGTCACCACGTCGCGGCGATGATCGAGGAAATGCCCGAGCAGCTCCTTGAGGTTGAGCAATTGCGGACGCCCGCCGCACAGCGCCACCATGTTGATGCCGAAGCTGGACTCCAGCGGCGTGCGGCGGTACAGGTTGTTCAGCACGATTTCCGGGTTCGCATCGCGCCGCAGCTCCACCACCACGCGCAGCCCGTCCTTGTCCGATTCGTCGCGCACCTCCTGGATGCCGGCGATGATTTTCTTGCGCGCCAGCTCCGCGATCTTTTCCACGCAGCGCGCCTTGTTGACCCGGTAGGGAAGTTCGGAAACCACAATCGCGCTGCGCGGCGACCCTTGTTCGATTTCCGCCCGCGCCCTCAGCAGGACCGTTCCGCGCCCGGCGTGGTAGGCGGACGCCGCCCCGGAGTCGCCCACCATTTGCGCGGCGGTCGGAAAATCGGGGCCGGGCAGAATCTCCATCAACTCCATGATGCCGATGTTGGGGTCATGGCTGAGGGCCAGGGCCGCGTCGATCACTTCGCGCAGGTTGTGGGGCGGAATATTCGTTGCCATCCCCACGGCAATGCCCGACGCGCCGTTAACGAGCAGGTTGGGAAGGCGGGCCGGCAGCACCGCGGGCTCCTGCTCCATGCCGTCGTAGTTGTCGATGAAATCCACCGTCTCGCGGTCGATGTCGGCCAGCATCAGGGCGGCGATGGCCGCCATGCGGATTTCGGTGTAGCGCATGGCGGCCGGCGCGTCGCCATCCATGGAGCCGAAGTTGCCCTGGCCGTCCACCAGCGGATAACGGAGCGAAAAATCCTGCGCCATGCGGACAATGGCGTCGTACACCGCCGTGTCGCCGTGCGGATGGAACCGGCCGATCACGTCGCCAACAATCCGGGCGGACTTCTTGTACGGGCGGTCGTGGAGATTGCCGAGCTCCCGCATGGCGTGGAGTATGCGCCGATGCACGGGCTTGAGGCCGTCGCGAACATCGGGGAGGGCGCGCCCCACGATGACGGACATCGCGTAGTCCAGATAGGACCGGCGCATCTCCTCTTCGAGCTTTACGGGTACGATTTCAGGGGCGGGCCCGGCCATGCGCAAAAGGCGCCGCGGCAAAGGCGGCGCGGAACATCTCAAGCAGAGCGCCTATTTTAGCATCCAGGGCAAGCAGGAAAAGGCGGGCAGCAGGCGCGCCGCTCCCGGTATGCGCGCGCAAGCGCCGGGCGCAGGTGTATAGTAGCGGCGGATTAAGGGAGGCTTTGATTCAGCCTCCGAGCCGTCGCTAACTTCATGGGGAAGGCAACATGACGAATTCTCAAAATCCCTCTTGGCGCGAAGCCGGACCGGCTTGTTCCTGGATACTCGCGGCCATCGCCGGGCTGGCGCTAACCGTCAACATGGCGATGGCCCAGGAAGAAACCGGGGCGGGCGCGGAAGAGGAGGACCTGGAACTGGGCGACGTGCGGGTCACCGGCAGCCGCCTGAACCGGCCGCCTTCCGAGCTGTCCGGCAATATCATCGTGCTGGACCGGGAGGACATCCGCGCCTCCGGCGAACTCACCTTAGCGCGCGTCCTGCGGCAACTCCCGCAAAACGTCAACGCCACCAACGAAACCTACGGCTCCACGCTGAACGGGGCCACAAATCTGACCGGCGCATCAACGGTGAACCTGCGCGGCCTAGGCAGCGAATCCACGCTGATTCTGGTGGACGGGAGGCGGGTCGGTTACAGCGGTATTCTCGGAGGGGTCACCGACATCTCCACCATTCCGCTATCGATGGTCGAACGAATCGAAATCCTGCTCGACGGCGCATCCGCCATTTACGGTTCGGATGCCGTGGGCGGCGTAGTAAACATCATCACCCGGAAGGACTACTCGGGCGTGGAGCTGGACCTGAATTACGGCCGCCCGCACAAAAGCGGCTATGACGAGTCGCGCGCTTCGGCATCCGCAGGTTTTGCGTGGGAAGGCGGACGCGCCAATGTGGCCTACGAGTATTTCTACGATTCGGGCCTGGATTCCTCGCAGCGCGATTCACTTATTTTGAGCAACCGAAGCACCATACTTACCACGAGGCAGAAGAACACGGCGCCTGGCCCGCAAATCCGGGTTTATACCAATTTTTCCGACGATGCGTGCAATTCGGACGCCATCTTCCCCTGGGACCGAACTCGAGCAATAGTGTACGAACTGGATGGCAGGATTCTGACCCGAGCAGAGTATGCCGCGCTTGATTCCGAAAATCAGGCGATGGCCACCTGCGTAAATGATTTCACGCTGCCGCGCGGCTACATGCTGGGCGATGACCTCAATGGCATCGAGATTTTCGGCGAGCCGCACTGGGGCGAAGAAGCGGAAGTTGGCTATAGCCTAAGGCCGGAGCAACGCCAAAGCATAGTAAATGTGGGCTTGGACCAGGAA
>RKRP01000079.1 GCA_007571315.1 Gammaproteobacteria bacterium
TCTCCATTCCGAGCTTTTTCCATAAGCACCTTCATAGACCTGCTGGACTTTTTCATGGGGCTTCCAATACGCGAACGCCACCGCCAAAAAACCAACGGCAATGAATAGGAAAAACCAGGAGTTAGTGATTTTCATGGGACTGCTACTTACACCGCGCGGCATATACCAGCACTCGAGGCCCTTTCGTAGTGTGTTCCTCCAGTGGCTTGGATCATCTGCCGGTCATGGGAGCTAAGTGGCACATTGTATGTCCCTGCCCACATAGGACTACCTGAACACGTTGACGTGTTGTAAATATAGTAGAAATCAGTTTCACCCAGAAGCGTTCGCTCCATACGGGGCCACCATAAACAGTAGCAGCACGGCAAACAATTGCATGGTGGCCACTCCGCCTCCCGTCAGGTAGCCTTGTAGTTTCTTCATCTTTTCCCCTTTGGGCCTGCGCCCGTGTTGTTTGCTTTCCGGCATAGGCGCCGAGTCATGCAAACAACATCCAAGGATGAAATACCGGGCTGCCGTATTCGGTAGGCAACCCAGCATACACGACAGTAGCAGCCGAGCCGCTTCAGCCTTTGTCCATGCGGAGAGCACATGATGGAGTGCCCCCACGGACTGGACACTTCCATTTGTCCCCAACAGGAGGATCAGTGCGCCGCATCCCAGTTGGGGCCCTGGCCGATGTCCACTTTCAGCGGAATCCGCAGCGCCGCGGCGCCCATCATCATCCGCCTGACCTCTTCGGCGAGCTCTTCAGCGAAATCGGCGGCGCACTCGAACACCAGTTCGTCATGCACCTGCATGATCAGCCGCGCCCGCGCGCTGCGCGGCTCAAGCCACTCGTGGATGCGAATCATGGCGCGTTTGATGATGTCTGCGGCAGTGCCCTGCATCGGCGCATTGATGGCGCTGCGTTCAGCGTAGCTGCGGCGGCGGAAATCCCGGGCGCGGATGTCCGGCAAGTGCAGGCGGCGTCCGAACAGCGTTTCCACCCATCCCTGGTCATGAGCCTGCTCCCGGGTCCGCTCCATGTACTGCTGCACGCCGGGGTAGCGCGCGAAGTAGTGGTTCACGTACTCCTGGGCCTCAGCGCGGGCAACGCCCAACTGCCGCGATAGACCGAATGGCGACATGCCGTACATCAGCCCGAAATTGATCGCCTTCGCGGCCCGCCGCTGATCCGCGCTCACCGCTTCCACAGGCGTGGCGAACACTTCCGCAGCCGTTGCTCGATGCACGTCCAGGTCCTCGGCGAACGCCCTCAGCAGGTTCTCGTCGCCGGAAAGCTGGGCCATGAGGCGCAGTTCGATTTGCGAGTAATCCGCCGCCAGCAACACCTGCCCCTCCGGCGCCACGAAAGCCTGACGGATGCGCCGGCCTTCCGGCGTGCGCGCCGGGATGTTCTGCAGGTTGGGGTTAATGGACGAAAGCCGTCCGGTGGCCGCGACGGCCTGCTGGTAGGAGGTATGCACCCGTCCCGTGCGCGGGTCGATGCAGGCCGGCAGCGCATCGGTATATCCGCTCTTCAGCTTCGCTAGGTTGCGGTACTGCAGCACGATTGCGGGCAGCGGGTGCTCCGCGGCCAACTCTTGCAGCACCGATTCCGAGGTGGACGGCTGACCGGTGGCGGTGCGGCGGACGGGATTCAGCCCCAGGCGATTGAACAGCACCTCGCCCAGTTGCTTCGGAGAACCGATATTGAACACGGTTCCCGCCTGCTCGTAGGCTTGTTGCTGCAGGGTTCGCAACTGGCCGGCCAGTTCCCGGGACTGCTGGTCAAGGACCAATGCGTCCACCAGCACCCCGGCGCGTTCCATGCGGGTCAGCACTGGCGCCAGGGGCATTTCCATACTCGCGAGCACCTCGCCCAGGGCTTTGACCTTGTCCAGCTCGCCCGACAGGCGCTTATGCAAGCGCAGCGAATAGTCCGCTTTCTGGGCGGCGTACGGGGCAATCCGCTCCAGCGGCGCCTGAGCCAGGGAAATTCGGGTCCGGCCCTTGCCCAGCACGCTTTCTTCGGCGATGCAGTCGAGCTTCAGATAGCGCTCCGCCACCTTGTCGAAATCATGGACGACGGCGGTGGAGTTAAGCACATAGGATTCCAGCATGGTGTCGCCTGCTTCCCCCTTGAGGCGGATGCCCTGATTGGCCAGAACGTGCGCGATGAACTTGAGGTTGTGGCCCGCCTTGGGCGCTTCGGCATCCTCCAGCCAGTCCTTCAAGCCTTCCAGCAATTCCCGGGGATTCGCGCGCTCTGCCGCCTGGGCGTTGAGGCTGCCGGACGCGAGGGGAACGTAGGCGCTCTTCCCCTCGCCCGCGGAAACAGCAAGGCCGGCAATGCGGTGCTGCATGGGGTTTTCCCCCGAAGCTTCCACGTTGAGGCCCGCAACCGGCGCCTCGCGCAACCGGGCGATCCATTCATCGAGTTCCGTCCGGCTCAGGATGATGGCGTAATCGTCCTGTTCGCGCGCGGGCTGCGAAAACTGCCGCAGATTGCGCAGCAGGCTGTTGAGTTCAAAGGTCTGGCACAGCGGTTCCAGCGCTTCCATATCCGGCGGCTTGAGGCGCAGGTCCCTGGGAGTGACATCGAGCGGAACGTCCGTGCGGATGGTGGCGAGCGTGAGCGACAGGTCAACATCGCCAAAACTGTTCCGCAGCGTTTCACCGATCTTGCCCCGGATTTCGCCAGCGTTTTCCTTTACCCCCTCCAGGCTGCCGTAGGTTTGCAGCCATTTCGCGGCGGTCTTCGGCCCCACGCCGCGCACTCCGGGGATGTTGTCCGAACTGTCGCCCGCCAGCGCCAGGTAGTCTCGTATCCGCTCGGGCGGGACTCCGAATTTCTCCTTCACCGCGGCACTGTCCATAACGCGGTTATTGGGCCAGCTCACCAGCTTGACGCGGGCTCCCACCAGTTGCGCGAAGTCCTTGTCGGTAGTGGAAATCAGCGTGTCCAGCCCCTGCTCGTCGGCCTGCGCGGCCAGCGTGCCGATCACATCGTCCGCCTCCACGCCCCCAACCCGCAGCAGCGGCACGCCCATTGCCTCTACCATGTTTACAACGGGCTCGATCTGCTCGCGCAGGTCCTCGGGCATCACGTCCCGATTGGCCTTGTATTCGGGATACAACTCGTCGCGGAAAGTGGGCCCCGGCGCGTCCATCACGAACGCTAGCAGTTCCGGCGGTTCCTCCCGCAACAGCCGCTGCAGCATGTTCAGCACGCCGTGCAGCGCGCCCGTTGGCCGGCCTTCGGAAGTAGTGAACGCCGGAAGGGCGTAGTAGGCGCGGAACAGGTAGGCCGTTCCGTCCACCAGCAGCAGCCGGCTCAAAGCGGCGGCGCCTCGGACTGCTCCCCGGCCGCTTCAGGCACCGTCTGCTCTCCGGTTGGAGGCTGCTCTTGAGTTGACGGCGGAGATTCTCCCGGCAAGTACAGCGCGCCGCTGAATCCGCAACCGGAAAGAACCAGCGCCAGGACCATGGTGCGGAGATGCGCTAACACGCCGACAAGTGTACCCTTGCGCCTGGCCCGCATATTTCGCCAGGTGAAGCACTGCGGTTTGCCTCCTCTTCGCGGGAGCGTTGAGGGCAGGATGCTCCGAATGAGCTACAGGGATGTATTCATGCGTCTCCCGCG
>RKRP01000194.1 GCA_007571315.1 Gammaproteobacteria bacterium
GACCGGCTGATCGCCTACGGCACATCGAAATCCGCCGTCATCGGGTTCTCGCGCAACTGCGCCGCCGCATTCGGCCCCGCCAGCGTTCCGCAAGGAATCTCTGGAGCGTCCGGCGGATTGATCCGCGAGAGCGTCTCGCCGAACACCCGCCAAGCCTACGCGAGCGCCCTCCGCGCCGCGGATGCCTACATGGCCTCCCGCGGGCTGGACAGGATCGAGGACACCTCGATGGCGGATTACCTCGCCATCCTGGAATCCGCCGGGCGCTCGCCCGCAACCGGCGCAATCGCCCTCGCCGCCGCAGCCTTCCGGGCCAAGCTGGCCGGTGAGGATTCCCGGGTTGGCGAACTCTCGCGCCGCGGGCTGGCGGGCTGGCGCCGCCGCGCCGCCAGGCGGGCCGCCAGGCGCGGCCAGTCGCAGCCGCTCAGCTACGAAGAGACTGTTACCTTGCTGGCGTCCGTCCGCCAGCGCCACCCCACCCTCGTGGCCAGCCAGTTGCCGGTCGAGCATTGGCACAAGACCATCGGCGAACCGACTCACGCCGACGCCATCTTGGATCGGCTCGTGCACAATGCCTACCGGATCACGCTCAAGGGCGAATCCATGCGGAAAATCAACGCCAAAGGAGGAGGAGGACCCAAAACCAAGTCATAATGTCAACACCGCGCCGCTGCGCGCCGACCGGGTGGTAACTTTGCCCCGGAACGAGTGGTAACTTACCGGCGAAACAGACGGTAACTTTGGATGAAATGCGCAATGCTGGAAACGCGCCAGGGCGGCGCGCACGCTGCGCCAGAAAGCGAGTAGTGAATCAAGCGAGGCAAGCCGCAGATCAATCCCTAATAACAATTACATAGGCGCCAGATTCCAATAATTTAGAGAGATTCTTGTTTAGCCAGTCCCAGACTGTTTGCTGCATGTCTTCGTTGTCGTTCCACCAGTCTTCAGGGATGACCACAGTGAAGATGTGCTCGTAGCTGACCAATGTTCCTGCGGCGGGAATGTAGCCGTTTACTTCTGCTGCGGCTTGTTTCTGTGCCTCGCTCCATTCATCTTCCGGCAACGGCGTCGGTTCCACCAGCCCCGCTCCGATCAAGGCTCCCGCAACCTCGCTTTCTATGTCCAGGTTCGCGCCGACCTTCTCCATTGCTCTTACAAGCTTGTCAATGCCTGCCGGCTCTTCCAAGTCTGGGAGCCATCACACACGATGAGCAGGCGATCCCATTCCCATTGACTTCTTGAATGCTCCACCGTGCTTCTCTGGCGTGAACTGCTTGAATACTCCACCGTGCTTCTAACGCTGATGACATCGCCAGTTTCCGGCGACAGGGATACCATCGCGACATCTCCCTTCGGCCCCTTCAGGCTGACCGGAACCTCCCAGAGGCGGAACAGGTGATCCTCGGAGTCCAGCCGGTACCGCATCACCGCAGAGCCAGCGGCGATTTCCCACGGCCGATGTCGCCGTTCGGGCCTCACAGTAGGCTCAAGGCTTGCCGCGTATCGCCTCGCCGCCTCGTACGCGATCGCTTCGGCTTCCGCCGGCAGGATCAAAACAGGAACATCGGCCAGCGCCTGCGGATCGAGAATGTCCCCATATACCCGCGTCACAGCGCCGCTTGGGGTAAAGAAGATTTGGCCCACCTCGTGGGTGGGCTGTCCCTCGATCAGTTGCCTAAATCGCGCTGCTTGCCCCCAGATTTCATTCTCGGAGATTTGTTCAATTACGATTTCAAGCGAATCATCGGCGCCGGTCAGATCGCTATGGGCCTGCAACAGATGCACCAAGCTGTAGGGGTCGCGGTCTTGCAGAATCGAATTCACGTCCACATAGCCAATGTCTCCGTGGCTCATGGAGAAAACCGTCAGGTCCCCCCTTTTTTTGCTCTCCCTTTGCGGCTGCCGCTCTTCCGCCGCCCGTGTTGCGCTGCCGCTGCTCTTTTGCGCGGCGCGCGCCGGCTCGGTATCCGGCAAGCCGCCGGAACTCGCTTGCTCTGGCGCGGGCGCTGATTCGGCGGGAGCTTTCGTCCCTGCCGGCGGGCCTGTCAGGAAAACATAGGCCGCAACAGCCAGCGCCGCCGCCAGCGGAATAGCCGCCAAAGCAAACTTCTTCACCTTTGCCCCCTTCGGGCCTTCGCGCATGTTGTGCATGTTTCCGGCAAGGATGCCGGGCCTTGCAATTCTCTATTCGGTTTGAGAAGAAATCCCGCCGATTCACCCGTAACGCCGGGCTGTTTTATTGGGCGGGGAACCCGGTGAAGGGTTCCCCGATTAGAGAATTGCAAGGCCAACTATAGCCGATGCGCTGGCAGGTTTTCGCTGCAGGATCACGCCGCCATTTTTCCGCCTAGCGTGCGCATGCAAGAGCGGGAGCGATTTTGATAGATTCATTTTATAGAATATATACAATAGCTTATATGATTGCATCGCCAATGAGCGCATCCGAGTCAGGGGCGTGGAATGTATGAGTATTGTTCGGAAAGCAAATATCGCATTGGAAATATTACATTCTTAATTCATTGTTAATAATAGGAATATATTTTTTCGTAACCATGCCGTAAGCATTTCGGAAGCGGATTCGAACACAACCCTGCGTACGTTGCCGTGGAGTTGTCAATGGACGCTGCCTATCAGATGGAGATGACGCACGCGGGACTGACAACGCTATGCCAGTGGATGGCAAAGGCGGCTCGCGGACTATTGCACATTGGGAATGCGATCCGTGCATGCGTTTCAGTTCGAGTCTGTCTCAAGTGGCTATCGCGGTTTCGCCATAGGTTGCTGCACCGACTGGGAATTTTACTTCAGAAGAAGTAGGGGAGTATTACTTTTTCTTCAGCGCTGACACCGACAGTCGGCGTAGCCAAAGCGGCAGCACCCAGGAGAGCAGATTGCCGCCGTCGAACTCGGAAAAACCAAGAACCGCTTGTTGTTGTTAGCCACCAAGTGCAGCCGCCGGCACTGCTGCTCCGGCACTCAGCCTCTCTTGCTTCCCAGGTGACCAGCAATTGCATGGACACGGGCGCGCTGCCCACGCTCAGGCAAACCAGGCTGGGAAAGTTTGCGCTCTCGAATTCCGGCAACTCGCTCATCATGACGTAGTGCGTCGGAACGCCGATACAGTGCGTGATCCCCATCCCGGGATCGACCAGGTAACGCAAGCACTTCTCCGCGTCCCAGCGGGGCATCACGTTCAGGCATCCTCCGTAATGCAACACTGAGGTACCCGCATTCAGTCCGGCGGTATGAAACAGCGGAGCGTAGGTCAGATTCACGGAGTCCCGCGATACGCCGGCGTGCAGGGCGGCGCACAGCACCATGTTGTGGATCATACGGTAGTTGTACATCACGCCCTTGGGCTTCCCTGTCGTTCCCGACGTATGCAGGAGGCAGTTGAGATCATCGCCCGTGAGTTCCGGCATAACCGTCTCGGGGCCATGACCGGAAATCAGTTCTCCGCCGCATCCGCGGCTCATACGGTGACTTGCGGCGTCCGCCGCCCTCATACCGCGCGTAAAACACCGACAAATCCAGCCCGTCCACCAAGTCGCTCACGTGGTGCGCCAAGCGACCCTCGGGAAGCCAATCCCGCAAATTCGGCGGCAAC
>RKRP01000033.1 GCA_007571315.1 Gammaproteobacteria bacterium
GAGTCAGGGTTCCCAGAGTGTTTTTACGGGCATGGCGAACAGGCGGGGGGCTATTTGCTGGATGCGTCTGCCGTCGTGGAGCAGGACTCCGCAGGCAAACCTGTTGCCCGCGGCTTTTTGCAGATGGCGCAGTCCATTGAAGTCCCGCGGGCGCGCTGTTCCTCCCGCCTTCACCTCGATTCCCACAATAGCGCCCGGAGAGCGCTCCAGCACCAGATCCACCTCAACCCCGTCCTTATCGCGGTAGTGGCTGACATCCGCGGGTTCGTCCGACAGCGCGATGGCCTTGGCGACCTCCCCGTGCACAAAATCCTCCAGCAGCGGCCCCAGTTTGCTGCGGTCCTGCTCAATGTCCGCGGCGCTTGTGCGCAGGAGCGCTGCAAGCAGGCCGGAATCCAGAAAATGGAGCTTTGGCGTTCTTACCAGCCGCCTGAGTTGGCTGCTGCGCCAGGGGCGAATGCGGCGGAACAGGAACATGCGCTCCAGCAGCGTCAGCCAGCGGTCCACCGTTTTGCCGTCCACGCCAAGGCGCGCCCCGAGTTTGGACATGTTGAGCAGTTGCCCTGCCGATAAGGCTGCATGATCGATCAGGCGAACCAACTCGCCGCGCTTTCCGATAGACGCGATTTCGGACACATCGCGCTCGGCCAGCGCTCGCGCATAGGCGCGCAGCCAGGCGCGCCGGCGCGCCTGGGAGGGACGGGCAATCGCTGCCGGATAGCCGCCGTGAACCACTCGCTCGATCAGGTCGGCTGACTGTCCTGTTTCTTCAGCGGTCGGAAAGTCGCCGGCAAAGATCCGTTCGAGGAAGCGTGACGGCGCGGCGCCGTCGGCCTCGGACTGTGAGAACGGAAGGAGTTCCACGGTTTCAATGCGGCCCGCCAGGGAATCCGGAGAAATCGCGCTTCTGAACAAATCGACCGAACCTGTGATTAGATACCGTCCGGGCTCCGCGCGCTCGTCAACATCCTTCTTGATCGCCAGAAGAAGGTTGGGCGCCCGCTGGATTTCGTCGATTACCGCCCTTTCCAGGCCTTGTATGAAGTTGGCGGGATCGTCCTGGGCAAACCGCCTGAGCTGGTCGTCGTCCAGTGAGACGAATGCGCGGCCGTCGTCATTGGCGATGCGGCGTGCCAGCGTGGTTTTGCCCGATTGGCGCGGCCCCACGATGGCGACAACGCGAGTGTCCGCCAGCGCCCGGCGGACGGATGCCTCCGCGTGCCGCGCTACAAAGAAGGTTCCGCCAGGGTGCGCCCGGTTTGGCATAGTCTATCGTCCAATTCGGAATGATCCTTCGTCTGATTCGGAATGATCCTTCGTCTGATTCGGAATGATCCTTCGTCTGATTCGGATTATAGCCCGCATTTTCCTCCCGGGCGCCGAGTGCCATGAGCGCGTTTTGCGACCTTGGCGCAAGCAAGCGCCAAGGGTGCGGGAGGCGCTTTTCGGAGCGCGGGAGAGATGCGCCTGCCGGACTGCGCGGAATCAGGCTTTTCTGAAACGCCAGCCGTACATGGTGCGACCGTAGAAATTGAACCAGCTTCGCGCCTCGGCATCGTCGAACGGGTAGTCCGCGCCGAGTTGCCTGGCGGTTATCAGGCCGGTTACGAAGCAGGTTTCCTGACTGTTGATCAGCGTGTGGGCGCCGCAGTGCCAGGTTCGCCTTTTGCCCTGGATGAAGCGGAACAGATGGATCAAAAAGGCGATGTGCCGCACATCATGCACCACATGCTGGAACCAGCGCTTCTTGATGATCCTGCTCTCGTCGATGTCGCTGACCGGGTTGTAGGTTACCAGGCACGGCTTGTCGGAGCGCTTCGCCCACGGCTGCTGGTTGTGCATGATGTAGGTGATTTCGTAGTTGTCCGGCCGCGCGCCGTACTGCTCAATGTGGTTGCTCCGCGTGTCCAGCGCCTGCACATCGCTGTCCGGCAGCACCGAAGCGTCGGAATGCGCGACCGTGTGGTTGTGCAGTTCGCTCTCGTAGCGTATCGAGGAGAGCAGGGCGCCTTCCATGAAGGTGGGCTCATGCAGCATCATCAGCGTTTGATTGGCGTTGCAGGCGAACACTGCATCGTCAAATGTTTCTTTATTGCCGTTCTCGTCCTCCACCACTACATGAGAAGCATGCCGATACACCTGCCGGACCGGCCGGTTCAGGTGGATTCTGTGGCGAAAATCGCGTGACAGTTCTTCGTAGATGCGCCGCGTGCCCTGGTCCCAGGTTTGCATTGGCGTTGCGGTTTCGATGTTGAAGAATCGCAGGTAGCGCGAAAACAGGGACGCAGGCATGTCGAACACGCTGGTCGCCATGAGGAAGTTCACGAACATGGGCTTGAGAATCTTGTAGCGGAAGTTCCCGGAAAAGCCGCCCAGGTTGAGGAGCGCGCCCATGCTCACGTAGTTGAACGGATTGAGCGCGTTGAGTAGCCGGGAGCGGGTGTTGTTGACCCGGCCGAACCACTGTATGCGCCGCAGAAGCTTCTGAAATTTGCGGATTTCGGGCTGCAGCTCTCTGCGGATGCTGGAATCGAAATCGTGGGCATACACGCCGTCCTGATACTTCACGCTGTAGCTGAACCGGGTGTCGATCAGGCCGATGCCGTACTGCTCCATGACCAGCAGAATGTGGTGGTAAACCGAGGGAATGAGCGCGGTGACGGAAATATCGAACGGAATCGACGTGCCGTCGTCCTGCGGCATGTCGGCGGTAACGGCATTTCCGCCTATTTCGGCTTGCGCTTCGTACACACGAAAATCGAATCGGCCGGGGTGCTGGTTGAGAGCCCAGGCGACACCCAGCCCTGAAACGCCCGCGCCAATAATTGCAATCCTTCTCGGCATTTCCCCGCCCAAGTTTATTCTTTATGAATACTTTAGCCTGCCTCTTTGCGGCGCGCGGGTTCCCTATCCCTCCGCGCTTCTCTTCGCGCGCTGATTGACCGGGCAGGCTCGGGCGCGTAACCTTGACGATGAGGTCCGGGAGCACCCGCCGGGGCCTTCCCGGTCCTGAAATGTTGAATTTCCCACCTTCAAGCGCGCATCCATGAGTTATCTGGTTTTGGCGCGCAAATGGCGCCCGCGCAAGTTCTCCGAGGTGCGCGGGCAGCCGCATGCGGTGCGGGCGCTGAGCAACGCCATTGCGGCTGAAAAAGTGCACCACGCCTGGCTGTTTGCCGGAACCCGGGGGGTGGGCAAAACAACGCTGGCGCGCATCCTGGCTGCGGCGCTGAACTGCCAGAAGGGCGCCGCGCCCGAACCTTGCGGCGAGTGCGGGAGCTGCCTGAGCATTCAGGAAGGCAGCTTCGTTGATCTGCTTGAAGTGGATGCCGCCTCGCGCACCAAGGTGGAGCAAACCCGCGAGTTGCTTGAGAACGTGCAATACGCGCCCACCGAGGGCCGCTGCAAGATTTACCTGATCGATGAAGCGCACATGCTCAGCACGTCATCGTTCAACGCGCTGCTGAAGACGCTGGAGGAGCCCCCGCCGCACGTGAAGTTCCTGCTCGCCACCACCGAGCCGCAGCGCCTGCCGGTAACCGTGCTGTCGCGCTGCCTGCAGATCAACCTGCGCTCCATGGACAGCGGGACGATCGCCCGGCAACTCTCGTTCATTTGCCAGGGCGAGGATGTGCAAGCCGAAGGGGGAGCGCTGGCGAGGGTCGCGCGCGCTTCCGGCGGCAGCATGCGCGATGCCCTGAGTCTGCTGGACCAGGCGATTGCCTACGGCGCCGGCGCGGTGCGCGAAACGGATGTGGCGGACATGCTGGGCGGCGCCGACCAGCCGAGCATCGTTCACCTCCTGAACGCGATTGCGGCCGGCGACGGCGAGGCGCTGCTGGAAGGCGCCCGGGAATTGCGCGAACGGCTTGCCGACCCGGCCAACGTGCTGGCGGAGCTGGCTTCCGCGCTGCAGCGCCTGGCGCTCATCCAGGTGGTGGGGGCGGGCGTTGTGGACGAGGACCACGAGCCGGGCCTGCTGGCGCCGCTTGCCGAAACGTTGCCCGCCGACCAGGTGCAACTGCTGTACGAAATCGCGATTCAGGGCCGCGGCGCGCTTCCGATGGCGCCTGACCCCGGCGTTGGCCTGGAAATGACGCTGCTGCGAATGCTCGCGTTCAGGCCGGATGCGCCCGTCAAGCATGTGGTCAGCGCTGGCAGCGCAGCGCCGCCAGCGAAAGCCGCCGCGCCACCAGGCCCCCCGCCGGATGCTGCGCGCACTCGCTCGCAAAAGGCCGCGGAACGCTCAGGTTCTGCGGGTTCGGCCGCGCGCCCGCCTCCGCCCGCCGCTCTCCGCGGCGCGCATCAAACGCAACCGCCTCCGGAGGCAGAACGCGAACCGTCTGCGCTGCCCGCGGCGGATGCGGCCCGGGAAACATCCGCGCCCGAACCATCCCCGCCGCCCGCGGCGAAATCGGCGCTTGATGCCGGCGGCTGGCCGGAAACGGTGCGTGACCTGGGTCTTCAAGGGTTGTCCGGCGAGCTCGCGGCGCATAGCGAACTGGTGGGCGCTGCGAACGGTTGTTTGCGCTTGCGGCTGGACGGCCAGCACGAAAACCTGCTGACCGAAGACGTGCGCAAGGAACTGCGCGCGGTGTTGATTTCGGCGCTTCCGTCGTTCAGCGAGGTTGAAATAGAAATTGCTGGCGCCGGCCAAGGGGGAACTCTGGCCGGTCGCGACCGGGCAGCAGAGCGCCGGCGCCAGCAGCGAGCCGAAAAGGAATTCAGGGAGGATCCTTTTGTTCAGGCATCGCTTGAGATATTCGGAAGCGATGTCGAAATTGGATCCATTCGCCCGATAGACGATGCCGGCACCACGTCCAGTCCGTGACCGCGAACGTTTTTCCTCCGCGCCTGGCGGAACTTCTGGAGGCGCTCAAGTTTCTTCCCGGCGTGGGGCCGCGGTCGGCGGAACGCATGGTGCTGCACATGTTCACGCGGCAGCCCGAAGGCGCCCGCCGCCTGTCGCTAAGTCTGGCCGAGGCATTGGAGGCGGTGTGCCTGTGCCCGCGCTGCGGAATGCTGGCCGACGGCGGGCTGTGCGTCATATGCCGGTCCGCCGGCCGCGACCCCGGCCAGTTGTGCGTGGTGGAAACGCCCTCCGATTTGGCCGCGGTGGAGGCTTCCGGGGCCTACCGGGGGCTGTTCTTCGTGCTTGCCGGGCGCCTTTCGCCGCTGGACGGCATCGGCCCGGAGGAACTGGGGCTGGACCGCCTGGAGAAGCGCCTTGAGGAAAACGTGGTCAAGGAGCTGATTCTGGCCACCAGCGCCACGGTGGAAGGCGAAGCCACCGCCGCATACCTCGCGCAAATGGCCCAGCGGGCGGGCATCAGAGCAACGCGGATTGCCCAGGGGGTGCCTCTTGGCGGCGAATTGAGCTATGTGGATGCCGGAACGCTGTCTTCGGCGCTGGCGCAGCGCAGATCGATCGAGTAGAGCCGTGCCCGAATCCACCATGCAGCCCTTTGCGGCAGGCGATATTTTTCTCGGCTGCACCTTGTTGAACGATCCGCATGATGATCACGCCGGGATTGGCCGCATTCTCCAGTACGACTCCGGCTGCAAACCCAGGGGGATTCTCTACACGGAGGGCACGCGCCACCTCGTGGGTGGCCTGTCGGTGGATCGCCAGGGCGTTCTGTGGGCCTTCGACGATCACCGCGTGGTCCACGTGGACCCGGCCACCGGGCGTCAGTTGCCGGAGCGGAAGTTCCTGCCGCGCGTGTATCGCAGCGCCAGCTTTTCCAGCGACGGCTGCGCCTACCTGGGCGAGCATTTGTGCGCCCAGGCCCCTCCGCCAGGAATCGAAAAACTCACTACTATCAAGTTTCCCCGCCTGCCGGACACCGGCGCGCTGGGCTACGGCAACATCTACCGCTACAACGCGCAGTGGCAACTGGACAAGGTGTTCGAGGTCGAGAATGCGCCCGAGCCCACGCGGTTCAAGGGCGTGACCCACTCCACCCTGCATCCCTCCGAGCGTTTCATCACCTACACCACCGAACTCGGCAAGCGCGTGATGCGTTACGACGTGGTGGAAGACCGCCAGCTTGACGACCTGGTGACTTACCCTGGCAAGGACATCAGCGATGGCCTGTTCGCGATCGCGGCGCGCTACCGCCCGGATGGCTCCCTGTTGCTCACCCGCGGGCAGACCATGGAAATGCTCGACGAGGACGGCAAGGTTATGCGCGAGTACTCGCTGCCCGAGTACGGCTGGTCGGACATCGCAGTTTGCGGCGACCCGCGTTACGCGCTGTTGAGCAACATCTTCACTGGCATCATGCTCAAGGTGGATCTTGAGACCGGCGAGTTCGTGGGCCGCATCGACACCGGTCAGCGCAAGCCGCGGCGGGCGCTGGCTGGCGTGGCTGAATATCCCGGTTAAACAACCGGCCGGAGCGCTTGTTCGAATTCGCGCAGCAGGATCAGATAGCCCGCGTGCCGCCCGGCGGGCACTTTCCCCGCCTCCACCGCGGCGAGAACCGCGCAGTCCGGCTCGTTGCGGTGGCGACAATTGGCGAACCGGCATTCGCTGGCGTGAGGGGAAAATTCCGGGTAGCCGGCCAGAATGTCGCCGTAGTCCGTCAATACGGGCATCAGCGAGCGCACGCCCGGCAGATCTATCACGCGCCCGCCGTTGGGCAGGGTGTGCATTGCCGCGGAAGCTGTGGTGTGCCGTCCCGTTCTCCCGGTTGCCGAGAGCTCGCCGGCCGCGGCCGCTTCGCAGCCCAGCAGGCTGTTGATCAGCGAGGACTTGCCGCCGCCCGACTGGCCCGCGAAAACGGTCGCCTGACCTTTCAGGCGCCGCGCCAGCCGCCGGATGCGCGTGCCGGCCAGCGCGCTCACCGCCAGCACCTCGAATCCTGCGCGCTGGTATTCGCGCAGCCGCGCCGGACGCTTGCGGCGGAGATCAATCTTGTTCCAGATAAGCAGCGCTTCGGTTCCGGTTCCGGCAGCGGCGCATAGCAGCCGGTCCGCCAGCTCGTAATCAGGCGCCGGCTCGGTGGCCGCCACTACCGCGAGCAGCGAGAAATTCGCCGCAACCACTTCGGTTCGCCCGTTGGCGCCCGTTCGCTTAAGCTCGCTGCGGCGCGCGAGAATTTCGCGCAACAGCGCCGGCGAGTCGTCATTGCGGATATCGAACCGCACCCTGTCCCCGCACACCGGCTTGTGGCGGCGGCTGGCGGCAAGATAGTCCATTTCCTCGCCGCAGGTTGTTTCAAGACGCCCGCGCCGCCCGAAACAGGCGGTTACTTGCCCAATCCCCGGAGAATTTTTGCGCGCAGGCGACTCTTGGGACATATCCGGGCTAGAATCCGCGCCCGAACAGCTCGGGAGACTGATTTGGGCGACAAAGATTCACGGCTGGTATGGATCGACTTGGAAATGACCGGTTTGGATCCGCTGCGCAACCACATCATCGAGATCGCCACGGTGGTTACCGACGGCAACCTTAATACCGTGGCCGAAGGTCCGAACATCGTGATTCATCAGCCGCGCTCGGTGATGTACGAAATGGACGACTGGAACACCCGTCATCACACCGCTTCGGGATTGTTCCAGGAGGTGCTTGCCAGCCGGGTAAGCGCCGAGGAAGCGGAGCGCGCCACCCTCAAATTCCTCAGCGGGCACTGCCGCCCCAAAAGCTCGCCCATGTGCGGGTCCAGCGTCTGCCAGGACCGGAGGTTTCTCGCCCGCGCAATGCCCGAACTCGCGGCCTTCTTCCACTACCGCAGCCTGGACGTGAGCAGCATCAAGATTCTTGCGGGGCTATGGAATTCTGCGGCGCTCGACGGGGTCGAGAAGGAAGACCGGCACCGCGCCAAAAGCGATATCCTCGCCTCTATCGCCGAGCTCAGGCACTACCGGCAAACGATGTTCCGCTCAAGCTGAGGCGGCCGCCACAAACAGCCACACGACCGCCACCATTCCTCCAAACCAGGCCACCGAGCGCGCGGTGGACCGGTCGAGGACATAGAACACCCCATGCAGCGCGCGCGACACGATGAACAGCGCCGCCAGCCAGTTGGCCATGTTTTGATCCGCGCCCAAAACGTGAGCCGTCAGCACTGCGGCGGCGAATGGCGCAAAGGCCTCCCAGGCATTCTGCTGCGCCCACGCCGCCCTCTGCCTCCACCCCTGCTGCGATTCCAGCCAGTCCCGCGGCCGAGTGTTGCTGTAGTCCGATGCGCCCCATTTCGCCGCGATCGACCAGATCAGCGGCAGCCACAGGGCCGCGAAAACGCACCAGAGCGCAAACGTCACGGCCGGAACCTCATGCCGCCGCCGCGGCCTGCCGCTCCGCTGCCGTCCCGGTGCCGCGCCGCGCAGTGAACCATGCGAGCCCTCCGATAAACGCCAGCAGAATGACCGCGTTGGTGAAGGGGAACTGGAACGGGTAGATCCACGGCTCCGTATAAAGCTGCCAGGCGGAGCCAGCTTCCACGCAGAACCATACGATGTTCGCGCAGGGCACGGCGTAGCGCAGCGCCGCGGCCGGGCGGCGGAAGGGCAGCATGCGGAAGAATAGCAGCCACAGCCCCCACAGCAGCACGGCGCACACCGCCGCTATGGTGGCGGGATGAAACGGCCCCAGCACGCGCGGGTCGAACAGCCACAGGATCAACACGTAGAAAAACCAGTTGATCATGATGACTTCCAGCGCCACGATGCGCGAGAACTGGCGCTTGTAGCCGGGGGTCCTGCGCGCCGGGGTGAGCTTGAAGTTGCGGTGAAACCACATGAACATCCGGCAGTGCGTGTCCTTGTTCGATGCCAGCCAGATCAAGAGAGCCGCCAGCGCCACGCCGGTGGCCTGCAGCAGAAGCAGGTTGGCGGTAAACAATTCCACGCCCATGTACATCAGTTTGGACGGATTCAGCCAGTGCCCCATGAACTCGAAAGACCCTTCCATCCAGCCCAGCCAGATCAGCGACCCCCCCATGAAGCCGAGCACCGTGGCCGGCAGGTCGCTGGCCTTGAATCCTTTCCACACCATCACCCAGCCGGTCAGGCCAACGGCGAAGCTCAGGAGATAGGCCGGCGCTTCCGGAAGCTGGCCGTATTGCAGCACCATCAGCGTGTGCGCCAGCGGCGTCCACAGCAATACCGTGGTCCAGGCCATCAGCCCCAGAAGGGGAGGACGCATGAGCGCCTTGTTGGCCACCCTGATCGCTGCGTTCATCCTGCGTTCCTCTTGCCGCGAGCACCAGATTGGAGATTACCGCCGCGCCCGGACGGGCGCAACCGCTCCGTTTCGGATTCTGCTATATTGCGGCTTCTCATGCTTTCACTCTCGCAGGTTTCCGAGCAACTCGCCCCGGCCATGCTTCTGGGCAACCGGCCGCTGGGACTCGGCGCGCTGATCGAGATCTACGAGAGCAACTACGCCGGCCTGCGGCGGCTGTTCGGATACGCGCTGCGGGAACCCGGATGGCATGTGTCGCACAGCCCCGTGAACGGCGAACTGCACCTGGAAGTGGAGCGCCAGTCGCCTTTCACCACCGTGCTGCGCATGACCTACCTGTTCCCGGAGGACGGCGATTCGCGGCCGGAGCCGGATCTCATCGTGAATCTGTACGAGGACGCGCGCGTGGCGGAGGTGGCGCGCTGGTCGCAACGGTATGGGAACAGCGCCGCCCGCCCGGGCACCTTCGCAGACTGCTGGCGGCGCAACCGGGTGCTGGGGAAATGGCTGGAGTTTCTGATGGATTCCCACCACGGACCCCTTAGGCCGCGGCCCGCCCGCCCGCCGTTTCAGTTCAGGGAACTGGTTGCCCCTGCCGGCGAAGAGGCGGCCTGAAGCCGCACCAGGTCCGCCGCAACCTCCGAAGCCTGCTCCAGGGCCACATCGGGCAGATCCATACCCCGCAGATCTTCCAAGCTTTCGATCGTCGCAAGGCCGTTTTGGTCCAGCCACTCGTTGGTCATCGCCAGGCGTTGCGCCCGCCGGGATTGATCCTCCGAGCGGCGGCGCTCAAGGTGGATGGGAACAGACTCCCGTTCGGAAATTTCCTGCATGCTCTTGATGCGGCCCAGCAGCTGGCGCCATTCGGGGTCTTCCGATTCCCTCTTTTGATAGTTGTCCGTCAGCAGGCTCAAGGTGGCGCCGTCCACGCTTCGGCCGGGGTAATCGGTTTCCGGGATCGTGTCCCAGGGCAGCGCGTTTTCGCTTGCGCTCTCGCCCACCTCGTCGCCGATGATCTGATTGGGAAATATGGCCGGCAGTTCAACGCCGGCGGCTGAAAGCGTGATGTCTGGCGCCACTCCGCGGTGCTGCGTGCTTTCGCCGGTTACGCGGTAGTACTTGCCCATGGTGAGTGTTAAGCGGCCCGGCAGTTCATCACGCCGGTTGGGAATCTGGTAGATGTTCTGAACCGTGCCCTTGCCAAAGGTGCGCTGCCCCACCACCACGCCGCGCCCATAGTCTTGGATGGCCGCGGCCAGGATTTCCGAAGCCGAGGCGCTGAGGCGGTCCACCAGCACCACCAGCGGGCCGTCCCACACGGGCCTCTGGCGGCGGTTTCGCAGGATCTGCGTGCGCAGGGCGGAGTCGCGCACCTGCACCACCGGCCCTTTGCCCACGAACAGCCCGGCCAGGGAAATCGCTTCGTTCAGATGCCCTCCGCCGTTGCGCCGCAAGTCCAGCACCAGGCCCTGCGCGCCCTCCGCCTTGAGTTCCCCCACCAGGCGGCGAACATCGCGGGTGGAGCTGGGGTAGTCGTCCAGTCCCGCGTCCCGGCCTTCCATGTCGTAGTAAAAATTGGGAATCCGCACGATGCCCACGCTGAAACGGCTCCCCTCCCGTTCCACTTCCAGCAGTTCCTTTTCGGCCCCTTTAAGGGTGACGCGCCCGCGGGTGAGATCAAGCAGGAAGGATTCGCTGCCCGCCGAATCGCCGCCCGGCAGCACGCGCAGCACCACCGGCGTTCCGGCGCGCCCGCGGATTAGCTCCACAACATCCTGCAGCCGCCAGCCCACCACGTCGGTGAGTTCTCCGCTGGCCAACCCGTCCACGCCGGTAATCCGGTCGCCCGCCCTGAGCCGCCCGTCCTTGTCGGCAGGCCCGCCCGGCAACACTTCCCGCACCAGCACGTAGTCGTCTTCCATGCTCAGGGAGGCGCCTACGCCTTGGTAGGCGCGGCTCATCTGAATCCGGTATTCCTCGTAGTTATGCGGCGAGAAGTAGTTGGAATGCGGATCGAGAGCGCGGGTGAAGGCGTTGATGAAGTAGGCGAACACATCATCGGAATCCTGGGCGCGCAGCGATTTGCGCTGGCGGGCGTAACGCTTGCGCAGCGCCTCAACGGCTTCCTCGTAGCTGCGCTCGTCGAGGATCAGGTTGATGAGTTCATGGCGGATCCGGTCGCGCCACATCTGGTTCATTTCCGTCTGGCTTGAGGGGCGCGGGAGGTTTTCCCGGTCAAACACCCATTCGCGCTCTGTTTGCAGGCCCGGCCCGCTGTCGAGGTAGGCCGAGGCGAAGTCGAAGTAGGCATCCATGCGCACGCGGAACAGGCGGTAGATATCGAAGATGAGGTTCAATTCGCCGCGGCGCATGGCATCGTCCAGCTGACTGCCGTAGCGGCGCAGGAAGTAGTCTTCCTGGTTTTTGAGAAAATACTGGTGCTGGCCGTCCAGCAGGTCGATGAAGTTGCGCAGCGTTTGCCGCGACAGCCCGTCGTCCACATCGATTTGCTCGTAGTGCTCGCGCTCGGCGTAGATCAGCACCCTGGCGGCCGTTTCACGGTGGGCATCGGCAATGCGCAGCGTTTCCGGCTCGTTGGCGGAAGGCGGGCCTTGGTCCGCGCCCAAAGCCAGCAGCGCCGCGCCAAGGATCAGCGCGCTCCACAGAGCCTTGGGCGCCGGCCGCGCGGCCGCGCCCCGTTTCGCCTGATGCGCAGTTATGATTCGCATTCAGTTTCTTAATCGTTTTGACCGCCGGATAATACCAGCAGCGTGCGCCCCTTCAGCATCCTCCTCGGGATTTTTCTCGGCAGTTGCCTGTCCATATTCGCCGGCCTGGCGATAGTGTGCTTCACTTTTTGGGTCATCATGGACGAATATCCCCGGCTGGCGTCCGAATTGCCCTTGTTGATGCTGGCCACAGGCATATTCGGCGTATGCGCCGCGCTGGGCGGGATGGGCATGTGGGGGCACTTGCGGCGCGCCTCCTGGCGCTGGGCGCCACTGTGCCTGTTCTGGCTTTCCCTGGCTGGCGCCGGCGCCTATTTCTGGCCGGACTGAACTCCTGTTATTGCATGAGGC
>RKRP01000071.1 GCA_007571315.1 Gammaproteobacteria bacterium
CTGTGATGAGCAGGCCCATCGAGTCCAGACGATTATTGAACGCGTTAATGAAGATATGCGCGCTGGCGGCCGCGGGCGCATCCATGGGCCTTGCGCTCCTGGCCATGGTGGTCTCCGGCGCGTATTTCTATCTGGCGCCCGGCCTGCCCAGCGTTGAAAGCATCAGGGAAGTGCCGCTGGAAATTCCCTTGCAAGCAAACACCAGGGACGGGCGGATGATCGGCGAGTTGGGCGAGAGGCTCAGGACTCCGGTGGACCTTGAGGACATTCCCGAGTTGCTGCGCAATGCGTTTTTGGCCGCCGAGGACGACCGGTTTTTCGAACATCCGGGTTACGACTACCAGGGTCTGGCGCGGGCCGCGTTCAAACTCATCCTCACCTGGTCCGCCAGCCAGGGCGGCAGCACCATAACCCAGCAACTCGCTCGCGAATACTATCTGGACCGCGAGCGCGTGTTCGTGCGCAAGGCCCGGGAATTGTTCGTGTCGCTTCGCCTGGAGCGCGAACTGAGCAAGGAAGAAATTCTGGAGCTCTATCTCAACAAGATATTTCTCGGCAACCGCGCCTATGGCGTGGCCGCCGCCGCCCAGGTGTATTTCGGAAAATCGCTTCAGGAGCTGACCCTTGCCGAATGCGCCACGCTGGCGGGCCTGCCCAAGGCGCCTTCGGCAATCAACCCGGTGCGCAATCCCGAACGCGCAAAAAACCGCCGGGCTTACGTGCTGCGCCGGCTCAAGGAACTGAACTTCATCAACGAGGCGGAGCGGCAGGCCGCGCTCGCCCAGCCCATGGAGTCCAATTTGCATGGGCCACGCCGCGAGGTCAACGCGCCCTGGGTGCTGGAAATGGTGCGCCAGGAAATGCTTGCGCGCCATGGCCTGACTGCTTATGCGGGCGGTTTTCGGGTTTTGACCACCATTGATTCGCGCATGCAGGCGGCGGCCGAACGGGCTTTGCAGCGGGGTTTGCGGGATTACGACCGCCGTCACGGTTATCGCGGCGCCTTGCGCTCCGGGGCGCTGCGCAACCTGCGCGCCGAGGGCCTGCGCAGCGATGCCGACCTTTTGGAGCATCTGCGCTCGCTGGAACGGGAACTGGGCGTTGCGGGCATGCGCCTGGCGCTGGTAACGGCCTTTGGCGAAGCGAACGCGGTGGAGGTGCTGGTTGAGGGTTTGGGACGGAAGCTGCTGCCATGGGAGCGCGTTCAATGGCGGCCCTATGTTTCGGAGAACGCTCGCGGACCGCTTCCTGGGGGTCCGGGCGATATGTTCGCGCCGGGCGACTTGATCCGGGTGCGCGAGGCGGACGACGGAGAACTGGAACTCACCCAGGAACCGGATGCTCAGGGCGCGCTGGTGGCGATCGACCCGCGCGACGGGGGCATCGTGGCCCTGGTTGGCGGTTACGATTTCGCCCGCAGCAACTTTAATCGCGCCGTGGATGCCTTGCGTCAGCCCGGGTCGGTGTTCAAACCGTTTATTTATTCCGCCGCGCTCGACCATGGGCTTACCGCGGCCACGATTGTGAATGACGCTCCGGTAGTTCTGCAGGATCCCGCCTCGGAGACGGTCTGGCGGCCCAAGAACAATTCGGGGCGGTTCAACGGCCCTACCCGTTTGCGCGAAGCGCTCTTGCGTTCCATGAACCTGGTGTCCGTGCGGGTGCTGCAGCGCGTGGGCCTGCCGACGGCCATCGAGCACATACGCGTTTTCGGCTTGCCCGATTCCTCCCTGCCGGAGAGCTACTCCCTGGCGCTGGGTTCCGGGGGCGTGGCGCCGCTTGAAATCGCCCGCGGTTATGCGGTGCTGGCCAACGGCGGATACCGGGTGGACCCCTGGCTGATCGAGCGTGTTGAACAGGGTGACTTTCGCTTCCGCGCCGAAGTTGCGGTCACGTGCCGCGCCTGCGAATTGCCCAGCGAATTTGCTGGATCAGGATCGGCCGCAACCGCGCAATGGCTGAACGGCGCAGCGCCCAGGATGCCTGCGCGTCTTGCCGGGGCATTCGCCGCCATCGACCGGCGGGCGCAGTTGTATCCGGGAGATGCCAACACGGTTTCGGAGGCTGTTTTCGGCTCGGTGGCCCAGATGCAGGCCGCCACCTATGACCGGCAGCCGGACGCAAGCGAGAATCCGGCGCTGTTCGCCGGTCTGAACCTGGCGCCGCGCGCGGTGAGCGCGGAGAACGCCTACATCGTTTACGACATGATGCGCGATGTGGTTCAGCGGGGAACGGCTCGGCGCGCGATGATGCTCGGCAGGGAGGATCTGGCCGGCAAGACCGGCACATCGAACGACAACCGGGATGCCTGGTTCAGCGGTTTCAACGGGGACCTGCTCGCCACCGTGTGGATCGGTTTCGACCAGGGACGCTCGTTGGGAAACAACGAGGAAGGTGGCAGAACCGCGCTGCCGGTCTGGATTTATTTCATGGAGGAGGCCCTCAGGGATGCGCCGGAAGCGCCCCTGCCGCGGCCTGGGGGCATCGTATCCGCGCGGGTTTCACCGAAAACCGGTTTGCTGGCGCCGCCGGGCGATGCGGACGCGATATTCGAACTGTTCAAGGAACAGAATCTGCCCGAGCCATCCCGCGGGACGGTGGCAATTGGCGAGCAAAACAGCGAAGAGGAACTCTTCTAGCGGTCCCCCGCCGGGACGTAGCCGCGCAATTTCGGCCCCAGGTAGAGCTGCCGGGGCCTGCCAATGCGCAATTCCGGGTCTTCGTGCATCTCGCACCAGTGCGCGGCCCAGCCAACCGCGCGCCCGATCGCGAACATGGGGGTGAACATTTCCGCCGGGAGGCCGAGCGCCCGGTAAATGATTCCGGAATAAAAGTCCACATTGGGATAAAGGCGCCGGTCCTTGAAGTAGCTGTCGCGCAGGGCGATCTCTTCCAAGTTCCGCGCCAGGCGGAACAACCGCCCCCGTCCGGCGCGCAAGGCCTTGAGGACCTCGTGGCAAATGCCCCGGATAATGGTTGCGCGCGGGTCGAAGTTCTTGTAAACGCGGTGGCCGAAGCCCATCAGCCGGAACGGGTCGTCCGGGTCCTTGGCGCGCCCGACGAACTCGTCTATGCGCTCCGGCGAGCCGATGGCTTCCAGCATCTTCAGCACGGCCTCGTTGGCCCCGCCGTGGGCGGGCCCCCATAGCGCGATGCATCCGGCGGCCAGGGCCGAGAATGGATTGACTCCGGAACTCCCCGCCATCCGCACGGTGGATGTGGAGCAGTTTTGTTCATGATCGGCATGCAGCACCAGCAGGGTGTCCAGAGCCTTTGCGGCAGTGGGGTGGGGTTCCTCGCCGAACATCATGTAGAGAAGGTTGGCGGCATGGCCCAGGTCTTCGCGCGGGGCGATGACGGTTTTCCCCTGCGAGTGCCGGAAGGCTGCGGCGGCCACGGTGGGCATGGCGGCGATGGCCCGATAGCTGAAGCGGAGCCTGTGATTGGCGTCGCCCGGTTGGATGCAGTCCTCATGCACGGTGGACATTGCCGACAGGGCCGGGGCCTGTGCCTTATACACATATTACGGTCCCGACGATCCCATGATGTGGAGCCGCGGTGACTACCTGCTATTGAATAAAA
>RKRP01000128.1 GCA_007571315.1 Gammaproteobacteria bacterium
GCCCGGTAGGCATCCCCCAACGATTCCGTTTGCGCAGGCCCCGCCCGCCCGTTTCCGCCGGCAAAGCCAAACCCCATGCGCGCCTGCGCCTCAAGCTGGCTGATATCCCATTGCGAAAGGCCCAGAGCCGCTCCGACCCGATTCAGCACCGCCCGCTCCTCGCGAGTCACATCTCCATGCGCGAATGCCACAAAGAACTGCGTATTGACGAAAAACCGGCGCAGCAGCGGTTGTCCCCGGCAGGCTTCGTTCATCGTGGCCAACTCGTGGCCGAGGTCGAAATCCGGCGATTTGCCCTCATTGAAATAGCCGATCGCCTGCTGCATCTGCGAGGCGTTCAGCCGCATCCCCTGCATGATCTGGCGCGCCGCGCGGATCTCTTCCTCGCTTACCCGCCCATCCGCCTTGGCGATATGCCCCATGACGCGGAAAGTGGCCGCAAGGAACACCTGCCGCCGGTTTCCCGCGCCCGCCGACCAGGTGGTCCGAAAACTGCCCGCTCGACCGGCCATGCCGCGGTCCGCCATATGCCCCAGCAACAGCCCCAGGAACGCTCCCGGCAGGCTTCCAAACATGAAGCCGAGGATGAATCCGGTTGTTTTGCCGAGGATATGGAGGTGCATTGGGAAGGCTCCTGGGCGCCTGGCTTGGCAGGCTTTGGGCGCGCGCCAGGCATTATGCGCCGCAGGGCAATAGAATAAGCCCCGCATACGCGAATGATGGAGCTAGGCAGTGACCTTATCGTATAACGAAATTCCGGGTTTGACAGCAATTGGCCGCGGCAAGGTGCGCGACCTCTACGCCGCTGGCGAGGACCGTCTTTTGCTGGTCGCCAGCGACCGCATTTCGGCCTACGACGTGGTCCTGCCGGACCCGATTCCGGGGAAGGGCCGGGTGCTTGCCGGCCTGTCGCGCTATTGGTTCGCCAATACCGGGCACATTGTGCCGAACGCGCTGCTGGACACGCCCGTAAGGGATGTTGCCACCGGTCTTGAGCCGCGCCAGCTCGCCGACCTTGAGTCGCGCGCCGTTGTGATGGAAAGGGTGCGCGCGCTGCCGATTGAAGCAGTGGTGCGCGGCTACCTGATCGGTTCGGGGTGGAAGGACTACCAGGCAAGCGGAGAAGTGTGCGGCATTCCCCTGCCTCAAGGATTGCAGCTTGCCGAACGCCTGCCGGAACCCATTTTCACGCCTGCCACCAAGGCTGCGCCGGGTGAACACGACCGCAATATCGGCATGGACGAGGCGGCGGAACTGATCGGCGCGGAACTGGCCGGGCGGGTGCGCGACGTGTCGCTGGCGCTGTTCGCCCATGGCGCCGAGCATGCGGCCAGGCGGGGCATCATTGTGGCCGACACCAAATTCGAGTTCGGCATCAACGCCGCCGGCCAGCTGGTTCTTATCGACGAAGTGCTTACGCCGGACTCCTCGCGCTTCTGGCCGGCTGCCGATTACCGGGTGGGCGAATCGCCTCCGAGTTACGACAAGCAGTACGTGCGCGATTATCTGGACTCGGTTTCGTGGGATCATCAGCCCCCGGCGCCGCGCTTGCCCGAAGACGTAATTGCGCGCACCACCGAAAAGTACGAAGCCGCCCTTTCCATGCTCACCGCCTGAATACGCCGCTGAACCTATAATTGCGAACGGCGCGGAAGTGGCGGAACTGGTAGACGCGCAGGATTTAGGTTCCTGTGGGGTTATCCCCTTGAGAGTTCGAATCTCTCCTTTCGCATCGCTTTCCCATGCTTTGGAAACGCCACTGCCGGTTTTGCAACCATGAATCTCGACGGCGCAAGCTACAAGGTGGAAAATGGCGAGGGGCTTCGCCGCATCCTTCATGCGCGGATTCCGGCCGCCGCCATGCAGGAGGAGTTCCTCGCGCGGCTGGGCGCCTTAAGGCGCCGCACCCGGATTCGCGGCTTTCGTCCTGGCAAGGCGCCGATCAAGCTGATCCGGCAGCGCCACGGCCAGGATGTATGGGACGAACTGACCCGCGAAACCATTGAGCGCAGTTTCCGCGAGGGCGCGCAGCGCCAAAAGCTGCGCGTGGTGGGCAGCGGCGAGGTTAAGGCGAGCGCGGCTAGCGAAGGTTCGGACCTTGAGTATCAGGCCACTTTTGACGTGTTCCCGGATATCGAGTGGAACGGCCTGGAGGCGCTCGCCTACGAAGAGCCGGCCGTGGAGATTCAAACCCGCGACGTGGACCGCACCATAGGCCGGCTGCGCCGCCGCGAGGCCGAATGGAAGGACGTTGAGCGGCTGCCCAGGGACGGCGACCGCATGGTGGTGAACCTTAAGGCCTCCCGCCGCCGCGAAACGCTGCCTGCGGGCGAACTCAGGGAAGTTGCGCTGATGCTTGGCGAGACCCGGCTGATGCCCGCGCTGAAGGAGCGCCTGATGCGCCTGCCGGTGTCGCAAAAGAGGAAATTCCGGCTCAGGATGCCGCCGGATTACCCGCAAGAAAGCCTTCGCGGCAAGCGCGTTCTGTATGAAGTGGAAGTGCTTGGCCTGTCCGAACCGGCGCTTCCGGACCTTGACGAGGAGTTTGCCCGCAAGCTGGGCGTGGACAGCGGCTCGGTGGAGGACCTGCGCGCGAACGTGCGAACCAGCCTTGAGAACGAGTTGAAGTCGGCATCCGCAGCTCACAGGCGCCAGGCGCTCTTCGATCAGTTGCTGGAGGCCAATCAGGGACCCGCTCCGAAGTCGCTGGTGGACCGGGATGTCGAGCAGATTCTGGCCGACATGCGCCCTCCTCCGGCTGTCCAGACCGAAGGCGCAGAAGGCCCCGGTCAGTCCCCCGAACAAATCCAGGAAACGCCGGAGATACGCGCCGCCGCCGAGCGCCGCGTTCGTCTGCACCTGCTGGTGGCGGAGCTGGCCGCGCGCGAAGGGATCAGGCCGGACGATCAGGCTCTTCGCCAGCAGTTGCAAGCGCTGGCGGTCGCCGCGCCGGACCCGGAGGCCGCCTTCGCGCAACTGGCGGGAAATCGGGATCTTGTGAGCAATCTGCGCATCCAAATGCGCGAGGAGCAGGTGCTGGAATGGCTCTGCGAGCAGGCCTCCGTTACCCGGAAAAGCATGAGCTTCGACCAGTTCATGGAGCCCATGCCCCCTGTCCTCACCGGCTGAGGAAGCATATGAATGAATGAGAAAGCACTGAACCTGGTGCCGATGGTGGTGGAGCAAACCGCCCGCGGCGAGCGCGCCTACGACATCTACTCGCGCCTGCTCAAGGAGCGGCTGGTGTTTGTGGTGGGCGCTGTGGACGACCACATGGCCAACCTGGTGGTGGCGCAACTGATTTTCCTGGAGTCGGAGAATCCCGGCAAGGACATCAGCCTTTATATCAACTCTCCGGGAGGGCTGGTAAGCTCCGGGCTGTCCATCTACGACACCATGCAGTTCATCAAGCCGGACGTGAGCACGCTGTGCCTTGGCCAGGCCGCCAGCATGGGCGCTCTGCTGCTCGCCGGGGGCGCCAGCGGCAAGCGTTATTGCCTGCCTCATTCGCGGGTGATGATTCACCAGCCCATGGGCGGATACCAGGGCCAGGCCTCGGATGTGGACATCCACGCCCGCGAAATACTCAAGACCCGCGAGCGCCTCAATAAAATCCTTGCGGAGCATACTGGCCAGCCCCTCAAGCGCATCGCCCGCGACACCGACCGCGATCACTTCATGAGCGGCGAGGAGGCCTGCGCCTACGGGCTGATCGACAAGGTTCTCGCCAGCCGCGAAGAGGTTGCCAATCCCGAACAGGCGACGGAGTAACCTTAAGGCGGTTACAATGCCCGGGCGCCAATGAGGCGCAGCCGCACTTCGTATAAGACGCATGTCCAGCAAGAATAATCGTGGCGGAGGAGGCGAGCGCAAGCTCCTGTACTGCTCGTTTTGCGGCAAGAGCCAGCACGAAGTGCGAAAGCTCATTGCCGGCCCCTCCGTGTACATCTGCGACGAGTGCGTCGAGTTGTGCATCGACATCATCCGCGAGGAATTTGAGGACCGTGTGGAGAACCAGCCGGTCTCGCTGCCGCTGCCCGCCGGAATCATGAAGTTCCTCAACGAATACGTGATTGGCCAGGACCGCGCCAAGAAGGTCCTTTCGGTGGCCGTGTACAACCATTTCAAGCGGATGCGCTCGCGGCGCCGGGAAAAGGATGCGCCCCAGGTGGAAATCGCCAAGAGCAATATCCTGCTGATTGGCCCTACCGGCTGCGGCAAGACCCTGCTCGCCGAAACGCTGGCGCGCACCCTCAACGTGCCCTTCACCATTGCCGACGCCACCACCCTCACCGAGGCTGGCTATGTTGGCGAGGATGTCGAGAACATCATTCAGAAGCTGCTGCAAAAGTGCGACTACGATGTGGAGAAGGCGCAAACCGGCATCGTGTATATCGACGAGATCGACAAGATTTCACGCAAGTCGGACAACCCCTCCATTACCCGCGACGTGTCCGGCGAGGGCGTGCAGCAGGCGTTGCTGAAACTGATTGAGGGCACCATCGCCTCGGTGCCTCCGCAGGGCGGCCGCAAGCACCCGCAGCAGGAATTCCTGCAGGTCGATACGTCCAACATTCTGTTCATTTGCGGCGGCGCATTCGCCGGCCTGGACAGCATTATCCGCAACCGGACCGAGCGCAGCGGGATTGGCTTTACGGCCGAGGTTCGCAGCGAAGACCAGAACCGGCAGTTGGGAGAATTGCTGTCCCATGTGGAACCCGAGGATCTGATCGGCTACGGGCTGATTCCCGAGTTTGTGGGTCGCCTGCCGCTGGTGGCCACGCTGGACCCGCTGGACATGGAGGCGCTGGTGGCCATACTGGTAGAGCCGAAAAACGCGCTTACCAAGCAGTATCGGGTGCTGTTCGAAATGGAAAACTGCGAACTGGAGTTTCATGACGGCGCGCTGGAAGCCATTGCCGAGCGCGCCATGGAGCGCAAGACCGGCGCGCGCGGACTGCGAACCATCCTGGAGGATGTGCTGCTGGACACCATGTTTGATCTTCCGTCAATGAAAAATGCGCGCCGGGTGGTGCTTGACCGCGGCGCTATCAAGGGCCAGAACAAACCCTGCATCGTTTACGAAACCGGCGAGCCGCTGGCTCTGAAGCCCCCCGAGGAGTACGCGAGGCCTACCGGTTCGGAGGGGTAGCCGGCAAACCGGGCGGCGGGCATCCGCCGGGGTTGCGCTTCCCATTGGCCAGCCCCATATCCTTGCGGCGCGCAGAGCAGGGCAACGTTTGGACTGAGGCGAATTAATGAGCAAAGATTCCAGGAAGAAAGCGAGCGTCCGCCGCCGCCTTGCGGTGCTGCCGCTGCGCGATGTGGTGGTGTACCCGCACATGATTGTGCCGCTGTTCGTGGGCCGCAAGCCGTCAATACTGGCATTGGAAAACGCCATGTCCGTGGGCAAGGAAATTCTGCTGGTGGCGCAGCGCAAGCCGGAAGTCGATGACCCCGCCGCCGAGGACATATACCAGGTGGGCACTCTGGCCACCGTCCTGCAGATGATGAAAATGCCGGACAACACCGTCAAGGTAATGGTTCAGGGCGTGCTGCGGGCCAGCCTCAAGTCGCTCAAGGCGGACGGTTTCTTCAGCGCTGAGTACGAGCCCATTGCCGAGGAGGACGATCCAGAAGCCGCGGCCGACGAAATGGAGGCCCTGCGCCGGTCCTTGCTGACGCAGTTCGAGTCCTACGTCAAGCTGCACAAGAACGTGCCGCCGGAAGCCCTGGGCGGCGTGGCGGGACTCAACGACAGCGGGCGGTTGGCTGACACGGTGGCCGCGCACATGCAACTGGCGCTGGAGAAGAAGCAGACGGTGCTGGAAACTGGCAATCCAGTTAAGCGCATCGAGTACCTGGTGGGCCTGATGGACAGCGAAATCGACATGCTCAGGATTGAGCGCAAAATTCGCGGGCGGGTAAAGACGCAAATGGAAAAGAGTCAGCGCGAGTACTACCTGAATGAGCAGATGAAGGCCATTCAGAAGGAACTGGGCGAGCTGGAGGATGCGCCGGACGAAATTTCCGGCCTTGAGAAAGGGATCAGAGAGGCGGGCATGACTAGGGAGGCGGAAGAAAAGGCGCTCACGGAGCTGGGCAAGCTCAAGATGATGGCGCCGATGTCGGCCGAGGCCACCGTGGTGCGGAACTACCTCGATTGGCTGCTCAAGACCCCCTGGAAGAAGCAGCGCCGCACCAACGGCAACATCAGGCGCGCCGAGCAGGTACTGGAGGAAGATCACTACGGGCTGGAAAAGGTCAAGGAGCGCATTCTTGAATATCTCGCGGTGCAGAAGCGCGTGCGCTCCCTTAAAGGCCCCATTCTGTGTTTGGTGGGGCCGCCGGGAGTGGGCAAGACTTCGCTGGGACGCTCCATTGCCCGCGCCACCAGCCGGGCGTTTGTGCGGATGTCGCTGGGCGGAGTGCGCGACGAGGCTGAAATCCGCGGGCACCGGCGCACCTACATTGGCGCGCTGCCCGGAAAGATCGTGCAGAACCTGGCGCGCTCGGGAGTGCGCAATCCGCTATTTCTGCTTGATGAAGTCGATAAGATGTCGATGGACTTTCGCGGCGACCCTTCCTCGGCATTGCTGGAGGTGCTGGACCCCGAGCAGAATTCATCCTTCAACGATCACTACCTGGAGGTGGATTTCGACCTCTCCCGCGTCATGTTCGTTTGCACGGCCAATACGCTGGCCATTCCCCCGCCGCTTCTGGACCGCATGGAAGTGTTGCGCATTCCCGGCTACACGGAAGACGAAAAAATGGCCATTGCCAGCAACTATCTGATCAAGAAGCAGATGAAGCACAACGGCGTGCGCAAGAATGAACTGCGGTTTACCCGCGGCGGGCTGCGCAGCATCATCCGCCACTACACCCGCGAGGCGGGCGTGCGCAACCTGGAGCGCGAAATCGCGCGGGTGTGCCGCAAGGTCGTAAAGCAGCAATTGCTGCGTCCGTCCAAGCGTGAAATCTGCGTAGGCCCCGGCCAGCTGGATGCGTATTTGGGTGTGCGGAAGTTCCGCTACGGCCGCGTGGAGGACCAGAACCGCGTGGGTCAGGCGCAGGGACTGGCGTGGACCGAGGTGGGTGGCGAGCTGTTGCGCATCGAGGCCTCCGTCGCCCCCGGCAAGGGGAAGCTCACGCTAACTGGCAAGCTTGGCCAGGTAATGCAGGAGTCCATCCAGGCGGCCCTCACGGTGGTGCGCGCCCGCGCCGTCACGCTGGGACTGGACACCGGCTTTTCGTCAAAAATCGATTCGCATGTGCATGTGCCGGAAGGCGCCACGCCAAAAGATGGCCCCAGCGCCGGAATCGGCATGTGCACCGCGCTTGTTTCCGCGCTTACCGGCATTCCCGTTCGCGCCGATGTGGCCATGACCGGCGAAATCACCTTAGGCGGCGAAGTATTGCCCGTGGGAGGCCTCAAGGAAAAGCTCCTCGCGGCCCACAGAGGCGGAATTTCCACGGTGCTTATCCCGGAGGAATGCGTCAAGGATTTGGCCGAAATTCCCGCCAACGTCAAGCGCAACCTGGATATCCGCCCGGTCCGCTGGATTGACCAGGTGCTGGAACTCGCTTTGGAGCGCATGCCCGAGGTTTCAGCGGCCCTGCCGGACGATCAGGACACTCCTGCTGCTTCAACAGCGTCCGCCGGCCCAACCCCATCCGAACGGCCGCGCGCCCACTGAAACCTTAAGCGCAACGCAGGGCGCTATTGCGCCGGCGCCTTGCTGGCATTGCGGGAGTTGCGGGATTTAGTGCATAATTTCCAGCCCTGAGCGGCGATTGGCCTGTATTGCTTTTAGCAGCGTGGCCATGCCTGTATCAAGGGGGTGGGGGACACGCTGAATGTCCTTGCAGCACCGCGAATTTTTCCGGTAAATCCCGGATGAACTTTTGGAGAATTGCATGAACAAACGGGAACTTGCGGATGCCGTAGCAGATGCTGCGGGTCTTGGCAAAGCGGACGCGGCCAGGGCCGTTGATGCGGTGTTGGGCGCCATCAGCGATGCTTTGGCGCAGGGAGATTCGGTTTCCCTGCTTGGTTTTGGAACCTTCAGCGTCAAGCACCGCGCCGCTCGCCAGGGACGCAACCCGCGCACAGGCGAGAGCATACAGATTGCCGCCACCTCGGTTCCCGGTTTCAAGGCGGGCCGCGCCCTGAAGGATGCCGTAAACTGACTGTTTCCGGCTGTCGGGGCTTGGCTGCGGCGGATTCAGCGCGGGTTATGGCGCCGGAGGGTGCTTAGCTCAGTTGGGAGAGCGTCGCTCTTACACGGCGAAGGTCGGGGGTTCAAGCCCCTCAGCACCCATGGCGGAGTGGTAGTTCAGATGGTTAGAATACCGGGCTGTCAATCCGGTGGTCGCGGGTTCGAGTCCCGTCCACTCCGCCACCCTGTAAGCGCCTGCCGCAGGTCCTAGCGCGCCGTGCTGCAAGTCCTTCGCGACCGGCTCAGCGGATGGGTGGCCGGGATTATTTTCGGCGTCATCGGGCTGGCTTTGGTCCTTACTTTTGGGACCATGCGCGGCGATGTGGGCATGACGGCCAACGTGGTGGCCAGCGTGGACGGCTTGGACATTGGCCAGACCGAGTTTCTCCGCACGGCGCAGGACGAGCAGTTTCGCCTGCGCGAGCAGTTTGGCGACGCGCTGCCGGAGGAGTTCGAGGAGCAGATCCGGGCGCTGGTTCTGGATGACCTGATCGACTCCTACATGATGCGCGCTCATGCCCGGGAGCGCGGATTCGCGACCGCCGATGCCCGGCTGGCGGGCGCCATACGGAGCATTCCCGCCTTTCTCGACCAGGGCGATTTTTCCGTGGACCTGTACCGCAGCGCGCTTGCCAATCTGGGCGAGACGCCGGCTTATTTTGAAACCCGGCAGCGCGGCCTCATGACATTGCAGCAGTTCTCCCTCAGCCTTGCGGAGAGCGCCTTTTTCACTCCGGTGGATTTCCGTTTCTATATCGAACTGGTGCAGGAGAGCCGGTCCGTCAATGGGCTTTATGTGAGCCCTGAGCCTTTCCGCGGCGAGGCGGCGGTAACGGACCAGCAGGTGAGCGAATACTATGAGCGCAACGCATCGGGTTTCTGGACGCGCGAGTTTGTTGATCTCGAATACATCGACCTCGACGCGGGCGCTTTGCCCGGCCTGAGCGCGCCTGCCGAGCAGGATGCCCTGGAATGGTACGAACAAAACCGCGACCAGTTCATCAGCCCTGTTCAGCGCCGCTCCAGCCATATTCTGCTGGCGGCCGACCCGGAAGGCGACGAAGAGGTTTTGGCGCGCGCCGAGGCGGTGGTGGCCCGCCTCGCGGCCGGAGAAGATTTCGCTGCTTTGGCGACCGAGCTTTCGGAAGATCCCGGGTCCGCTTCGTCCGGAGGCGATTTGGGCTGGAACGAGGCCGGAGTGTTTGTGCCGGAATTCGAGGAAGCATTGTTCGCGCTGGAAGAAGCGGGGCAGTACACCGCGCCAGTGCAGTCGCAATTCGGATATCACATCATCCGTCTTGAAGGCTTGCGCGGCGGCGACATTGCGCCATTCGAGTCGGCTCGGGACGAGGTGCTGGCGGATCTTGAGGAGCGGCGCGCCAGCGAACATTTTTTTGACCTTGCTGAGCGGCTCGCCGACATGGCCCTGGAGAGCGAAGAAGGACTGGCCTGGATCGCTGAAGAACTGGAATTGCCCCTCAAGGCGCTGGAAGGCTTTACCCGCGAGGGCGCGGGCGAATTTTCCGGCAACCGGCGGATCATTGATGCCGCCTACAGCGAGGAAGTTCTGGATCTTGGCGAGAACTCGCGGATTCTCCAGTTGGGGCCGGACCGGGCCCTGGTGTTGCGTGTGGCCCGCCATCAGCCCTCCGAGCAGCAGCCGCTTGAAGAAGTGGCGGAGCGCATCCGGGAAATTCTGGTTGCCGATGCTGCTGCCGCTGCCGCCGCTGCTCAGGGCGCGGCCCTGCTGGACAGGCGGCTCGCCCAGGAAGACTGGAGCGAACTGTCGGACGGGCAGGGCGTGGAACAGTTCGAGGAGCAGGAAATTCGGCGCGATTCGGCCGACTATCCCTCGGAACTCCTGAACGCCATATTCGCAGCTGCGCCCGGCGAGGGTGCGCAGGGCCTCGAACTTCTGGACGGCCGCTACGCGCTGTTCGAGGTGGACGAGGTTTTTCCCGGCCGCCCCGAGCGGATTGCCCGCGACCAGCGCGACGAAGTGAAGACCGGCCTGGAGGAACGCCAGGGCATGATGGAATACGACGCTTACCGCAGCAGTTTGCGTGAGCGCGCCGATATATGGGTGTCGCCGGACGCTCTGGGAGAATCTTCATGACTTCGTGGAATCCGTTGCGCTGGCCCTTGTACGCGCAGATATTCGCCGGAATCGCGCTCGGCGCGCTGGCCGGCTTGATTAGCGGAGACACGGCCGAGTTGGCGCCCGGCCTGACCTTCGATTCGATCTACGACTATATCGGCACGCTGTTTTTGAACGCGCTGAAGATGCTTATTGTGCCGCTCATCGCCACATCCATCATCTCCGGCGTGGCGGGGCTGGGCGGGCCCGGCACGCCGGGGCGGCTGGGCGGCAAGACCGTGCTCTACTACATGGCCACCTCCACGATCGCCATACTGGTGGGGCTGACGATCGTAAACCTAGTGCAGCCTGGGGTTTTGAACGGCGTTCCGGTTAAGGAACTGCTGGATTTTCAGGCCAACTCCAACGAAGTGGCCGCCCGCGTATCGGGTGCCCAGGGCGGCGTGGCGGAAGTGTTTCTGCGCATGTTCCCGCCCAACATCGTAATGGCCGCGGCCGAAGGCCAGATGCTGGGCGTAATCGTGTTCTGCATTCTGTTCGGGTATTTCATATCGCGTTTGGCCAAGGCCAGGCGCGACCCGGTTACGGGTTTTTTCCAAGCCTGCTTCGAGGCCATGATGGGCGTTACCCGTTTCGTTATGCGGTTTGCTCCAATTGGCGTTTTCGGCCTGGTCGCCTCGGTGGTTGCCGATGTTGGGCTGGGCGCCGCCCGGCCGCTGGTGGTGTTTTCGATTACGGTGCTGGCGGCTCTGGCGGTCCACTTCCTGGTGGTGATGCCGCTCGTCCTGTTTTTTGTAGCGCGCGTCAATCCCTTGCGCCAGTACCGCGCCATGGCGCCGGCGCTGCTGACCGCGTTCTCGACTTCCTCCTCCTCCGCCACCCTGCCAATCACCATGCGCTGCGTGGAGGACAGCGCCCGGGTGTCCAGCCGCACTACCGGTTTTGTGCTGCCGCTGGGCGCCACGGTGAATATGGACGGCACGGCGTTGTACGAGTGCGTTGCGGTAATCTTTATCGCTCAGGCTTTTGGCGTGGACCTCACCTTCGGCGTGCAATTCACCATCGTCGTGACCGCGCTTTTGACATCGATTGGCGTGGCCGGCGTTCCCGCGGCATCCTTCGTGGCCATAGCGGTGATTTTGGGAGCGGTGGGGCTGCCGGTGGAAGCGATCGGCGTTCTGTTTGTGTTTGACCGCATCCTCGACATGTCCCGCACCGCCGTCAATGTGTTCGGCGACAGTTGCGGCGCGGTCACCATCGCCAGGCTGGAAGGCGAAACGGGCGTTTTGGGTCAGGCGTCGCCGTTGCGGGGCTCCAGCGCCAGCGCGGATTGAACACCCGGCCGCAACCGGGCCTGCATTTGGTGCGCGAGCGCCGAACGGTTGCCCTGTTCAAGCCTGAAAAGCCCCCGCGCGAACTGCTTCTTGCCGCCGTGGAGGCGGCCCGCTGGGCACCCAATCATCACCTCACGGAGCCTTGGCGCTTCTACCTGCTGGGCCACCAAACGGTGAGCGCAATGGTTGAAATCGCCAACGAGCTGACCCTGGCGAAAAGAGGCCCCGAGGCGGCCAGGAAGAGGCGCGAATTGATGAAGGCGGTTCCGGAATGGATGGCCGTAACCTGCCGGCGCTCGGCGGACGCCTTTCGCGACAGGGAGGACTACGGCGCCTGCTGCTGCGCCATCCAGAATCTGATGCTGTGCCTGTGGGAGGGTGGCGTAGCCTGCAAGTGGAGCACCGGCGCGCTCACCCGCGATTCACGCTTCCATGAGCTGCTCGGCATTGATGCCGGAGAACAAATGGTAGCGGGCCTGTTCTCGATCGGCTATCCGCGTATTGTTCCGCAGCAAAAACGCCGCCCCGTAGCCGAAATCCTCACCACGCTGGAGTAGCCGC
>RKRP01000005.1 GCA_007571315.1 Gammaproteobacteria bacterium
GAGTATGTGCAAGAGTGTTGACATGAAGGAAGCAATTATCTACATTGTCGGCAGAAACCTTGATTGCCGACCCCTTCGCGGGCGGCGGACCCTATGGCCACCATCCGGTGGCCATAGCCACTTTAGGGCTGGATGAAAATCTGCTTTATCGACGAGGCGGGGGATCTTGGGGCGCTGCCCGACCCGCCCCGGTCAAACGACCAGCCCGTTTTGGTCATAGGCGGTCTTTTCATCGACATGGAGAACCTTCACGAATTCACAAGCAATTTCCTAGCTCTCAAATCCCGATACTTCCCCAATCTGAATTACCCGTCAGCTCTGCAGCTTGACCGGATTTTTCCAGAGATCAAGGGAGCAGATCTTCGCAGGAACGCAACAAGAGGAAACGCACGTCAACGCCTGCACGCCCTTGGTTTTCTCGACCGTATATTCGGGTTGCTGCAACGCTGCGGCATCAGGCTGGTTGCGCGCATTTGGGTAAAAGGCATCGGAATGCCATTTGACGCCAAGCCCGTCTATACATCCTCGATCCAGGACATCTGCATTCACTTGGATCATTATCTGGCTCGAACCGGCGATATTGGCATCTGTATTGCCGACAGCCGAAACAAATTTAAGAATATCAATGTTTCACACTCGATCTTCACGCAAAAATTCAGCCCGGTGGCGCAAAAATACCCGCGCCTTGCCGAATTGCCTACATTCGGACACAGCGACAATCATGCAGGCCTCCAAGTTTGCGACATCGTCTGTTCCGCGTTGATTTTTCCCATCGCCTGCCTCGCATATTGCACGGGCCATGTGAGGAACATCCATGTGCAGCCTAATGCTGCGGCTCTTCGGAAACGCTATGGGAATCAATTGAAGGCTCTCCAGTACCGCTACAAGGAAATTGCTACCGGTCGGTATCGTGGCGGGCTTGTGGACGCGAGCATTATTGAGGCGCCGGGTTCGACGAAGAACAAGGATGGGAACCGGGATGGGGCGATGCATACGACGAAGAAGGGCAACCAGTGGCATTTCGGGATGAAGGCGCGCATTGGGGCGGATGCGGAGTCGGGCTTGGCGCGCAGTCTTGAGACGACCGCGGCGAACGTGTCGGACGTGGCCGCGGTGCACGCTTTGCTGCGCGGCGGCGAGGACGAGGTGTGGGGCGATTCGGGTTATCAGGGCGTGGGCAAGCGGGCAGAGAACCGGGATGCGGCTGTGGACTGGCGTGTGGCGATGAAGCGGGACCGGCGCAAGTTGCTGGACAAGCCGGGTCCGGAGGAGGCGGCTGAGCATCGCAAGGGTTTGATGCGCGCGAAGGCGGAGCATCCTTTCCTGTATGTGAAGCGCCGCTTCGGCTACGGCAAGGTCCGCTGCCGGGGGTTGGCGAAGAACACGCAGCGGACCGCGATGCTGCCCGGTTTCACGAATCTGCTGATCGCCGGCCGTTATGCGGCGGCCTGACATGGGGCCGGCGCGCCCGGACACCGCCTGGCGCGGCGTGAAACCCGCGCAACGGGCCGGTTTCGGGTGCCGCAGCGGTGCCGGAGCCGTCAAAAAACCGGCGGAAGACTTCCCCAAGCGCCATTTCAGGCCTTGTTCAGACCTTCCTTAGTGCTAGGTTGGTCCGTTGGCCGAAGCCAAACCCGCCACTCTGCTTCCTCGGCGAAACCCGGATGTTTGGTTCGGATCGCATACAGAAAGGCCATTTGAGCCAAGTCATTTTCGAACTGCTGTCTTCCCCCGCTTTGGATGCTTGCGGTGTTGCGGCAAATTTTCTCCGCCACCTGCTGCACTTGCGCCTAGCAGTCACTCAATGAGAAGTAATTTACCGGTAGCGATCGCAGTCCTGATTCTCGATAATCGACTTCGCCGTTTCAGCGCCGGTGTAGGAGACCAGCCTCGCCCCCGCTTCGGTTTCATTCAAGCGCTGCTGCTCTCTTGGGCAGAAGATTTCGAAGAAGCGTTTTGTGCCTTGAACTGGATTCATCGCCTCCGACTTTAATTTCGAGTCGGCAACCCAATTTATCGCTGCCTCGGTGGCCCCGAGGAAAAATAGGCTCGTCGATAGTCAAGTCTTCGGACGATAGTCCCTTGGGTCAAGGCATTTTTCGTAGAACGCATGGTCCATACGAAACCAATCTGAGTTATTGATGCCTCGATTCGATGTCGCGTTTGGACTGTCTGGAAACGCGGAAACAATTTTCAGCCAACGGCCTTGCGAGTTCGCAATATTGCGAACTTCACGCACAACTTCGGCCAGATCCTGATCTTGACTGAAAATTATGGCGACATCCAATTCGTTGTTTTGGGCCATTCGCACAACGTCCAGACCGAGTCGGAGGTCAATCCCCTTCTCTCGCTGCATCGGAATCTCATGCTCTGAACCATCCGGCAGCGTCACGCACTCAATGCGGTAACTTAGTCGGCGCGAGGTTACGCGAACTCCCGCGCGCCTCATCGCCAAAAGCCGGTTGGACCAGTAGCTATGCCACATGGGTGATCGGTGGGCAGAGGGCACTCCAGTGTAGAAGCGGACACCCTGATTGACCCATCCATTAGCCGCGCAAACTGCGTTCGTCAGCTTGTAGGGATCGTAGTTGGGATGATGGTAGCCGAAGGCATCCTTGGCGTGGCGATAGAGGTTTTGCCCGTCAATAAATGAGACAGCGCGCTTGGTCGCGAATTCTGGGCGCATCGTAAAAAATAACCCCGCCGGGGCTTTGCAGCGAGTCCGGCGGGGAGCAAGTGACCGGGATAGTACATGATCCGCATGTCTGCGGTCAATTTTTTGAGATTCACACTGTTAGGAACAAATAGACTGTCCGCTTTTGTAACAAATGAACTGTCCGGTTTTGCTGTCGGCCTTTTTGGCTGGCAGGTGGCGGTGGATGAGACGGACTCATTGGGTTCCCCCGCACGGGCGGGGATAGGCGTGCATGGTTCACCGGTGGACCGCGCGCCGAACTCGAGCTTGACCTCGGGCCGCACGAAGTCGGTTTCTTCGAACAAGGGCTCGTACCGGATAAAAAGCCGGTCTCCGTCGGCACGAACCTGCGCAACGAACCCCTCGCCAATGAGTGCTTCCCGAATGGTCTGCAAGGCTTCAGTGCGAACCCATTCAGTAAGACGTTCGCGAATTTTGCGCGTCCAGCGCTTCTGCTGACTGCGTGTGGGTGGCAGCGCTTCCTCGCCGGTCCCTGCCACCAAGTCCGGCGCGAAAGCGCGAATGTCGTAGGTCACATCGACATCTTCCGAGAAGCGTCGGATAGCACGCCATGCCTTGGAAAGCGATGTGCCGCCCTTGAAGGTCAGGTGTTCGGCATACGGAGCATCAAAAAGAACGCCCAATACCGCCACAACCCAGATGTCTTTCTCCAGCAGATGCGCCCTATGGACGTTGCTGCGCCCCAAGACATCCAGAGCATCGCGGCGCTCGGCTTCGGGCAGATATTGGTAGCGAATTTCAGGCATCTGCGAGCCGCGCGCTGACTGGTTCGGCCATCCAGTTTGGCATCAGGGCCCGGGCGGCGGAGAGTTCTTTGCGGTCTTCTTTCGAGAGCGTTGGCAGGACTGCT
>RKRP01000029.1 GCA_007571315.1 Gammaproteobacteria bacterium
GGAAAACGTCTTGTGGAGGTTCAAATGCACGGCGTCAAAACCCATGTCGCCAGGCAGAACCCGCCCGAGCAGAGCGTTAAGGTTGGCGCCGTCGTAATACAACAGCCCTCCGGCGGCGTGAACGCGCCTGGAGATTTCGAGAATGCGCCTCTCAAACACCCCCAGCGTGGAGGGGTTGGTGAGCATGATGCCGGCAGTGCGCGGGCCAAGCGCCGCGTCCAGCGCCTCAAGCTCGATGTCGCCGTCCCGGCCGGTGGCGATTTCGCGCACTTTCAAACCGCACATGGCCGCCGTGGCCGGATTGGTGCCGTGGGCGGCGTCGGGCACAATGATTTCGTCGCGCTCATAATCCTCTCGAGCGCGGTGATAGGCATTGAACATGGCCACGCCGGCGAATTCTCCCTGGGCGCCGGCCATGGGCGCCAGAGAGATGGCCGCCATGCCGGTTACCCGGGCAAGCATCTCCTGAAGTTCGTAGAGGCACTCCAGAAGGCCTTGGACTGCGGAATCGGGGGCGGACGGATGCGCATCCAGAAAACCCGGCAGCGAGGCCAGCCGGTGGCAGGCCCGCGGGTTGTACTTCATGGTGCAAGAGCCCAGCGGATAACTGTTGGTGTCGATGGAAAGTTGAGTTGCGACCGGCGGGTAGAGTGCCGCACCACATCCAGCTCGGACACTTCCGGCAAACGCGCATCCTGCTTCCTGAGCAGTTCCGCAGGCAGGTCCGCCGGGGCGGCAATCTCGCCCGCAGGCGCCTGGGCGCGGGCGCGGCGGCCCGGGCAGGCCCTCTCGAAGATCAACTCAGGCGGCATGCTGCGCTGTCCCGGCAGGCGTTTCTTCGCCCATGATTGCGGCCAGAGCCGAGGCGTAACCGCGGATGTCTTCAGTGGTGCGCATTTCGGTAGCGCAAGCCAGCAGCGCATTGCCCAGTTCCGGGTATTGGGCGGAAATGTCGATGCCGCCCAGAATGCCCTTGCGGGCCAGGGCGGCCAAAACCGGCGCCACGGGGCGGTCCAGGCGCAGGACATGCTCGTGGAAGAACGGCGCGTCCCAAGCGCGTCGCACGCCGTCGATGGCGGTGAGCGCTGCCGCCAGCTCGGCCGTTCTGGCGTGACAGGCCGCCGCCACCCGGCGCAGCCCTTCGCCGCCCAGCAAAGCCATATACAGGGTAGCCGCGGTTACCATCAGGCCCTGGTTGGTGCAGATGTTGGATGTGGCCCGGCTGCGGCGGATGTGCTGCTCGCGCGCCTGCAGAGTAAGCGCATAGGCAGGGTTGCCCGCTGCATCCGCGGTGCGGCCGGCCAAACGGCCGGGCATCTGGCGAAGATAACGAGCCTTGCACGCCAAAAGCCCCAGGTAGGGACCACCGCCGGACATCGGTATGCCCAGGGGCTGGCCTTCGCCGCAAACGATGTCGGCGCCCCATTCGCCCGGAGGGCGCAGCATGCCCAGCGCCACAGGATTTACGCCCGCCACCAGCAAAGCGCCTTCCCGTTTGGCGCAAGCTCGCCAAGCCTGGACATTCGGCAGGCCGCCCAGGTAGTCCGGCGCAGCCACCGCGAGCGCTGCGAAGCCACCGCTGGAGTTCCGCCGCAGCGCGCTCAAATCGGCCTGGCCGGAAGAATCAAGCGGGACTTCCACAATCTCCAGTCCCTGGCCGCGCAGCAGCGTTCCAGCCACCGCGCGCCAGGCGGGGTGCACCGACCGGGCCACCGCAATGCGCCGCGAATGCGACCGGCGGTTGCAGCGCACCGCCATCAGGCAGGCTTCGGCGAAGGCGGTGGCGCCGTCGTAGAGCGAAGCGTTGGCCACATCCATGCCAGTCAGGGCGGCAATCATCGTTTGGTACTCGTAGGTCAGCTGCAATGAACCCTGGGCGGCCTCCGCCTGGTACGGGGTGTAATTGCTGTAGAACTCGCCGCGCGAGGCGATATCCCACACCGCTGCCGGAATGTGGTGCTCGTAGGCGCCGCCGCCGGCAAAGCACAGCAACGGCTGGTTGCGGCCGGCGCGCTCTGTGGCGATCCGGCTGATGCCGGCCTCGCCCAAACCTGCGGGGATTGCGGGCGGGGCGGGGCGCTGAAGCGATGGCGGAATTTCGTCGAAAAGATCGTCGATGGAGCCGGCGCCCAGGCGCCGCAGCATTCCCTGAACCTGGGAAGAGGTGTGCGGGATAAACGGCATTTCAGATCAGGATTCCAGCAGTTCCCCATACTGCTCCGAATCCAGCAGGCCCTCCCACTCCGAGGGGTCTTCCGGCGTTATCCGAAACAGCCAGCCGCTGCCATAGGGATCCTCCGAAATCAACTCCGGCGAGTCCGCAAGGTTTTCATTCACAGCGGACACCTCGCCCCCCACCGGCGCGTACACATCGCTGGCCGCCTTAACCGATTCAACCACCGCGCAAACATCGCCCGCGGCGAACGACGCGCCCACCTCGGGAGTTTCCACAAACACCAGATCGCCCAATTGCCCCTGCGCATAGTCGGTTAGCCCCACCGCAAGCGTGCCTTCGTCTTCCATGCGCACCCATTCGTGCTCGCTGGTGAATTTGAGTTCAGTTGGAATTTCTGACACTGTCTTTTCCTCATTCTTTCGTCTGTTCGACATCAACAAGCACCTGGCCGCGGCGCACGAACGGCGGCTTGACCACGGCGCAGGGAACTCCCGCGCCGCGGATTTCCACTTCGCTTTGCGCGTAACTGCCGCTCGGCACGCGCGCCAGGCCAATCGACGCGCTCATGGTAGGAGAATAACCGCCGCTGGTCACTACGCCCTCGCCGGCCGGCGTGAGCACCTTCTGGCCAGCGCGAAGAACTCCCCTTCCCTTCAGCACAAGACCCTTGAACGACGGCAGGTCCGGGCTCTCCCACAGCGCTTCCAGCGCCCGGCGGCCCACAAAGTTGCGTTGCGGCGGATCCATGGCCACAGTCCATCTCAGTCCGCAGTGCAGCGGCGTTACGGTGGCATCCATGTCCTGGCCATACAGGCACAGGCCGGCCTCCAGGCGCAAGGTGTCGCGGGCGCCCAGTCCGCAGGGCGTTGCGCCAGCATCCATGAGCGCCTGCCAAAACACGCGGCCCGTGGCGGCATCGAGATAAATTTCGAATCCGTCCTCGCCGGTATAGCCGGTTCTCGCGGCCAGAATGCCCTCCTCTTCCATGGCGTTGAAAGGCTTGAGCGCGGACAAAGCCGCGGCATAGCGCGGGCCAGCCGCCGCGCGGCACGCAGCGGCGCCCAGTTCCATGGCCTGCGGCCCCTGAACCGCCAGCGCAACCCGCTCTTGATCAGGCTCAAGCCGAACGGGAAAGGCCCGCGCCACCTTGCGCATTTGGCTGCGCACCGGCTCCGCGGTGGCGGCGTTGCTGACCACGCGGTAACGGTGGTCGTCCAGGCGATAGGCGATCAGGTCGTCGATAACGCCTCCCGATTCATCGAGCAGGCAGCTGTAAAGCCCCCCTGCACGCTCGCCTAGGCGATCGATGCCGTTGGCCAGCAAGCGGCGCAAATACGGCCGCGCGCCCCGCCCGGACACTTCCGTGAGCGCCAGATGGGAAACATCGAATACGCCGGCGGCCGCGCGCGCCGCATGATGTTCGGACACCTGCGAGCCGTAATGCAGGGGAAGCTCCCAGCCGGCAAAATCCACCATCCGCGCGCCCAGCGCCCGATGGATGTCCCGCAGCGGAGTGGCCTTAGCCGCCATTCGCCGAGCCCGCGATAAAGGCTTCCACTTCGCGCTCCAGCAAAGGCAGCGGCAAAGCGCCGTTGGCCAGCACGGCATCGTGAAAGGCGCGCAGATCAAAGCCTGCGCCCAACGCCTCTTCGCTGCGGCGCCGCAGCTCCCTGATTTTCAACTCCCCAAGCTTGTAGCCCAAGGCCTGTCCCGGCCACGCAATGTAGCGGTTGATCTCATTTTCGACGTTGGCGAGGCTGAGCGAGGTGTTCTCGGCCAGGTAGGCCACCGCCTGCTCGCGCGTCCAGCCCAGGGCGTGTATGCCGGTGTCGATTACCAGCCGGCAGGCGCGCCACATCTCATAGCTCAGCCGGCCGAAATGTTCGTACGGCGTGGTGTAGATTCCCATTTCCACGCCCAGCCATTCCGCGTACAGCGCCCATCCCTCCACAAAGGCGGTAAAACCCAGCAGGCGGCGAAATTCCGGCACGCCTTCCAGCTCCCGGGCCAGCGCAATTTGCAGATGATGCCCGGGCACCGCCTCGTGCACGGTCAGCGCCGGAAGTTCGTAAAGGGGCCGCTGGTCCAGCGCGTAGGTATTCAGCCAGTAGTAGCCGCCGCGATTGCCGCCGCGAGGCGCCGCCCAGTAGCGGGCGGTGGTGCCGGTTGGGGCCATTTCCGACGGCATGGGCATGATTCCGTAGGGCATTCTGGGAAGCAGGCTGAACCAGCCCGGCAGCAGGCCGTCCACCTTCTTGGCGATCAGCGAGGCGCTGCTCAGCAGCTGCTCCTCGGTTTCGGCGTAGAAGCGCGGGTCGGTGCGCAGAAACCGGACGAACGCCTCAATGCCGCCCTCGAACTCCAGCTCCTCAACGATCGCCAGCATCTCCCGCCGGATTCGCGCCACTTCAGACAGCCCGGTGGCGTGAATTTCCTGCGGCGCAAGGTCCAGGGTGGTCATGGCCCGGATTCGCTGCCGGTAATAGTCCGGGCCGCCGGGGAGTTCCGAAGCGCCAATGCTTTGGCGCGCGTGAAGACGGTATTCCTCGTCCAGGAAGCGGGCCAGCCTCTGAAACGCGCCAAGCGCATGGCCTGCGATGATTTCCCTCGCGTCCGCTTCAAGCCGGGTGCGGTCCTCCGCGGCGATGGACTCCGGCATGCGCAGGAAGGGCTGGAAAAAAGCGCTGTTTTCCACCGGGGCGGAAGCGGGCGAGGAAACCGTTGGCAGCACGCTGTCGAGCACAACAAGCGGCGCCGTGAAGCCATCGTTGATGCCGGCGCGCATGTTCCGGATGTGCTGCTCCACATGCTCCGGAATGGCCTGCAGGCGCTGAAGGTAATCCTCATAAGCGCGGGCATCGGGGAAGGCGATGCCGTCGGCCGAGCGCAGCAGTTGCGAATGGAAGCCGCTATCGGCGATGAAGGGGATGCGCTCGGGATAGTGCGCGGACGCTTCGATCCGGTTGCGGAGCATCCATTCGAACAGTTCGTAATCCAGCCGGCGGCGCGGCGGAAGCGTGTCGATGTCCAGGCGCTGAAGACGGCCCATGAACGCGTCGGCCTGGCGCTTGCGGCGTTCGATGTCGTCGAACGACACGCCGGGCAGCCTCGCGTTGTGGCCGTCCACGCCCATGGAAGTGGCCAGAAAGGGGTTTTCCTCAAGGCGGGCGGCCCACTCGCCGGCAAACAGTTCGTCGAGCAGCTGCTCCGGGCGCGGCTGTTGCGCGGCGGCCGCAAAGCTGGCCCAGACAAGAAGAAATGCCAGCAAATACAAGGGTGCGGTTACGCTTCGCATGCGTTCACTCCTGCAAGTTTTTCCAGCATGCAGCCCGCGCCGCAAGCCGGTCGCCAGGCACAGCGCCTATCTCTCCCGATAAACGATGCGTCCTTTACTCAAATCGTAGGGGGTCAATTCCACGGTAACCCGGTCGCCGGTCAGGATGCGTATGTAGTGCTTGCGCATCTTGCCGGAAATATGCGCCATCACAACATGGCCGTTGTCCAGCGTGACGCGAAAGGTCGTGTTGGGCAAAGTCTCGGTGACTACCCCCTGAAATTGAATCGCTTCCTGTTTCGCCACCGGGATACTACCTTGTCCTTGCCGGGTTGCCGCGCGTTCCGGCGCTTGTCACTGATCTTCCTCGGCCATATGGTGTTCTGCCACCTTGAGGCCAAGCCCATCGCCGGACTCGTTGAGCGTTACCAGCAACCGCCCGCCGGCCTGCAAATCGCCAAAAAGCATCTGCTCGGCCAGAGGTTTCTTTATGTGTTCCTGAATTACGCGAGCCATCGGTCGAGCGCCCATTTTACGGTCATAACCTTGCCGGGCAATCCATTCCCTGGCGGCATCTTCCAAAACCAGCGTTACATTGCGTCCCTGCAGTTGCGCCTCCAGTTCCAGCACCAGTTTCTCCACCACCCGCAATACGGAGCCGTGCTCCAGCGGCGCAAACTGTATGACGGAGTCCAGCCGGTTGCGGAATTCCGGGGAAAAGGCTTTCTCGATGGCCGTCATGGAGTCGCTGGAATGATCTTGCGGAGTAAAGCCCATGGAGCCGCGCGCCGCTTCCCGGGCCCCGGCGTTGGTGGTCATCACCACAATTACGTGGCTGAAATCGGCCTTGCGGCCATTGTTGTCCGTAAGCGCGCCATGATCCATAACCTGAAGCAGCAGGTTGAACACGTCCGGGTGCGCTTTCTCGATTTCGTCGAGCAGCAGCACGGAATGCGGATGGCGGGTAACGGCCTCGGTGAGTTGTCCGCCCTGATCAAAGCCCACGTAGCCGGGCGGCGCGCCAATCAACCGCGAGGCCGTGTGCCGCTCCATGTATTCCGACATGTCGAATCGCAGCAGTTCCAGGCCCAGGCAGTACGCCAACTGCCGGGTCACCTCGGTTTTACCCACTCCCGTGGGGCCGGAAAACAGAAAGCTGCCCACCGGTTTTTCAGGCTCGCGCAAACCGGAGCGGGCCATGCGAATGGCGGATGACAAAGCCTCTATGGCCGGGTCCTGGCCAAAAATGACCCGCTTGAGGTTGCTTTCCAACTGCTCCAGCAACTCGCGGTCGGAAGCGGAAACGCTGCGCGGCGGAATGCCGGCCATCTGCGCCACCACCGCTTCCACCACCGACACTTCCACATCCTGCGGCTGGCCTGCATTGGCGGCGGCGGCGCTCAGCTTCAGGCGGGCGCCGGCCTCATCGACCACGTCGATGGCCTTGTCCGGCAGGCAGCGGTCGCCAATGTGGCGCGCGGAAAGTTCAGCCGCCGCCCGCAAAGCCTCGTCGCTGTAGGAAGCGTTGTGATGCTCCTCGAAGCAGCTTTTCAGGCCGCGCAGGATTTCGTAGGTTTCCTGAACACTGGGCTCCGGCACGTCGATCTTCTGGAAGCGCCGCGCCAGCGCCCGGTCGCGCTCGAAAACGCCGCGGTATTCCTTGTAGGTGGTCGAGCCAACGCAGCGCAAATCGCCGTTGGCCAGCGCGGGTTTGATAATGTTGGAGGCATCCAGCATGCCGCCGGAAGCGGCGCCCGCTCCAATCACGGTATGGATTTCATCAACAAACAGAATGGCCCCCTCTTCCTCAATCAGTTCGTTGACGAGCGACTTCAGCCGCTTCTCGAAATCGCCGCGGTAGCGGGTGCCGGCCAGCAGCGCCCCCATGTCCAGCGCGTACAGCGTGCATCCTTCCAGGACGGCGGGCGCGTCGTCGCCCGCCATCAGCAGCGCCAGGCCTTCCGCCAGCGCGGTCTTGCCCACTCCCGCATCGCCCACGAAAAGCGGATTGTTCTTTCGCCTGCGGCTTAAAACCTGCAGGGCGCGCTCAATTTCCCTGGCGCGGCCCACCAGAGGGTCGATCCGCCCCGCCCGGGCGCGCTCGTTGAGGTTCGCCGCATAGGCTTCCAGCGCCCGCGGCGGGCGCCGGTCCGAGGCGTCTCCGTCCTTGGCGCCGCCAGCAGGCCCCGTCCTGGCCGGAGAAATGCCGTGAGAGATGTAGTGGACCACATCCAGGCGGCTGACTCCCTGGCGGTTGAGTTCGCTTACCGCGAAAGTCTGGTTTTCGGCAAACAGCGCCACCAGCACATTGGCGGAACTCACTTCCTTCACGCCGCTGTTTTGCACATGCGCCATGGCGCGCTTGAGTATCCGGTCGAAGGCGCGCGTTGGCCGCGTCTGGCGGTCGTCTTCCACGCCCAGGGTTGGCATCGTTTCCTCAAGATGCCGCTCCAGCTCGGTGGCCAAGTCATCCACGTCGGCATCGCAATTGGCAAGAATTTCGGCTACCAGCGGGCTGCTGGTGAGCGCCAGCAGCAAATGCTCCACAGTAAGAAATTCATGGCGATGCTCGCGGGCGCGCAACAGGGCGTTCGACAGGCAGATTTCCAGTTCGCGGCTCAGCATCGCTTTCAGGCCCTTTCCACCACGCAGGCAAGAGGGTGTTCGTAGCGGCGCGCGTATTCCAGCACCTGGGCAGCGCGGGTTTCGGCAATTTCAAAGGAAAAAATGCCGCACACGCCCCGCCCCTTCATATGCACTTCGAGCATGATGCGAGTGGCCTTTTCGCGCCCGTAGCCGAAAAGTTTCTGTAACATCTGCACCACAAACTCCATTGGCGTGTAGTCATCGTTGATAAGCACCACGCGGTACAGCGAAGGCCGGTCAACTTTCGGCGGCGCCGTTTCGGTGTCCGGTAATCCGCCCGCGCGAGGCAGGTGATCGCTGTCCGTTGGCTTGTTCATTTTTATTCATGCGCGATGATGCCTTAAATTATCACACCGTGCCTGCAACTTTGCGGCGCGATTGTGGACATTTCGCATGAATTTCGTGAATTGGAACGAACTGCTTAAGCGCGTTCCCGCGTTCGCGTTCCTGGCGGTGGCTGCGTGGCTGCTGGGCCGCATCGCGTTGTCGGCGTGGGGATGGGCGCGGATTGAGCCCCCCGCGCCGGCGGCCGTCGAGGCGGCAGCGTCTGCCGGGAACTCCGAGGCCAGGGTGCCGGGAAGCGCGCTGTTTGGCGAGCCCAGGCAGGGTGGCGCGGCGGCCGATGCGCCCGCAGTGCTGAGCAGCGGCGAATTTCGGCTGCGCGGCGTGGTCGCTTCCTCCCGCCAAGGCATGGCGCACGCCATCATCGAATCGCGCGGGGCGTCCGCGGCGTATTTTCCGGGCGACATTGTTGCGCCCGGGATAACGCTGCAGGAAGTGCGGCCGGATGAAGCGCGGCTTCGCCGGGGCGCGGAAATTCTGCGCTTGCCGCTCAGCAACCTGAGCCCCGGGGCCATGCGCGGGCCTGCCCGGGGAGCGGCTTCCTTCTCGCGCAACGACCAACCCGCCATTGCCCGCAATGCGCCCGCCCGCATGCCGCTGCTGCAAATCCTGCGCATGAACCCGATCATGGAGAAAGACGGCAGCCTGCGGGGCTACCGGCTTCTCCCTCGCGGTCAACAGGGCATGTTCGATTCGCTGGGCCTGGTGCCCGGCGATCTGTTGGTGGCGATCAACGGCTTGCCCTACAACAATGACAATATGGAAGAACTTGCCAGGCAGATAAACGCGGGCGAGGATATGATGCTCACTGTGGAGCGCGCAGGCCAGAAGTATGAAATTGTGGCGGCCAGCCAGCTTTTCAGCCCCCTGGCAATGTAAGGGAATGAAGATGAGCCAGGGCCTGAGGATAAGGACCGCGTCATGGAACGCGCCGTGGGCCGTGCTGGGCTTGCTGATGCTGGCCGGCGCGGCCTTCGCCCAGGAGGACCGGGTAACGCCGAACTACCGCGGCGCGGACCTTGAGGAGGTGGTGGAAGCCGTTGGCCGAGCCATAGGCAAGACCTTCGTGATCGACCCGGCGGTAGGGCCGGGTCAGCGGTTCACGCTGATCGGGTCGCAGCCGATGACCACCGCGGCTTTCTATCAGGCCTTCCTGTCGATGCTGAGCGCGCACGGCATCGTGGCCGTCCCGTCCGGCCCGGTAATCCGCCTCGCTCCCGATCGCACAATGCGGATATTCCCCGAAGCTCCACAGGGCCAGACCTCCTCCGACGAACTTCAGACGCGGGTGCTGAACGTGTCCAACGTGGATGCCCAAAGCCTGGTGCCTATCCTTCGGCCCATGATGTCGCCCGGCGCCCACCTAGCCGCTCATGGCCCCACCAACGTGCTGATCCTTTCGGATCGAGGCTCCAGCGTAAACCGGGTAATCCGGGTGGTGCGGCGTATTGATATCGTCAACGAGCAGCCGGTGGAAGTGGTCCCGCTTGAGCAAGCGAGCGCCCGGGAACTGGTTCGCATTCTTGGCGAAATTGCTGAAGGCTCGGGGGGCAGCGGCAACGTTGCGGTGGCGGATCAGCGCACCAACAGCGTTCTGCTGTGGGGTGAGCAGAGCCGGCGGCTGCAATTGCGGGCGCTGATCGCGCACCTGGACACGCCGCTGGCCGAAGGCGGAAACACGCGGGTGCGCTATATCCGCTACGCCGACGCCGCGAACCTGGCGGAAAAACTCAGCACCCAGTTCGACAGCGGCGACGGCTTGGAAAACAGGATTCAGGTGGTCGCCGATGAAGACACCAACGCCCTTATCATCGACGCGCCTGCGGGAACCTTGCGCGCCATGCTGGCGGTGGTGGACCAGTTGGACATCCGCCGCGCCCAGGTGCTGGTGGAGGCGCTGATCGCGGAAGTGAACGCCGAGCAGGCCAATCAACTAGGCGTCAACTGGGCCGCCTACGATCCCCGGCGCATGCTGGGCAGCACCGATTTCTCCGGTTCCGGCACCAGCCTGCGGGAACTGGTGGCCGGCTCCCTGTCGAATACGGACCAGGGCCGCGCCGCCGCCGCGGGCGCGCTGGGGCCGGGCGCGGGATTCGCCCTGGGCAGGGTGCGCGACGACGGGATCAGCTTCGCGGCGCTGATCAGCGCCGTGGAGAACACGGCGGGCGCCAACATTCTGGGCACCCCCATGCTGGTGACACTGGATAATGAGGAAGCGACCATCAAAGTGGGCCAGGAGGTGCCCTTCGTTACCGGCAGCTATACCAGTTCGGGTATCAACCCGAGCAGCGCGGACGGTCAGATCCGCCCATTCACCACCGTGGATCGTTCGGAGGTGGGCCTTACGCTCACCATCACGCCGCGCATTAATCAGGGCGATGCGGTGCGCCTTCAGATCAAGCAGGAATTGTCCGAAATCGCGCCGTCGGTGGCGGGCGCCGTGGACCTGGTAACGAACTCGCGCATGCTGGAAACGGCGGTGATCGTGGAGGACGGCGGCACCCTGGTTCTGGGCGGGTTGATTCAGGACAAGGTCCGCGAGAGCCGTCAGGCGGTCCCCTTGCTGGGGCGCATTCCACTGATCGGAGCGCTGTTCCGCGCTAGCGGCGCAACCCGTGAGAAAACCAACCTGATGCTCTTCATTCGTCCCACCATCCTGCGCGATTCCTCCCGGGCCGAAGCCGCCACCAACCTGAAGTACGACTACCTCCGCCGCCAGCAGCTCATGCAATCGCTCTCGGAAGGCGACCCGCTCCTGCCCGAGGACAAGGAAAACGCCTTCGATTTGCGGGACGGCGCGGAAAGCGGCGGCCACACAGCGCCAGAGGCGGGCGCGCATCCGCATTCGGACTGATGAACGCCCTGCCCTTCAGCTTTGCCCGGCAACACGGGGTGCTGCTGGCGCCGGGCTCGAACGGCGAGTTGATCGCCCTGGTGCGCGCTGGCGCCGGGCTCGGAGCGCTTGCGGAAGCAAGCCGGGTGGCGGGCCAGCGCTTGCAGCCGGTGCTGATCGGCGCCGAGGATTTTGAGCGGCGCTTGCGCGCCCGTTACGAAGCGGGCGCGGACAGCGCCCTGTCCATTGCTGAAGACCTCGACGAAGACCAGGAGCTAGGCGCGCTGGCGCGGGAGCTGCCCGCGCCTTCGGATCTTCTGGACAGCGACAATGACGCGCCGATCATCCGGCTGCTCAACGCGGTGCTGGCTTCGGCTATTCGCAACGGCGCTTCGGACATTCACCTGGAGCCGGGCGAATTCAACCTCAATGTGCGGTTTCGCGTGGATGGAGTATTGCGCGAAACGCTCAAACTGAGGCGGGGCCTGAGTCCGCTGGTAATCTCGCGGGCCAAGGTGATGGCCGACCTGGACATCGCGGAAAAGCGGCTGCCGCAGGACGGCCGAATTTCGCTGCGGGTTGCCGGGCGGGCCGTGGACGTGCGCATTTCCACCTTGCCGGGCATCCATGGCGAGCGTGTCGTCATGCGGCTTCTGGACAAGCATTCCGGCCGCCTGGATCTGGAATCGCTGGGCATGGACCCGGGCAGTCTCGGGCGGATGGAGCAACTGATTCAACGGCCCCACGGCATCATTCTGGTAACCGGCCCCACCGGCTCCGGAAAAACCACCACCCTGTACGCGGCGCTGGACCGGATCAACGACAGCACCCGGAAC
>RKRP01000032.1 GCA_007571315.1 Gammaproteobacteria bacterium
AGCGTGATCCGCCACGGGAAGAAGGCATCGAAGAAACCGCCGGCCCCGCCACCGGGCAAGGCGTTTCCGAACCACACGTCGCGGAATCCGGCTATTGGCTTGTCGTCATCCAGCAGATTGTCCGACCACAACTCCACCGAGTAACGCTCCGTTTCAATTCCGATCTTGAGGTTGACATAGGTGTGGGCGGGGATTTCCGCCTGATTGACCGCGCCCACCCATTGACTGCCCGTATAAAGAACATCAGTGCGCAGGTACCACTCCGTGCTGCCCCGCAGCGCGCGCCGGTAATTGAGCGTAAGGTTTCCCTGCACCGCGGACTGGCGCAACAATTCGTTGCCTGCCACATCGCCATCAGGCGCATAACTGGGAAAGTCGGTAAACGAGTCAATCCTGGCTTCGTCGAACTCGGAATCCGTTACCGAGAAGCCCAGGTTGGCGGCCAGATTGTCGGTCAAGACCAAACCGAACGACGCCTCCACACCGAGCACCGATGCGTTTCCGGCGTTCTGATCCAGGGTCAGGAGGCCGGTCAGCGCGACGCCGTTGGAATCAACTCCCACCGATTGCGGAATCACGATTTCGGTCCAATCGATGAAAAACAGGGCGATGTCCGCGCTCAAACGACCGCCCATGTAAACGCCCTTAACGCCCAGCTCGTAGGAGGTGTTCTTTTCCGGGTCGATAAAGCTTGCAACAACCACCTGCTCTCCGTTGATGTTTTCCTCGTCATCGAAATCGAAGGCCCCGCTTTTTTCAGCCCCCGCAATCGATGCGTAGTACATGGTGTTCTCGCTGGGCTTGAAGTCCAGCGTTGCCCGCCATGAGATGAAATCCCAGGAATTGCTCAAATCGAAATCGGCCACAAAATCCTGACTGTGCTTTTCCTCGTCCGTCCAGCGCAATTCCACCCGCCCCTTCAGCCGGTCGGAAAAGTTGGCGTCAAGAGAACCGAACACCGACCAGGCATCGATCTCCTGCATTTGGTCCACGTTATCCGTGGCATCGCCCCTTGGGCCGGAGAACCACCGGAGGAAAGCCAGATCACCCACCGACCTCCCCGGAAACGCCGGCAGAGCGAAGCCAACGCCCGGGAAGAACTGGATGCAGGGGCAGAAGTTGGCGAATCCGGGCGGCAAGGGAGTTTGCGATGCCACGCCGCTGTTCCCGTTCAGCCTCTCGACGTTGTAGTAGTACGCGCCTAGCGAATAACGCCAGGCTCCGCCATCCGGGCTTGTGAAGCGCAGCTCCTGACTGAATTCTTCGGTTGAGTCGGTCGCGCCTATCTGCAGCAGCTCGGCATCGAAAGTGCCCAGAACAAAGGCTCGAGGAAACGGCGAGAACGACGACTGATACGCAAGCGTGGTGGCCGGACTGCCGCGCGAGCCGTCGTAGAGAAATGTCTGCTCAACGCTTGAAAAGCCGGACAAGGCCGACAACTCGCCCGCCGCGGTGTCCAGCCTCAGCCTCAGATGGGCGTGCTCCACATCACGTTCTTCCCCGGTCGCACGGGAAATGATGCTCAAGTCGTTCTTGCCCGCGCTCGGCAGTTCGCCGCAGTAATTCGCCAGCCGCTCGCCCCTGGCGCTCACGTTTTCACAGTTCGCTGTAACGGAGGTCAAGGCGGACACGTCGATGTGATCCCTCGAGACATAGAGCGACAGGCCCGCCTCGAATTGATCCGCGGGAGTCCAGTAGAGGCTGCCCTGGACGGTTTCATATTCGAACCCGCCGATGTCCGGGCCGTCATGAGCCTGATTCTCATAGGAGCCGTCCCACTGATTCAGGATAACCGCCAAACGGGCGCGCAGCTTGTCTTCCACAAGCGGGCCACTGATCGCGCCGGACGCAAGAACCCGGCCCCGGTCGCCCAGAGTGAGCGTGCCCTTGCCGCGGAACTCGTCCGTTGGCCGGGCGGTAACGAAATTGACCGCTCCGCTGAAGCTGTTGCGGCCGTAAATCGCCGCCTGGGGGCCCTTGACCACCTCAATGCGCTCCAGATCGAGCTGGCTGAAATTCAGTCCTTCGCGACCGGACACATACACGCCGTCAACGAAGATCGCCGCGTTGTTCTCCCGGTCCTGCACCGCAGTGGGCGCAATGCCGCGAATCACGGGCACCGGAAGAAACTCGCCGATCAGGTTCGAGAAGGTCATGCCTGGCGTAAGGTTGGCCACATCGTCGAGGTTTTCGATTCCCGCCGACTGGATCTCCGCGGCGCTAAAGGCGGTAATCGCAAGCGGCACATCCTGCAGCCGCTCCTCCACCTTGCGCGCCGTAACGACGATTTCCTCAAGAGACCCGCTTTCCAACTGCGCGAGCGCGCTTCCGGCAAAACTTGAGGCCAAGAGCGCCAAGGCCGCGCTCAACCTCATCCCGCAACGAATGCCAACTGCCATGGCTGTCCCCCTTTTTGATTGTCCCTGCTGGGGCAGTTTAGCAGATGCAAGCGCCCGTCTTCCCCGCTAGCTTGAGCCTTAATCCAACCCAATGCCACGAACCGCGCGCGGAAGGGAAACCCCGCAGCTGCGTCAGCGCCACGCCGAGTATCCGGCCCCGAACTGTGCGCGGACGCGGAGGGAAAAATCCCTTGGCAAGCGCATTTTTCGAAGCTCGTTTCAACTTTTCGCATGGCAAGCGGCGCATAATTACTGCTTCGGCACTTGAAAAAGCAATATCCGTCCCTATCATTTACCCGCCCCTTGAACAGGGGGCCAGTTTTTAGGCAACTGCTGCGCCGTAGGGCCGCGGCTTTAAGCATTTCCGACGAGGAGAAAGCAAGATGAAAATTCGACCGCTGCAAGACAGGGTGCTGATACGCCGCACGGAGGAAGAACGAAAATCCCCCGGGGGGATCGTGATCCCCGATTCGGCTGCCGAAAAGCCCATACGCGGGGAAGTGATCGCCGCAGGCAAGGGCAAGGTGCTCGAGAACGGCGAGGTTCGTCCGCTGGAACTGAAGGCAGGCGACAAGGTGCTGTTCGGAAAGTACAGCGGCACGGAAGTCAAGGTGGACGGCGAGGAACTGCTGGTCATGAAGGAGGACGATGTCATGGCCATCGTCGAGGACTAGCCGGCCCCAAACCGGACCGGCTAGAAGTCATAAACCCTGTAGGCCGCAAACTGGCCAACTGCGGGTTTGCAAAGCCCCAATTCAACACATACCTGATAGAGGAAAACAGCAATGGCTGCTAAAGATGTGAAATTCAGCGATTCCGCCCGGCAGAAGATGCTGGCCGGCGTCAACACGCTCGCCAATGCGGTAAAGGTCACGCTGGGCCCCAAGGGGCGCAACGTGATTCTGGACAAGAGCTTTGGCGCGCCCACCATGACCAAGGACGGCGTTTCGGTGGCCAAGGAAATTGAGCTTGAGGACAAGTTCGAGAACATGGGCGCGCAGATGGTCAAGGAGGTTGCGTCGCATACCTCCGATGTGGCCGGAGACGGCACTACCACCGCCACGGTCCTGGCCCAGTCGATCCTGATCGAAGGCTTGAGGGCCGTTACCGCGGGCTTCAATCCCATGGACATCAAGCGCGGCGTCGACAAGGCCAGCCGCGCGGTAATCGACGGGTTGGGCGACCTGTCCAGGCCCTGTCAGGAAGATACCGAGATTGCGCAGGTGGGCACGATTTCGGCCAATTCCGATGAAGCCATCGGCCGGATTATCGCCGACGCCATGGACAAGGTGGGCAAGGAAGGCGTGATTACCGTGGAAGAAGGGTCCGGCCTGGACAATGAGCTCGACGTGGTGGAAGGCATGCAGTTCGACCGCGGCTACCTCTCGCCCTACTTCATCAACGATGCCAACTCCCAGAGCGTGGAACTGGAATCACCCTACATCCTCCTGCACGACAAGAAGATTTCCAACATCCGCGACTTGCTTCCGGTCCTGGAAGCCGTGGCCAAGTCCGGCAAGCCGCTTCTGATCGTGGCCGAGGATGTGGAAGGCGAGGCGCTGGCCACGCTGGTGGTGAACAACATCCGCGGCATCGTGAAGGTGGCTGCGGTCAAGGCGCCCGGCTTCGGCGACCGCCGCAAGGCGATGCTGGCCGACATGGCGATCCTCACCAACGGCCAGGTGATTTCCGAGGAAGTGGGCCTGTCGCTGGAGAAAGCTTCCTTGACCGATCTCGGAACCGCCAAGAAGGTTCAGGTCACCAAGGAGCACTCCACCATCATCGACGGCTCCGGCAGCAGCGAGCAGATCCAGGCGCGCGTGTCGCAAATCCAGCGCGAAATCGAGGAATCCACCTCCGATTACGACAAGGAGAAGCTGCAGGAGCGCGTGGCCAAACTGTCTGGCGGCGTGGCCGTGGTGAAGGTGGGCGCGGCCACCGAAATCGAGATGAAGGAGAAGAAGGCGCGCGTGGAAGACGCTCTGCACGCCACCCGCGCCGCCGTCGAGGAAGGCATCGTGCCAGGTGGCGGCGTTGCGCTGCTGCGCGGACAATCCGCGCTGGACGGACTTAAGGGCGACAACGAAGATCAGGACGTAGGCATCCGAATCATGCGGCGCGCCCTGGAAGAGCCGCTGCGCCAGATTGTGGACAATGCCGGCGCCGATGCTTCCGTGGTCCTCAACGAAGTGGCTGCGAAGGACGGCGACTACGGCTACGACGCAGCCGTTGGAGAGTATGGCCAACTGGTGGGCAAGGGCATCATCGACCCCACCAAGGTCACCCGGCTGGCGCTGCAGAACGCGGTGTCGGTTGCGGGCCTGCTGCTCACCACCGAAGCCATGGTTACCGAAAAGCCCAAGAAGGACGAGCCTTCTCCCATGCCCGGCGGCCCAGGCGGAGGAATGGACGGCATGATGTAGCTTCCTCCCGGTTTCGGCCGCCGCGCAAGCATGACGGCGGTTGAAACCTGAACGCGCAAAGCCCTGCCTTTCCAAACGAAAGGCAGGGCTTTTTTGCATTATTCAATGTTATCTTGGCTGCCGTCTCCCGCGCCTGCTTGAATCCGTGCCTTCCGCTTCCCTGGCGATACCCGAACCGCTTCTTGAGGGCGTAGAAAAAGCGCTGGCGCAATTGCGCGAGCACGAGGCGCTCGCAGCCCGCCTGACAACGGAGGAAGCGCTCGCGCCGCTGGCCCGGGTGCTGGCCTGTTCGCCCTTCGCCGCGCGCAGCTTCACCCGAAGGCCGGACATTCTCGCCGCGCTGCTGGAGGATGGCCGGCTGAATCGGGCGCTGGACGGCGCGGAATGGACGAAGCTCGCCGCCGAAGCGCTGAAGAACAGCCCCCAGGAGGCATCGTTCATGCGCGAACTGCGCTGGTTTCGGCACCGCGAGATGTGCCGTATCCTGTGGCGCGACCTCAATGGGCTGAGCAGTATTGAAGAAAGCTTGGACGAGCTCAGCGCGCTGGCCGACGCATGCATTCTCGCGGCGCTGGAATTCGCCCGCGGCAACGTGTCCGCAAGGCATGGCGCGCCGCGCGCGGAATCCGGCGAACCGAGCGAGCTGGCCGTTGTGGGCATGGGCAAGCTGGGCGGCGGAGAGCTGAATTTTTCCTCGGACATTGATCTGGTCTTCGTGTATTCGGAGGAAGGAAGAACCGACGGCGCCGTTGCCATTGATGCCTCGCGCTTCCACACGCTGGTGTGCCAGCAGGTAATCCGGCTGCTGGACCAGCGTACGGTGGATTCATTCGTCTATCGGGTCGATACGCGCTTGCGCCCGTTCGGCTCCAGCGGCCCGCTGGTGGTCAAGACTTCCTCGCTTGAAAACTATCTGGCCCGGTCGGCGCGCGACTGGGAACGCTACGCCTGGATCAAAGGGCGGGTCATCAATCCCTGCGAAATGGCGGAGGGCCTGTACGAAGAACTGCTGCGCCCCTTCGTGTACCGCCGCTACTTGGACTACAGCGTGTTCGAATCGCTGCGCGACATGAAGGGCAAGATCGAGCGGGAGGCGCTGCGCAAGGACAAGGCCGCGGACATCAAGCTGGGGCGCGGCGGAATCCGGGAGATCGAATTCATCACGCAGTCTTTGCAACTGGTGCGCGGCGGCGCCAATCCCGACCTCAGAGGCAGGAGCTTGCGCGGGATGCTCGCCCGCCTGGGCCAACGCGACTTTCTGGACGCTGCCGCCTGCCGCGAGCTGGACCGCTCGTACTGCTTCCTGCGGCGGCTGGAGAACCGGCTGCAGGGCATGGAAGATCGTCAGACGCAGGCGCTGCCGGACGACGCGGAGGGGCGCGCGCGGCTGGCCTTCGCGATGGAGTATCGGACTTGGGAAGACCTCGCCCGCGAAACCGCTTCGCAGCGGGAGGCCGTTTCCAGGCATTTCGATGCCATCTTTTTTCGTCAGGCGGAACTGGCCGAAACGGAGAACGCGCCTCCCGGCGACCTGGCGGCAGTGTGGGAAGGGGAGACGGACAACGCCCGGGAAGTCCTTGCCGCGCACGGTTTCTCCAACCCGGGGGCGGCGCTGGAATCGATCCGGGCAGTCCGCGAGGCATCCAATTTCAAAAGGCTGGACCACACCGGACGCAAGCGCCTGAGCATGCTGGTTCCCAAGCTCATCAAGGCCGCAGCCCGGGAATCGGAGCCCGGGCTGGTGTTGGCGCGCGCCCTCAGGGTCATTGCGGTAATCGCCTGGCGCTCCGCCTACCTGGCGCTGCTTTACGAGAACGCGGCGGCCCGCGACCGGCTGGTGCATGTGTGCGGCCTGGGAGAAATTCTCGTCAGGCAGCTCTGCTCCTATCCTTGGCTGATGGACGAGCTTCTGGACACGGGCATCACCGAGCAGGTTATGGACCTGGAACAGCTTGAGCAGGAGCTGGACTTCCGGCTGGTGCGAACCGCCGACGAGTCCGAGGAAATACGCCTGGCGGCGATCAGCGAATTCAAGCAGGCGGCATCCTTCCGGGTGGGTGTGCTGGATCTGGCCGGCGGGCTGCCGCTGATGCGGGTCAGCGACATCCTGACCGGCATCGCGGAGCTGGTGATTGCCCGCTCACTGGAGCATGTGTGGGAAGAACTGGTGGAGGAGTTCGGTTCTCCCGGCGCCACGGTCGAAAGCGGACGGCAAGACGCAGGGTTCGCAGTAATCGCCTACGGCAAGCTGGCCGGCTTGGAAATGGGCTACGGCTCGGACCTGGACTTGGTTTTCGTGTACGACGCGCATGGCGAAGACCAGGTTACGAATGGAAAACGGAGCATAGCCAACGCGGACTTTTTCTTCCGCGTGGCCAGGCGTGTGCTTACCGTGCTTACAACCCGCGGCATTACCGGAAGAATGTACGAAGTCGATACCCGCCTGCGCCCCAGCGGGCGTTCCGGCCTGCTGGTTTCTTCCTTGCACGCCTTTGCCAGCTACCAGCGCGAGTCCGCATGGACCTGGGAGCACCAGGCGCTGCTGCGCAGCCGCGCAATCGCCGGGGCCAGGCATGTGCGCGAAGAGTTCGAGCGGCTGCGAATGGATCTGCTGCGCAATGCCGTGCGCCGGGAGGACCTGCGCAACCAGGTAGTCGAGATGCGCCGCCGAATGCTGGGCGAGGCGCCCCGCGTGCCCCAGGGCCGATTCAACATCAAGCACGCCCGGGGCGGTTTGCAGGACATTGAGTTCATCGTGCAGTTCCTGATTCTCAACCACGCCCACGAACATGCCGACCTGGCGGCCTGGCCGGACAACGTAAGGCAGTTGGAGGCGCTTGCGCGGCATGGCGTGCTCGCCGAGTCGGACGCGGCGACGCTCACGGACACCTACCTTCAATTCCGCGAGAATCTGCACCACCGTTCGCTTGCGGACCGTCCTCTGCACGCGCCGGCCGGAGAGATGGCCGAGCGGACCGCCGCCGTATTGGCGCTTTGGGAGCGCTATCTCGGCGAATAACGGCCGCGCAAGCCCGATATACTTGCGCGCATGAATGTTCCCGCGAGAACTCAACGGCTCACCTCCAATATGGAGCGGCGCTATCTGGTGTCGGAAAAGGACCTGCCCATATCCTGCCCCTTGCCCTGGACATCCCGCTGGAACTCGCACCCGCGCGTGTACCTTCCGGTGAAGCCTGGCATGGACGCCACCTGTCCCTACTGCGGCGCGGTGTTCTCGCTGGCTTCCCGCGACTCGCGCTCGTAGGACTGTTGCCCTCTACTGCAAACGGCGGGGCGCGGCGGCCCAGGCCCTGTTCACCGCCTCAATCACATCGCCGACCGCAATCTCGCGCATGGCGCGGCGCTGCTTCAGGCGGCGACCGAAGCGAATATCCTCCACGCCTTTTCCCAGCAGCCGCCGCACAGCCTGGGGATAGCGGTTCACCACGTATTCGGCGCTGGCCCAAGGCCCCGTGCGCTGCGGGTTGGAGCTTGCGTACAGGCCCACCACCGGCACGCCCATAGCCGCGGCAATGTGGGCGGGCCCCGAATCTGGACACACCACAACCCGGGCGCGGCCAATAAGCGCCGCAAGCTGCTTGAGCGTGGTGAGCCCATTGAGATCGCTTACGCCGGGCGCGGCGCCAATCAGCGCCGCGTATTCACGCTCCAGCGGACTGCCAGCGCCGGCAAGCAGCACATGGCCGCCCAAGCCTTCCACCACATGCCGAGCCACTTCCGCGTAGCGTTCCGCCGGCCAGTTGCGAAACGCGCCGCGGCGCTGGCTGCTCAAGGGGCTGATCAGGCAGAACGGCTTGCCGGGCGCCAGCGCCTCAGCCACCTCCCGGTCGCGGGCCGCGAGCGGAAAATCCCAGCGAGGTTCGGCAGGCATCGGAATACCGAGGTGCCGGGCAAAACCGAACAGGGCCTCCATCACATGCTGCCCGGGCCGGTGGGCAATGCGTTCGGTAGTGAACAACCACTGCATATCGCGCGCGCGGCGGCGGTCGAAACCCACGCGCCGCCGGCAGCCCGTCATCAGCGCCACACGGCTGGCGCGAAAGGATGCCTGCATCTGCAGCACCAAATCGAAGCGGCGCGATGCAAGCCGAGCCTTGAGGTTCCGCATTCCCTTCCGCCCGGCGCCCTTGTCCAAAACCACAAAGTCCACTCCATCAATGCCCTCAAGCAGAGAATGCTCGGTTTGGCCGATAATCCAAGTAATGCGGGTAGTCGGCCAGGCGCGCTGAATGGCCCGCACCACGGGCAGCGTGTGGCAGCAGTCGCCGATCGCGGACAAGCGGATCACACAAAGGTTGCGCGGCGGCTTGGACATGCTTGAGCAAACGCAGAAATTTGGCAACGACCGCATCCTACACGATGCGCAAATCGGTCGCCCGGCCATGCCGCAGTGGTTCGAGCACGAATACTGGCAGAGCCTGAACCAGTGGCAAGCGGCACCCGGCGGACGCGGCGGCGGAGCGCGCGTGGGCGCGAACGGCGAATGGTTCCTGCGTCATTACCTGCGCGGCGGAAAGGCGGCCCTGCTGAGCCGGGACCGTTACATCTATACCGGCGAAAGGCGCGCCAGATGCTTTGCCGAGTTCCGAATTCTGGCGGAGTTGCGCGCCGCGGGCTTGCCGGTGCCAAAGCCGGTCGCCGCCCGCTGCCGCGTTGCCGGGCCGTATTACTCAGCCGACCTCATCACGAATTGGATTGCGGATGTCCGTACCCTGGCGGCCGCGCTGGATTCATGCGCCGACCCGGCGCGCCTGATGGCCAGAGTGGGCGCCACGCTTGCACGCTTTCACAAGGCCGGCGTGTGTCACGCCGACCTCAACGCAAGCAACATCCTGATTGGCAAGAACGGCTCGGTATGGCTGGTGGATTTCGACCGCGCCCGCCTTCGCCGTCCGGGGTCCTGGCGCGAAAGCAGGCTGCTGCGCCTTGAGCGTTCGTTGCGCAAACTCGGCCTGAACCGCAGCGGGGCGTTCGAGGCGCTGCGCATGCAGCACAACCGCTACTACAGATAGGGATCCGAATGCGGCGGCGGGCGGCGCTTGAAGCGCCGGTGGATCCAGTAGTACTGCTCAGGCGCCTTGCGCACATGTTCTTCCACGAGCGCATTAATGCGCGCGGCATCCTGTTCCGGCGCGATCCCGGGAAAGTCGTCAAGGGCCGGCAGCAATTCCACGCGGTAGCGTCCGTCCGGCAGACGGCGCGTGAACCACGGCACCACCGGAGCGCCGCTGATCCGCGCCAGCCGCCCCAGCGAGGTTCCGGTCATGGCCGGCTGGCCAAAGAACGGAACCAGAACTGCGGACTTGGCATCTGTCATCTGGTCTCCCGCGTACCACAGCACCGCGCCCTTGCGCAGCGCCCGCACCATTCCGCGCACATCGTGCTTGGGCAGCGTTTGCGAGCACACCCTCAGGCGGGCGCGATTAATCAGCCAGGAGAATGCGGCGTTGCCGCCCGGCCGATACACCGCAACCAGGCCCGGCTGCGGATAGCGGAGAGCGCGCGCGGTAAATTCCAGCGCCACAAAGTGTCCGCTCAAGGCAATGGCGCCGCGCCCGCGGGCCAGGGCCTCGTCCAGATGCCGGGCGCCCGAAACTTCAACCAGATCGCTCACCTCGGCATCGGCGCACCAGGCGCCCATGGCCAGTTCGATCAGACCCTGCCCCAGGGAGTTGAAATGCCCTCGCAGCGCCGCGGCTGTTCGCGCTTGCGGCCATTCCGGAAAGCACAGCTGGAGATTGCGCAAGGCCACGGCTCGGCGCCTGCCCAGAAACCGGAACGCCAATCCGCCTGCGGCCCGGCCCACCGCCAGACGCAAGCCATGAGGCAAGCCCGCCGCCAGACGCAGAGCTCCCAGAACCGGCAGCGCGAGCCAGTTGGCGGGCATCTTGAGAAGGGGAGTCACGAAATTCACGCGCTGTATGCGGACGGATTCTATACAGGTGCTATAGTGCGCACAGATTCATCGGGTGAACGGGAAGCCGGTGCAATTCCGGCGCTGCCCCCGCAACGGTAATCGAGTCAAGCGCCGTTCACGCCAGCGCCAGCGAGCGATGGCAGCCACTGCCCGCAAGGGCAGGAAGGCGAGCGGCGCGGGTTCCTTTTTCATGGAACCCGCTCGAAAGCCCGGAGACCGGCCCGCGTGAATGACGTTGGCAGCGCGGCGGGCGCAAGCAGCGTGGAGGAGTTTCCTTCATTTTGGCGCCCGTTCCCTGCCTTGAGCCAAAAAGTGGAGCGGGAGGCTGCCATGACTATTGCGAATCACAAGCCGGAACGTCTCAAGGCGGGTCCGCCTGTTGCCGAATCAATGCGCCGGGAGCGGGTTGCTCTTGATCCTGACAGCCAGGAAAGGCATCCGCCGCCCGCCCTGATGCAAGCGCGGCGGCTGCTCTGTCCCGAAGTCCTGATCCTCATCCCGGCCCTGGCGCTCGGCCCCGTGACGGCGGCAACACAGGAACAGGCTGAGGCAGATCAGGCCGCCGGGGATTCAACCGAAATAATCGTTGTTACCGCATCGCGCCTGCCGGTTCCGGCCGCACAGTCTGGCGCATCCCTCACGGTCCTTGACGAGGAATATCTTGATCGGCGACAAGCCTTTACCGTGGATGAACTGCTGCGAGCCGCGCCAGGCGTGGCGGTCAGCCGCAGCGGAGTGCTCGGCTCGCTTGCGCAGGTGCGTCTGCGCGGCGCGGAAGCCAACCATTCACTGGTCCTGATGGACGGTGTCGAGATTGGCGACCCTGCGCTGGGCGGAGAACTGGACTTCTCGCACATGCTGGCTGCGGATGTGCGCCGCATCGAGGTGGTGCGCGGTCCAATGAGCGCGCTCTGGGGCAGCGATGCGATAGCCGGCGCAATTAACCTGACCAGCGCGCGAACACGCTGTGAGAAAACCCTGACTAGCTACCTTGAAGGAGGTCAGTTTGGAACCCGCAGGGCAGGATTAAGCGCCGCGCAGACGCACCTGCGCAAGCGAGCCGAGCACTCCGCTGC
>RKRP01000131.1 GCA_007571315.1 Gammaproteobacteria bacterium
GCGTCGAGCGGTTTCCCGGGTAGCCTGTTTGCCACGGAAGACGGAAAGTTGGCGTACGCGGCGCTTCAGTAAACAGGCGCAGGCAATTCCAAAGGAGGGGGTCTAAAGACAGTGCCAATCAGGCTGCCCTTTTGAGCCGTCCGCGTGTCGTTAAACTGCGGGCTGGGATGGACGGCATCAGGAAAAAGGGGCTGCTGGGGTCATGGTCGCTGGTTGCGGCGCTGACCACGGTTTCGCGCGTCCTGGGCCTGGCGCGGGAGATCGCGTTCGCGCGGTTTGTCGGCGCCGGCGTGGTCATGGATGCGTTCATCGTCGCCTTCCGGATTCCGAGCCTGTTCCGGCACTTCTTCGCCGAGGGGGCGCTGTCGCAGAGCTTCGTCCCGGTTTATTCGGAGCGGATGGAGGCGGGAGACGGCAAGGAGGCGTTGCGGGACCTGCTGGGCCGGGTCATGGGCGTGCTGGGCGCGGCCGTGGCCCTGGTGTCGCTGGCCGGGGTGATATTCGCGCCGTTTTTCGTGTGGCTGTGCGCTCCCGGGTTCGCCCTGGAAGGCGGCGAGCCTTACGAACTGGCGGTGGCGATGCTGCGCCGCACCTTTCCGTACCTGTTCTTCATCTCGATTACGGCCATGCTGGCCGCGGCGCTGAACGCCCACCGCAAGTTTGCCGCTGCGGCCTTCACGCCCGTGCTGATGAATATCAGCCTGATTGCGGCGGCCAGCCTGTATGCCATGCAGCCGGTGCCGCAGGGCGCCGTGCTCGGCTGGGGCGTATTCGTGGCGGGGCTGGCGCAAATGGCGTTCCTGCTGTTTTTCGCGCGCTCCGTCTGCGGCCCGTTCTGGCCGCGATGGGGCTGGCGCGACTCGAAAGTGCGGCGAATCCTTGTTTTGATGATTCCGGTCATTATCGGTTCGTCGGCGGCCCAGGTGGGCGTGGTTCTGGACACTATCCTTGCCAGCTTTCTCGCGTCCGGGAGCATCAGCTGGCTGAACTTTTCCCAGCGCCTGATGGAATTCCCGCTGGGGGTGTTCGGCGTGGCCCTGGCCACGGTGGCGCTGCCGAAGCTGTCGCGCCTGCACGCCGCCGGACGGCGGGATGAATACCTGGCATCCACCGGCTGGGCTATCCGCTCCGGTTTGGCTATCTCGCTGCCCTGCGCCGCCGGGCTTTTCATCCTTGCGGAACCGATCATGGCCACCCTGTTCCTGGGCGGAAAGTTCAACCTTATGGATGTGGAAATGGCGGCCGCGAGCCTTCAGGCTTATGCCCTGGGTTTGCCCGGGCTGGTGGGAATCAAGACACTGGCGCCCTCGTTCTTCGCCCGCCAGGACATGAAGACGCCGGTGAAGGTGGCGGTGCTGGCGCTGATGTGCAAGTTTGTGGTGACGCTGCCGCTGTTGTGGCTCTGGGTGGCGCAGGGCAGGCAGGCGCCTCATGCGGTGCTGGCGGGCGGCACGGCGCTTGGAGCGACGGTCAACGCGCTTGCGCTTTGGCTGCTGTTCCGGCGCCTGGACCCCGAGGGCAGGCAGGGCGCCATGGTCAAGCCGCTGCTGCGTATTGGGGTGGCGGCGGGCCTGATATCCATGTTGCTGCTCGAGTTTGCGCCGCCGCCGGCCCTTTGGCCGGAGGTTTCGCGGATGGTTCGGGCGCTGTGGCTGCTGGCCTGCGTGGGCGGGGCTGCGGCCGCCTATTTCCTTTGCCTGTTCCTGACCGGCCACCGCTGGCGCGCCGGGCCGCAGACGGATAGCCCGTCTATTGCGTGAGTGCGAATTTCTCAGGGGAGACGGCGCCCTCGCGCTCGCGCAGGAGGCGGGGCAGCAGGGCCGCTTTGCGTCAGGGCCTTTTATAATTTCGGCATCCAGGGATTTTTGCCTCGCAAGCGATGCTTCTCTTACGCCGAATTTCACGCTTGCCGGACTCCATCAATAACGGATGCGCGGTCACGATAGGCGGGTTCGATGGAATGCACGTGGGCCATCAGGAGGTTCTGGGGCGGGTTCTCAAAGCCGCGCGCGAGAGGGATTTAGCGGCGGTCGTGTTCAGTTTCGAGCCGTCTCCGAAGGAATTCATGGCGGCGGGAAGGCCGCCGCCCCGGCTGATGACCCTGCGCGAGAAATGCGCCGCTCTGAGCGCCGCCGGTGTGGATGCCTTGCACTGCCCGCCATTCAATGACGCAATCCGCACGCTTTCTCCGGATGCCTTCATGCGCGAGCTGCTGGCGGGCTTGCTCAAGGCGCGGCACGTGATCCAGGGCCCCGATTTCCGGTTTGGCTACAAGCGGCGCGGCGGCATGGATGAACTCGCCGCGGCCGGGCGGCAACTGGGCTTCAGCGTGGAGCAGGCGCCGCCGGTGAGGGTGGGCGGCGAGCGCGTATCCAGCACCGGGGTGCGGCAAGCGCTGGCGGATTCCAGCCTGGACCATGCCGCGAGGCTTTTGGGCCGGCGCTACTGCATGGGCGGGCGCGTTATTCACGGACTCAACATCGGCGCGGCCAAGCTGGGCTATCCCACCGCCAACATTCCCCTGAAGGGCCGCGTGAGTCCACTGGACGGGATTTTCGCCGTGCGCGTGCATGGCGTGGCGGCCGAGCCGCTGGGGGGCGTGGCCAGCATCGGCTGCCGCCCCACCGTGGGTGGCGCGGAGAAGATATTAGAAGCGCATATCTTCGATTTCAGCGGCGATTTGTACGGCCATTTCCTGGATATCGAACCCGTGGCCAAGCTGCGCGACGAGGCGCGCTTCAGGAATCTTGATGAGTTGCGCGCGCAGATGGACCGCGATGCCTTGCAGGCGCGCCAACTCTTGGGCGCCGCGTAGTGGTTCCTCGCGCCTGCTCTAATGCGACAATATAAGCTGCTCACAGCACTAGCCTCAGCACGCCGCGCGCCCGCATGCCCGATTACCGCAACACCCTGAACCTGCCGCGCACGGCTTTTCCGATGCGGGCCAACCTGGCGCGCCGCGAGCCGCAAATGCTGCGCGAGTGGGAGAGCGGCGGCCGCTACGAGCGCATCCGCAAGCACATGGCGGGGCGCAAGAAGTTTACGCTTTTGGACGGCCCGCCCTATGCCAACGGTCCGATTCACATTGGCCATGCCTACAACAAGGTGCTCAAGGACCTCATCGTGAAGTCGAAAATCCTCGACGGCTACGACGCGCCCTACGTTCCGGGCTGGGATTGCCATGGCCTGCCGATCGAAGTGCGGGTGGAGCGGGAACTGGGCCACGAGGCCGCCGCCGTGGACGGCGCCGCCTTTCGCCAGGCCTGCCGGCGCTACGCGGCCAGCCAGGTTGAAGGTCAGCGCCAGGCTTTTCGCCGCCTGGGGGTGCTGGGCGAGTGGGAGCGGCCGTACCTGACCATGGCGGCGCGTTACGAGGCCAACCAGATCCGGGCGTTTGCGGAGATCTACGCCCGCGGGCATGTTTACCGCGGCCAGAAGCCGGTTCACTGGTGCCTGGATTGCGGATCCGCGCTGGCGGAGGCGGAAGTCGAATACGAGGACAAAACATCGACTGCCATTGATGTTCGGTTTCCCGCCGCCGACCGCGCCGATTTCCTCGCTCGCATTGCGGGCGTGGAGCTCAGCGCCGCGCCGCTTTATATTCCCATCTGGACCACCACGCCGTGGACCTTGCCGGCCAACCGCGCGGTGGCGCTTAGCGGCACGCTCGAGTACGTGCTGATAGAGGCGGCGATCGGTGGGCGCGTTGAGCGCCTGGTGCTGGCGCGCGGGCTCGCCGAAGAGGCGCTGGAGCGCTACGGCGCCGCCGATGCGCGCGAATTGGCCGCGTTCAAGGGCCCGCAACTCGCCGGCCTAAAGCTGCGGCATCCCTTCTACGACCGCTTGTCGCCGGTGCTGATCGCCGACTACGTTACCCTGGAAGCAGGAACCGGCGCCGTGCACACCGCGCCCGCTCACGGGATGGACGACTTTGCCATCTGCCGCAAGGCGGGGCTGCCGGTGGAGAATCCGCTCGGCATGGACGGACATTTTCTTGAAGATGCGGGCCTTGTGGGCGGGCTGCATGTGGAAGAGGCCGACAAGCGCGTTCCCGAGCTGCTGGCCGAGCGCGGCATGCTGTTGAAACAGGAGAGTTACCGGCACAGCTATCCGCACTGCTGGCGGCACCACCGCCCGCTTTTGTTTACCGCCACCCCGCAGTGGTTCGTTGGGCTGGACCGGCAAGGGCTGCGGGAAAAGGCCGCCAGGGCCATAAGGGAGGTCGATTGGCATCCGGGCTGGGCCGAGCAGCGCATCGCTTCCATGGTCGAGAGCCGCCCGGACTGGTGCATATCCCGCAGCCGGGCCTGGGGCGTGCCGCTGCCGCTTCTGGTGGATACTGAAACCGGCGAGCCGCACCCGGACTCGGCGCGGCTGATGGCGGAAATCGCCGCCCGCATGGACAAGAAGGGCATTGAGGCGTGGTTCGCGCTGGACCCGGCGGAAGCGCTGGGAGGCGAGGCGCGCCGCTACCGCAAGATTACCGATGTAATGGACGTATGGATGGATTCCGGGCTGGCGCATCGCTGCGTGGGCGCCGAGCACCCGGAAATCGAAAATCCCGCCGACCTCTATGTGGAAGGCTCCGATCAGCATCGCGGCTGGTTCCAGTCGTCCCTGCTCACTTCGGTGGCCATCGACGGCCGGGCGCCGTACCGCGCGGTGCTGACGCACGGTTTCGCGGTGGACGAGCAGGGCCGCAAGCAGTCCAAGTCGCGGGGCAACGTGGTGGATCCTGGCGAGGTGGTCGAGAAGCTTGGGGCCGATGTGTTGCGGCTGTGGGTATTGACCACCGACTACCGGCGCGAAATGAGCATTTCGCCGGATATTCTCACCCGCGTATCCGATGCTTACCGCCGCTTGCGCAACACGGCGCGCTTTTTGCTGGGCAACCTCAGCGATTTCGATCCCGAACAGCATGCGGTGGCGCCGGAGAGCGCCGTGGACCTGGATCTTTGGGCCTTGCGGAGGATCAGGGAACTCAACGAGGCCGTGTGGAAGCACTACCGCAACTACGAGTTCCACTCGATTTTTCAGGCGGCGCACAACTTCTGCGTGGTCGATATGGGCAATTTCTACCTGGATGTCATCAAGGACCGGCTCTACACCATGCCGGCTAACAGCCATGGCCGGCGCTCCGCCCAGACCACGCTTTGGCATCTGGCCGAATGCCTGGCGCGCTGGCTGGCTCCGGCGCTCAGTTTTACCGCCGAGGAAATGTGGCGCGAGATGCCCGGCGATCGTGCTGAATCGGTGTTCATGTCCTCTCCGCACCCGCTGCCGGAATTGCCCGAATGCCGGGCGGACTGGGCGCGGTTGCGGGAAGCGCGTTCCGAGGTGCTGGGCGTGATGGAGGAAGCGCGGAAGGCGGGCCGCGTGGGCTCTTCCCTGGAGGCCGAATTGACGGTGCCGGCCGGTCCGGCCACCCTGGAAGCGCTGGAGCTGCTCGGAGACGAACTGCGTTTCGTGTTCATTTCAGCTTCCGTGGAGCTTGTCCGGGGAGAGGCAGGCCAGGCGGCGGAATGCCGGCCAAGCGAACATCCCAGGTGCGATCGCTGCTGGCACCGCGTTGCGGCGCGCGCCGCCTCCGATTCTCACGCCGGCTTATGCGATCGCTGCGTAACCAATCTGCAAGGTCAGGGCGAGGCGCGCGCATGGGCTTGAGAGCCCCTCGCTTTGGTTGGCTGCTGGCCATCGCCGCGGCCGTGGCGGCGCTGGACCAGGCCGTGAAATGGTTCATTGCCGCGCGCCTGCACGAACTGGACCGCGTTGCTGTGCTGCCGTTCTTCGACCTGGTGCGCTGGCACAACACGGGCGCCGCCTTCGGCCTGCTGTCCAACGCCCCTGGCTGGCAGAACGGCTTCTTCCTGCTTCTGGGACTGGGTTTGCTGGCGTTTCTGGTGGTGCTCATGCGGAGGTCCGCGGCTGAAGGCGACGCGCTGTGGCCGGTGGGCCTGTCCCTGATGGCCGGCGGCGCGATCGGCAACCTCATTGATAGGGCAACGCGCGGATACGTCCTCGACTTCGTCTCGCTTCACTATCAGAACTGGCACTTCCCGGCCTTCAACGTGGCCGACTCCGCGATTACCGCAGGAGTAATCCTCGCCCTGGTCAAAGTGCTGTTTTTGAACCGCCCCGGTTCCGCATCCTGAAATCACGCCAACATTGCGCCAGCCAAAGCCCTTGCGCTTGCTCCCTCCCTGCGGGAGACGCATGAAGTCATCCTGACGCTCGGCTGGGACTCCTGCCCCAGACGCTCCCGCAGGGAGGGGGCAAGCGCAAGGGCGCGGAAGCACGCCCTCGTGAAACGTTCGCTACGGCCAGCATATCTCGCTGCTGTCTTCGCCTTCGGAGGTTTCCGCTGAACGCGCGCCGGTGGAGTCGAGCGCGAATATTCGGCACTGGTCGTCTCCAGCTTGCGCGCCCTCCCGTTGAGCGACGGCGAGCGCCCGGTAGCCTGAATCCGCATCGCCTGCGAGCGCTTGCAGTTCCAGGGCGTAGTATCCGCGCTCCGTTGCGGCAACTCCCAGGCCCCCCGGCGGGGCTGCGGCGAGTTCGCCGGGATTGGCGTAGCGTCCGTTCTCCAGATGAAAACGCTCCTGAAGAACGGCAATGCGAAGGAGCGCGTCGGTGGCGTCCAGCCGCCGGGCGCGCTCCGCCTGGCGCTGCCACAGCGGCACGGCCGCGGCCGCCAACAGGGCCAGAATCGCCAGCGCAACCAGCAGTTCCGTGAGGCTGAAGCCGCCGGCAGGAGCCGCCGCGCGGGTTCCGCGCCGCCGCCAAACCCCGGGCACCCTCACTCGGCAGCCTCGCGCCAATAGCGCCGGATTGGCGGGCGGGCGCTTCCTTCAGGGCACTCATCTTCATCCCGGCACACCGCAATTGAATCGCCCGGCGGCTCATCCGGCAAGCCGGGAGCGATCAGCACGAAACCCAGCACCGCGGGGGCGAAGGCGTGCCTTCCGGCGCTGGCCTCGGCGCTGGCCTCAAAATGCAAGGCGCGCTGCGGGTCCGCGCCTTGCCCCAATCCCGGTGGCGCCAGGGTGGTTTCCACATGCTGAACGGTCCATTCCACGCAGCGGGACCGCGTGCGGCAATAGCGTCCGGTTTGGCCGGCATCAATGCGGAAACTTTCCGCGGCCAGCGCTCTGGCAATGCCTGTTTCAGCCAGCCTTGCGGCATCGGCGTAATCCCGGGCGTTGCGCGCCTGCGCCCATTGCAGCGCCGCGTCGCCCTTTCCAGCCGCGGCCATTAGCGAAAGAGCCGCCAGCATCATCAGAACCGCCGCCATCACGATGCCGCGTTCGGGCTGAGGGCGCCTACAGCGCATTGGCCACCACCTCGCTTCCCGTTACCAGCAAGCGCCGCCGCCCGTCGGTGAAATTTCTTGAAGGACGCCCGGCGTAGGCGTAGCTTGCAGGGTCCTGATAGCCTGTTTCCGGCTCCTCGCTGCGCAGCAGCACCCAGAATCGCACCGCTAGCACCCGCTCATCCATGCTCAGGGGCGTGCCGGGATCAACCACCCGGTCGGCCACGCCGTCGCCGTCGGAATCCACCGCCAGGCGGATTTGCAGATCCTCCACGCCGGACAGGATCTCCTCGTCCCTTAGCAGCCTGCCGCTCACCAGCGCCTTGCGCCGCAGGGACGGGGTTTGCGCATTCTGGCTGGATGCGGCGGCCACGTACCATGCATGCGCGCGCAGGTCCCGCAGCTCCGTAAGGCCGTCCAGAGCCGGCGCGGCGCTTGCGGAAAAGACCACGGCTTCGCGGCGCGACGACAGGATTTGCAGCTTGCGCGCCTGCGTTCCGGAAGTTGCGAGAGCGGCGCGGCGGATTTCCAGAACGTCCGCGCCCGGCTGGCGGCGGTTTCGAAACGGCGGGCAGGGCAGGTTCCAGGAATCGTCCGCTGCGGCCACAGGCTGCGTGAACCGCAACGCCCATTCGGTGGCGTCGGCGCGGCCGCAGCGCACCGCGGCATCGGCGCCGCGAAGCACGGCCTGCCCATCGGAATGCAATCCCCAGAAACCGGCCAAACGGATGTCGGCGCGCAGAAGATCCAGCGCAAAGCGCGCTTGCTCCTCAAGCCGGTGCAGATTGTCCGCCGCCCGCGCCGCGTGGCGGAGTTGCTGCGATGAAGCGAATACGCCCAGCAGCAGCAGGCTCGACACGCCCAGCGCAACGAGCAGTTCGGCCAGGCTGCTGCCGCGTTCGCGATTTCGGTTCACCGGCCTATCCAGACCAGCAGCCGGGCTGATTCTTCCGGGCTTAGGGGCCACCTCAACTCCAGGCGGAGGGCGGGCGGCGCGCCGCCCGCAGGCGTTAACGCGCACTCCAGCCCGGGCAAACGCGCGGAGGCTTCCGCCCGCCAGCTTTGGCATTCCTGGTCGATAGCGGCCTGCGGGTTGGCCTGGATGCGCGCGGCAAGGTCCTGGGCCAGCATTCCGGCCAGAAAGTAGCTGTGCGCCGCGCGTGTTTCACGCAAGCGTTCCGTAATCAGCGCTCCCGCGCCCAGCAGCCCGAAGCTGAAGACCGCCACCGCCAGCAGGCATTCAGCAAGACTGAACCCGCGTTGCGCGAACCCGCGTCGGGGTTCATGCGGAGGGGCATTCAAGAGGGCCGCCGCCGCTGCGGGTTCGGGCCAGGCGCGGCCGGCCGATGTTGTTCACGATCACCGCGCGCGCCTCGGCGCCGCCGCGCCGGTCGCACACGATCAAGGTGCCGTTGGTGGAGCGCCCGCGGAACGGCCGGAACACGAACTGGGTGCGGTTGGCGCGGATGTCAAGACTGGCTCTGCCTCGTGACCGGTAGAGGATCGAGCCTGGCGGCGGCGCGTAAGGCGCAGTTTGGCGCTCGCCGTCGTGCACGATCCATCCGGAACCCCAATCTTCGCCGCCGCTGCACCGCCGCCTGTCGGAGCTGGCGCACACTATGGTGTCCCGGCCCCTTTCGGCGGCTGACCGTCGGGCGAAATGCAGGCTGCGGACCAATCCGTTGATCGTTGTGCTCCGCTGCATATTGAGCATTCCGGTTGCGATTACAGGCTGTGTCAGGAGGACCGTAATGGTAATGACCGTTAGTGCGACCAGAATTTCCATCAGCGTAAAGCCACGCATCTTGCGATCCCTTGCTTGCGCCGTTGCCGCGGGCGCGTGAGTAAAGATAGCCGCATGCCCGGCAGCCTTGAAGGCGCAAATAGCGCGTGTTCGGCAACAATTCGCGCAAAGCGCCGTAACCGGCTCATATTGCCGCATTGCGATACAATCCGCCTGTTAAAGCGCAGCGGCGGGCGCTTGGGCGCGGCGCTCCGCGCGCGAGTTCAAGCCGCTGGCGGGACCAGCCGGAATAGCTCAGCTGGTAGAGCAACGCATTCGTAATGCGTAGGTCGTCAGTTCGAATCTGACTTCCGGCACCAACCTGAACCAAACGCATGCGGCTCATTATTGGCATTTCCGGCGCCAGCGGCGTGATTTACGGCATCCGCCTGCTTGAGGTGCTGCGCGAAACGCCGGAGGTGGAGACTCACCTGGTGATCAGCAACGGCGGCAAGGTGAATATTGCGCTGGAAACGGACTGGAAGGTTCGAAAGGTGGAGGCGCTGGCGGATGTGGTCCATTCCGACAGCGATGTGGCGGCCACCATCGCCAGCGGTTCGTTTCGCGCCGGCGGCATGATTGTGGCGCCCTGTTCAATGAAGACTCTGGGCGCCATCGTCAATTCCTACGCGGCCAACCTTTTGGCGCGCGCCGCGGACGTTACGCTGAAGGAAGGGCGCAGGCTGGTGCTGGCGCCGCGCGAAACGCCGCTGCACGCCGGCCATCTGCGGCTCATGCGCGATGCGGCGCTGATGGGCGCGATCGTGGCCCCGCCGGTTCCGGGTTTCTATGCCCGGCCCGCCAGCGTGGAGGACATCGTCAACCACACCGTTGGCAGGCTGATGGACCTGTTCGGGCTGGAAACCGGCCTGGTGCGGCGCTGGCCTGGCGGCAAGAACGCCGCCGCGAACTGAATCCCGGCAGCGCGGCCCGACCGCAAGGCGGAAAAGCAGGCGCAATAGGCGGGCTAGTGGCTCAGCGGGCGCCTGGAGGAGGTGGCCCAGTGCCGGATTCGCCATTCGCCTTTCATGCGCTCGGCCACCAGCGTTCCCATGCCTTCCACGCTGCGGCGATTCCCCCCGCGCGAGCCGGCCGCCTTGTAGATGAAAACGCCATAGGCGAGCTTGTCCGTGCCGTGGGCATGCACCAGTTCGGCCTTGTAGCTCACGTCTTCCAGCGTGCCCAGCTCCTGGCTGAGGTGGTTGTTGAAGTAATCCGTCCATCCGTAGTTCGGGTAGCTTGACTCGATTACCACGAGTTGCTCATCGGCGCGCATGCAGGCTTCCACTTCAGCCAGGTCCGAGTTTTCAAGCCCCCTGGAATAGCGGTCCAGCAGTTCCTGCAGTTCCCGCTGCACGCCGCTGAGCGATTCAGCGGGCCCCAGCACGGGCATGTCTGATATGGGCCGCAGCACCCATGCCGGCAGTTCGCGCGATCTTGGACCGGCCATGACTATTTCTCCTGTTGCGGATTGGACGAGGCCAACTTTATCGCAGTCCCGTCCGCAGCTGCGCCCGGATGCCCGCGCGAGGCTAGAATTGGTCGCCATGAACGAACGCAAGACCGCCATCGTGACCGGCTCGGCCACCGGCGTTGGCGCGGCAACGGCCGAGTTGTTGGCAGCTCGCGGCTGCAACGTGGTGGTGAACTACACGCGCAGCGAGAAGGAAGCGCTGGAAACCTCCAAACGATGCCAAACCGCCGGAGCGGACACGCGCGTGGTGCGCGGCGACGTGTCCGAGGATGCCGATTGCCGGGCGCTGGCCGCCGCCGCCATGGAGGCCTGGGGGCGGATCGACTACCTGGTGAACAATGCCGGGCGCACCAGGTTCAACCCGTACGCCAATTTTCACGGCATCGAAAAGCAGGATTTTCTGGACATCTACGCGGTCAACGTGGTGGGCGCGTACCAGATGATCCGCGCCGCGGAGCCGCACATGCGGGCGCTGGGCAGCGGCGCCGTGGTCAATAATTCTTCTATCGGCGGGGTTACCGGCGTGGCATCGTCGATCCCTTACGCCGCGTCCAAGGCCGCGCTGAACCTGATGACCAAGTCCCTGGCTCATGTGCTGGGGCCGGAAATCCGCATCAACAGCGTCGCCCCCGGCATGATCCGCACTCGCTGGCTCAAGGGCGGAATGGGCGACAAGGCTTACCAGGGCATGCTGGACTTGGCCAGTTCCATTCTGCCGCTCAAGCAGGTTGCCGGGCCGGAGCACGTTGCCGAGGTGATCGTGTGGTTTCTTGAAGGCGCCCCGCTGATTACCGGCGAAACCCTGATTGCCGACAGCGGCGCGCACCTCGGGCAGTTGCCGCCGCTGTCCACCGGCGACTCCGAGTAGCAAGCAACAGAGTTCCCAGGCATGGCGGCGGACGGCTCCGGCAGCGGCGTGCGCATCGCCCGGCTCAGGGAGCGGCTGCGGCTGCCCGTTTTCGCCGCGCCCATGTTTCTGGTTTCCGGGCCGGAACTGGTGATCGAAGCCTGCCGGGAAGGCGTAATCGGCGCCTTCCCGTCGCTCAACGCCCGTCCTCTGGAAGCGCTGGAGGAATGGCTGCAGCGGATTACAGCCACGCTGGCCGAGGACGAGAGG
>RKRP01000196.1 GCA_007571315.1 Gammaproteobacteria bacterium
GCAACTCGCTCATGCAATATGCGGGCTGACTCCTGACTCCAGCGCTGCTCGCGAATCCTGTCAGCCAGAGGCATTGCGCGCGGAGTCCCTCACATAGTCCATCAGGCTGGGAATCCCGGCCCGGTAGCGTGGAGTGGTGGCATCTTTCCAGACATATCCCAATGCTTCCAACGCATCCAGCGCTTTGCGCGCTTCTGGCAACGCTTCGCCAGCATCTTTGCCAAGGGCAACCCGGATAACCCCGGTAAGATGGCGCTCTGGCATCGTCCCTTCAGGATTCGAGCGAAATACCACTTCCACAGCGCGGGCCGCTCCAAGCAAGTCTCGCCGGGACAATTCCGCATGCCGGTCCGCATAGTGCTGCTTGCGCTTGAAATCGACCTCTGCCATTGCGTTTTGCATCCGTGCCGTTGCAATGACCGCGCCGCCAGGCAGACCCTGGCACAGCGCCTCTCCCCAAAGTTGCGCTCACATAACCGATTCTAGCTCGGCGGACGCGCTGTTCACTGTCGGTCTGGCTGCTACTGCGCCCGGAAACGCCGATGAACTGAAGCGTTTCTGCATTTAGTCGTATTTAGAATCACACGCTCTGAGCAATCTGAGTGTATCGGCGGCGCACAGTGCCCCACGCCGCAAGGCGAAGAAGCAAGGGGTGCAGAGGTTGCGAAGTTTGGGGCGGGGGCGATACATTGGCAGCATGTTGGCAATACAGTGAGGCACGTAAGTCCAATGCGCCTGTCTTGGAACGAGGTGCGGGTTCGCGCAGCCGCATTCGCTCAGGAATGGAGCAATGCGGCGCGAGAAGCGAGCGAGACGCAGAGCTTCTACAACGACTTCTTCCGTGTGTTCAGCGTGCAACGGCGAAGCGTCGCGCGCTACGAGCAGCATGTCTCCAAGCTTGGCCATCGCACGGGCTTCATCGATCTGTTCTGGCCTGGCGTACTGCTGGTTGAGCAAAAGAGTTCCGGGCGCAATCTCGGCAAGGCGTACGAGCAGGCAGGGGAGTATTTCGACACGCTACCCGAGCGCGACCGGCCGCGCTACATCCTGGTAAGCGACTTCCAGACCTTCGAGCTGCGCGACCTGAGCAAGCGCGCAATGGTCTCTTTCTCCCTTGCGGAACTGCCTCGTCATGTCGAGAAGTTCGCCTTCATCATGGGAGTGCAAACGCGGGCCTTTCGCGACCAGGACCCGGCGAACATTGAGGCAGCCGAATTAGTGGGGCGCCTGCACGACACGCTCCACGAAGCAGGATACCGCGGCCACGACCTGGAGCGGTTCCTCGTAAGAGTGGTGTTCTGCCTGTTCGCCGACGACACAGGCATCTTTGAACGTGACACCTTCCTGGATTTCATTGAAACGCGCACCCGTGAGGACGGCTCGGATGCTGGCGCCCGCCTGATCGAGTTGTTTCAGGTGCTTGATACCCCCGAAGACCAGCGGCAATCGACGCGAGACGAGGATCTGCTTCGCCTTCCCTACGTAAACGGAGCGCTGTTCGAGGGTCCGCTACGAATTCCGGCGTTCAACTCGAACATGCGCAACCAATTGCTCGATGCCTGCCGGTTCGACTGGACCAGCATTTCACCGGCGATTTTCGGCGCGCTGTTCCAGTCGGTGATGGACCCGAAGGAACGCCGCGCCCAGGGTGCGCACTACACCACCGAGAAGAACATCCTGAAGGTGATCGAGCCGCTGTTCATGGACGATTTGCGTTCGGAATTCGAGAAGTTGCGGGCGCGACGCGGCCGAGGCCGGCTCGCCGCGCTCCAGCAGTTTCAGAAGACGCTCGGCAGCCTGACGTTCTTCGACCCGGCCTGCGGCTGCGGCAACTTCCTCATCATCGCCTACCGTGAGTTGCGGCTGCTGGAAATACAACTGCTGAAGGAGCTCCATCCGGGGGGGCAGATGGATGTTTTGCCCGAGCGGCTGTCGCTGGTGAATGTGAATCAGTTCTACGGAATTGAGATCAGCGAGTTTCCGGCACGCATCGCCGAAACTGCGTTATGGATGATGGACCACATCATGAACAACCGCCTGAGCATGGAATTCGGGCAAATCTATGCACGCATTCCCTTGCAAACTTCGCCGCGCATCGTTCACGGCGACGCGCTCGAAATGGACTGGTCGGATGTGCTACCCCCGGAGAAATGCTCCTTTGTGCTCGGCAATCCGCCATTCGTCGGCGCGAAGCACCAGATGCCGGAGCAGCGCGCGCAGGTGCGCAGGGTCGCCGCGCTCGGCAAGAGCGGCGGCACGCTTGATTACGTCTGCGCGTGGTTCATCAAGGCGGGAGAATACGTGAAGGATGGAGATGCCCGCATTGGCTTTGTTGCAACCAACTCCATCACGCAGGGGGAGCAGGTAGCGCAGCTCTGGCCGATCCTGTTCGGACGGTGCGGACTGGAGATTGCCTTCGCGCACCGGACCTTCGCCTGGGGATCGGACGCACGCGGCAAGGCGCATGTGCATGTGGTGATTCTCGGTCTCGATCAGCGGGACACGGAGCGGACAGAGAAGCGGCTGTTCAACTATCCCGACATCAGGGGCGAACCAGAGGAAACCCCTTGCAAGGCGTTGTCACCGTACCTGTTCGACGCAAGCGGCCAGTCCGACCCGCATCTGACGGTGCGGGAGGAAAGCGCGCCGATCAATGGAATGGACAGATTGATTATCGGCTCCAAGCCCATAGACGGTGGCCACTACATCTTCAATGCCGAACAACGCGCCGACTTCATTGCGGGCGAGCCAAAATCACAGCCGTACCTGCGGCCCTATGTCGGGGCACGCGAATACCTGCAAGGCGGCGAGCGCTGGATTCTTGCGCTGCACGACGCGCCACCGGGCGTGCTGGCGGGAATGCCGCGGGTGCGAGAAAGAATTGCTGCCGTCCGAGCGTATCGGGAAGCCAGCAAGAGCCGCCCGACGCAGAAGCTTGCGGCAACGCCCACGCTCTACCACGTCAATGTCATCCCGACCGCGCCGTTCTTGGTGATACCCGAAGTCAGTTCGGAACGGCGGGAGTATGCACCGATCGGTTGGCTGGAGCCTCCGGTCATTCCGAGCAACCTCGTTCGCGTGTTGGAAAACGCTTCGCTTACCGATTTCGCACTACTAACCTCTGTCATGCATATGGTCTGGCTGCGCCATATCGGCGGACGGCTCGAAAGTCGCTACCGCTATTCCATCGGTCTCGCCTACAACACCTTTCCGTTGCCGCCCAATAACCCGGACTTGTCAAAACTGGAACGGCTCGCCCAAGACGTGCTCGACGCACGCGACACCCATCCGGACTCAACACTCGCCGATCTCTACGATCCCGACCTGATGCCGCCGAACCTGCGCAAGGCGCATCAGGCTCTCGACCGCGCCGTGGA
>RKRP01000170.1 GCA_007571315.1 Gammaproteobacteria bacterium
GGCAGCGTCAGCTGTGGATAAGAGACAGCTTGCGCAACGCCTGGACGGCCCGGGAGACGGCGTTGACGGGGCGGGTGCGGGCGGCCAGCATGGCGTAGATGCAGGGCACCACATACAGGGTGAGCACTACCGACACCAGCACGCCGCCCAGCACCACCACGCCCAGCGTGCGCCGCGCCGCGGAACCCGGGCCGTCGCTGGCGATGAGGGGGATGGTGCCGCCCACGGTGCACATGCTGGTCATCAGCACCGGGCGCAGACGGGTGGTGGCGCCTTCCAGCACCGCCTGCACCACCGGCAGGCCGCGGTCGCGGAGCTGGTTGGAGAACTCCACGATGAGGATGCCGTTTTTGGTGGCCAGGCCAATCAGCATGATGCAGCCGGTGAGGCTGAACACATTGATCGAACCGCCGGACAAATTGAGCCCCAGCATGCCGCCGGCCAGCGCCAGCGGCACTGTAAGCAAAATGATGAAGGGATGGATGAAGCTTTCAAACTGAGCCGCCAGCACCAGAAAGCAAATCACCAGCGCCAGCAAAAAACTGAAGTAGATTTGGTTGCCGGACTCCACGTACTCGCGCGACTCGCCGTCGTACTGGACGCTTAAGGACTCATCCTGCACTTCCTCGGCGATTACTTCGTTCATAAAGTCCAGGGCCTCGCCCAGCGAGTAGCCGGGCTGAAGGTTGGCGGACAGCTTGATGGAGCGCTGGCGGTTGAAGCGCTGGAACTGGCGCGGCCCGGAGCTTTCCTCCAGCCGCACCAGGCTGGCCAGGGGCACCAGCTCGCCGGAAAAGGCGCGCACGTAGATGTTGTTCAGATCCTGCGGGGTAACCCGGTCCTCCTCGGAGGCCTGCAACACCACGTTGTATTCCTCGCCGCGGTCGATGTAGGTGGTGACGCGCCGCGAGCCCAGCATGGTTTGCAGCGTTTCGCCCACATCGCGCAGCGACACGCCCAGGTCGGTGGCGCGGGCGCGGTCCACAGCCACCTTGATTTGCGGCTTGGTTTCGTTGTAGTCCGAGGTCATGCCGATGATGCGCGGGTTTTCGCGCACCCGGTCCAGCACCCGGTCGCGCCATTCCGCGATTTGGTCGTATTCGTTGCCGCGCAGCACCACCTGCAGCTCGCGGCCGCCGCCCATGTTGAGGCTGGGCGGCAAAAACACCATGGCCCGCACGCCCGGCAGCTCCGACAGCGGGCCGCGCATTTGCCCGGCGATTTCCGCCGAGGTGTAGCGGCGCTGATCGTGCGGCTCCAGAGGCATGTACATGAAGGCGGAACTGATGTCGCTGCCGGCCCCCCAGCCGCCGGTGCGGATGATGGCGCGGCGGGCCTCGCCGGCCTCCACCTGGCGGACGGCGATGTCCTCGATGGCCGAGATCTGATCGTCCATGTAGTCGAAGCTGGCGCCTTCCGGGCCGCGCACCATTACGATCATCATGCCGCGGTCTTCCAGCGGCGCGTATTCCTGGGGAAGCTGGTCGAACAGGAAATAGCCGGCGGCGCTCACGCCCGCCACCAGCAGAAGCGCCAGCCACGGCTTGCGAAGCGCGCGGGTCATGCCGGAGCGGTAGGCGGCGGCCAGGGCGCGAAACGCCTGGCCGCGGGCGCGGCCGCGTTCGGAGCCCTCAACCTGCTGCTGGGAGCGCATCATGCGCGAGCACAGCATGGGCACCAGGGTGAGCGCCACCAGCGAGGAAAAAACCACCGCGGAGGCCAGCGCAATGCCGAATTCGCCAAACAGCACGCCAATGCGCCCGGGCGCCAGAGCCACCGGCAGGAACACGGCAACCAGAACCACCGTGGTGGCGATTACGGCGAAGCCTATCTGGCGGCTGCCGTCAATGGCCGCCAGCAGCGGCGGGCGCCCCTGCTCGCGGTGGCGCACGATGTTCTCCAGAACCACGATGGCGTCGTCCACCACCAGGCCGATGGCCAGCACCGCCGCCAGCAGGGTGAGCGTGTTGATGGTGTAGCCCAGCACCGCCATCACCATCGCCGCGGCGACGATGGACACGGGGATGGTGAGGCCGGGAATCAGGGTGGCGCGCCAGGAGTTGAGGAACAGCAGCATCACCATCAGCACCACGCCCAGGGCGATGAACAGCGCCTTGATCACTTCGACCATGGACTTGCCCACGAACTCGGAGAAGTCCACGTTCACGTCCATGTTGATGTCGCCGGGCAGCGACGACTGCAGCCGCTCCACCTCCTTGATGACGCCCTGGTTGACGGCCACGATATTGGCCTGGGCCTGCGGCACGATCCCCAGGCTCACGCCGGCCTGCTTGTTGGAGCGGGCGATGGAGCGGGTGTTCTCTGGCTCCAGGCGCACGTCGGCCACTTCGTTCAGGCGCACGAAGCCGCCCGAGGGGCCGCGCCCGACCACCAGCGCGCCAAAGTCTTCCGGGGTGTTGAGGCGGGTTACCGCGCGCAGGGTGAATTCGCGGTCCACCGACTCGATGCGGCCGGCGGGAAGCTCCACGTTTTCGCGGCGCAGGGTGCTTTCCACGTCCTGCACGGTGAGGCCGCGGGCGGCCAGGGCGTCGCGGTCCAGCCACACGCGCATGGCCGGGCGGCGGCCGCCGCTTACGCGGACGGAGGCCACGCCTTCCATGGCGCTGAGGCGGTCCACGAGATTGCGCTCGGCGTAGTCGGTCACGTCCATCACCGAGCGGGTGTCGCTGGACACGTCCACATACATGGTGGCGTCCATCATGTCGTCCTGCTTGGTGGTTTGCGGCGGGTCGGCTTCTTCCGGAAGCAGGCGCAGCACCCGGGAAACGCGCTCGCGCACATCGCTGGCGGCGCCGTCGATGTCGCGGTCGAGGGCGAATTCCATGGTGATGGTGGAGCGCTCGTCCTGGCTGCGCGAAGTCATCTTGACCACGCCGTCGAGGCCGGACACTTCCTCCTCGATCACCTGGGTGATGCGGCGTTCGATCACATCGCCGGAAGCGCCGGTGTAGCGGGTATCGATGGACACCACCGGCGGCTGCATGTCTGGAAACTCGCGCACCGACAGCGTGCTGCCCGCCAGCAGGCCGAGAATCAGCAGCACCAGGCTGATGACCGCGGCCAGCACCGGGCGGCGCACGGAAATATCGGAAATGAGCATGCCTTAAGCCCCGCGGCGTTATTGCTGCGGGCCCTCCCCCCCACCCCCGCCGCCCCGCTGCACTAACGCCCCGCGGCTCCACGCCTCCCCATCTCCGATCTCTCCCTTCGCCGCCCCGTGCTGCCACCGGTCCTCCACCTCGTGCTCCTGACTCTCTCCCCGCTCGCCGGCACCACGCTGTCCCTGCGCTACCTTCCCTACCAGCCGCCGCCGCTGCTCTCCTCTCCC
>RKRP01000038.1 GCA_007571315.1 Gammaproteobacteria bacterium
CAAGCCGCAAGATTTTCAGGCGAACGCGCCGCGGCCTGGCATGGGGACCGGTCTGACTGGCGCTGAGTAGCCGGGTAGCCCAGGAATTCTCGATCATGGCAAAGAATCCCGATAGCGTTCAATTGCCGCCGATTACTCTGCTCGGCGAGCTCATCGTCATCCTTCTCAACGACGAGAGCGGCTATCTGGAAAACGTCAATTTCTGGAATCTCGAGTGTTGCATCAGTGGCGCGGTGCTCGCCGACCTGGCCTTGATGGGCCGAATCGACACGGACCTCAAGCAGCTTGTGGTTGTTGATTCGACGGAGACGGGCGACGACATTCTTGACTCCATGCTGGCCTCGGTCGTGGCCGAGGAGCGCACCTACAACGCTCAATACTGGGTGGAGAGGTTGGCGGGCAGCGCCGATGTGCTGCTCGAACGGGTTTTGCGCCGGCTGGAGCGGCGGGGCATACTGCGATCGCATTCGGGCGGTTTCTGGACCCGGCAGAGGTCCGCCAGGGGCGGTGATTTCCCGGATCTTTGGGATCCGCGCGCGCGCATTATGGATATCGTGTTCAGCGACACCATGCTGCTGGACCCGCGCGATGTCCTGCTCGTTGGACTTGTGGATGCCTGTCAGGCGTTTCAGTTCATGATGGAGCCTGAAGAACTGGAGGCCCACCGGCAACGCATCGACTTCCTTGGCAATCTTGATCTGCTTGGCCAATCGATCAAGACCGCGGTCAAGGAGAGCTATGTGTCGCTTTCGATGAGCCGCCGCCGGATCGCGCGCAAGCCGATCCCGAAGATACGGCTCAGAGACCTCCTGGCTTGGCGGCGTTTCAACGGCAACCTGGCGCCGTTTTTCAATTTCCTGCATGATCGCTACGGCCCCGTGGCGCGCATCAACATTCCGCTGCTTCTGCGCAATGTGGTTGTGCTTTCCGGCGCCGCAACCAACGCCTGGCTCAATCGCAACTCCCGGTTGTTCATGCACTCCAAGCGCATCCTGAGCGGCCTGGAGGAGGCGTTTGGGGCCACCCGCTCGATTCCCGGCCTCGACGGAGCGGAGCACTACCGCATGCGCAAGCTGCTCCGCCAAGGATACGCCCGCTCAATGATGCTGGAGCGCGTGCCTGAGTTGCACAGCATGGCGAAGGAGTCGCTGGCGCGCTGGAAGGTCGGCGAGCCTCGCGAACTGGCGCACTCGTGCAGGACGATGCTATTGCCGCAATTGTCGGAGGCGATGCTGAGCATGGACGCAAGAGAATACTTCGAGGATGTTTACGAGTTTCAGCACCGGGCGCTGGCGGTGTATGTGCAGCGTTCCATGCCCGCGTTCATGATCAAAACGCGGGCCATGCGGCGAAAGTACGTCCGCATGATCGAAATGGTGGAGCAGGTCCGCGACCGGCATACGCCCGCCCGGCGCGAGTACCGGCCCCGTGATCTGGTCGATCACATACTGGCGGTTCATCAGGCGGACCAGCAATTCCTGTCAGAGGCCGACATGCCTTTCCTGTTCGCGACGCCGGTGCTGGCCAGCATGTACATCGGCGCCGCGCTCGGTTTCTCGCTCCACTCCCTTGCGAGGCACCCGGAGATCTGCAAGCAGGTGCAGAAAGAGGCCGATGCGCTTTTTGCGGACGGCAGAACCCCGGACCCGTCCGAGTTCAACCTGGCCAACATCGACGTGACGCACCGGGTAATCATGGAGGCGCTGCGCCTGTATCCCATCATTCCCATCCTTATGCGCCATGTGGTCAACGAATGCATGATCGAGGGTTATGAGCTGCCTGTGGGCACCCTGGTGGTGCTTGCCCAGGCCGCTCCGCATTATTCCGGCGATGTGTTCGCGAATCCCGAATCGTTCGATGTCGACCGATTTGCCGCGCCGCGGAATGAGCATCGGCGGCGGGGCGCGTTTTCGCCGTTTGGCCTGGGAACGCACCTGTGTCTCGCTCACCGCTGGGTCGAGTTCCAATTGGCGTTCAATCTGCTTTTGATAACGCGCCACTTCGAGTTGGAATTGCCTCGGGACAGCCGCAGGATGAAGGTGGATCCAGTGCCCAGTTCCGCCCCTCATCACAGCATCAAGTTCGTGGTTGGGCAGCGGCTCCCGATCTAGCACGGCCGCAGGAACAGGAGGGTTTTCCAATGGATGTCATCATTGCGCTCATCATCTCGGTGCCGATTTTCATTTTTGCCCATGAGTTCGGCCACTTTCTTGCCGCCCGCCTGACCGGCATGAAGGTTGTGAGGATGTGGCTTGGCCGAGGACCTGCGTGGGCGACCGCAACCGTGAAGGACCGCCATGGCACCGAGTTCCGTTTCGGGATCTTTCCGTCATTTTTCGCGGAGGTGGAGGCTGGGGAGTATCGCAGGAACTCGCCTCTTCGGCGCCTGGTGTTTGCTTCGGGCGGTCCGGCATTCAACGCGCTTTGCACTTTCGTTCTGCTGGCGATCGCCTATGTGGTGTTCCACACGCCCTCCGCGGCGCTGATCGGCAATGTGGATGTGGAAGGCCGCGCTTTCGAGGCGGGCGTTCGTTCGGGTGATCTGATCGTTGCGGTGGACGGCCGGACAACCGATTCCTGGGCCGATGTGGGCGTGGCGCTGGCGGACCGCGTCGGCGACACGGGGACCGTCGCGCTGGACGTGATGCGCGATGGACAGCAGCAATATGAAGTGGCCGTTACCGACTGGCAGTCGGATTCGCTCCGCATCGACATGTTCGAGTATCTTGGCGTTGCGCCTGCTGAGACCGGCGCTTCGGCGGGCCGGATATTCGCCGGAATCGGCGGGGCTTTCGTCGATACCTTCCGGTATTTCTGGTCCACCGCCATGGCGGGCTTCAAGATGGTGTTTGGCGACATGCGTATCGCCAATTTTGGCGGCGGACTGCAACTGACCCTGTTGGGATTGGACGATGCCGCTTTAGGCGTGGATGACTATTTGAAACTCGCCGCGTTGTTCTCCATGGGATTTTGCGTAATCAACCTTTTGCCGGGGCCGATCGTGGACGGCCTGGCCATGATTCTTGCGGGGAGCGAATGGATTCGCCGGCGTCCGCTCCCGCCATGGATGAGCAAGGCCGCGCTGCCGGTGGGCATCGTGTTCGCCTTCGGTCCTCTGGCCGCCTGCATCATCTACGAGATAATGAGAGCGCTTGCCTGACTTTTGGCGCGCCGGCGCGTGCCGGCGCCGAAAATCCCGACGGCTCAGGAAATATCCGGGGCAGTTGCCGGTGGCTTGGCCAGGGCGCTGCGCACCCGGGATGCGAAGCGCATTTGCAGCGTTGCAATGGCGGGCACCACCAGCATCAGAATCACCGTGGTGATCAGGATGCCGATGCCCAGCGCGGCGGCGAAGGGCCGCAGGAATTGCGCCTGTATGGACGGCTCGAGAATCAGCGGCGTGAAGCCGAGAAAGGTGGTTACGGAAGTCAGCATGATCGGCCGGAAACGACCCTTGGCGCCGTCGATTACGGCGGTGCGCGGCGGCGCGCCCTCCCGCAGCCGCTGATCGATGAAGTTGACCATCACCAGCGAGTCGTTCACCAGCACGCCGCTCAAGCCTAGCACGCCCATGATCGTTGAGGCGCCTACCGGCACCTGCAACAGCCAGTGCCCCAATATCACGCCAATCAGCCCAAACGGGATGATCGACATGACGATGAACGGCTTAGCGTAGGAGCGCAGCGGGATTGCCAGCAGCGCAAAGATCAGCAGCATGGCGATGGCGAAGCCGCGGTAAAGCGAACTCAGCGATTCAACTTGGCGCGCCTGTTCGCCGCCCTGGAAATAGCTCAGATCCGGGTCCTGGGCGACGAGCTCCGCGAGGATCGTATTGGCCAGTATGCCGTTGGCCTCGCCGGAGGAGATGGTCAGAAGGTCGATGTCCGCGATCACCGTAACCACGGGTTGCCCGTCCTCCCTGTTGATGGCGGGTTGCGAGTTGCCGATGCGCAGCGAGGCCACCTCATTGAGCGCCACGTCGCCGCCGGACGGCGTTCGGATCAGGTAGCGCTCGATGTCGGTGATGGCGTTGCGCTCCTCGGCCGGCAAGCGCGCCATCACCCGGACCTCCTCGCTGCCGCGCTGCACGCGCAGCGCCTCCACGCCAAAAAACGCGGCCCGCGCCTGCCGCGCCAGCTCCTCCACCGTCACGCCCAGAGTGCGCGCCTCGGGCCGCAACTGCAACTGCACTTCCCTCACCCCCGGCGCATGGTCGGAACGCACATCGAATACGCCTTCGATGTCGCGCAGCCGGTTGACCACCTCGGTGGCGATTTCCGCAAGGCGGCCGCCGTCCGGATGCGAAAGCACCACCTCGACCGGGTTGCCCAGATTGAGCGCTTCGCCGGTAATGGCGACGCTGCGCGCGGCGGGCTTCAAACCCACCTCGTCGCGCCAGGCTTGCGCCACTTCGGTGGTGGTGACCTGGCGTTCCTGGCCGCTAACGAGCCTGAATTCGACCGCAGCGATGTTCGCTTCCGGGTTGAGCGTGGGTTCCGCGATAACGCTGCCGCCTTCCGCGCGCGCCCGCCGGCCCACGGTTACGGTAACCCCGGACAGCAAGGGCGGCGCGCCTTGCGGCCGTTGCTCGGATAGCCGCTTGATTACGGCCAGGCCGGCCGTCTCGATTTCCGAGGCCATTTCATAGGTGCGTTCCGCAGTGGCGCCGTCGGGCATCTCGATGGTCGCCACCACGAAGTTGCCCTCCACGATGTCCGCGAACGTGGTTGCCACGAAGCCTGCCGGAATCAGCGAGATGCTTAAAACCAGCGCGCCAATGGCGCCGGCAACTACGGTTAGAGGCTGGTCGGTGGCGAATCGCAGCAGGCGGTCCAGCGGCCCGTTAACGAACCGCTTCAAGCCCTTGTCCACCGCTCCCTGGGTTACGGCAAGGAAGCGGTCGATAACGTTTTTCGGGCGCCAGTCCGGTCCGGGCAGGTGCGACAGGTGGCTTGGCAGGATGAACAGCGACTCCACCAGCGAAATCGCCAGCATGCCGATCACCATGACCGGCAGCGGTCGCCAGATATCGCCCACGCCGCCGGGAATGTACAGCAGCGGAATGAAGGCTACGATGGAGGTCAGCACGGCGAAGGTCAGCGGCGACTTGATGCGCCGGGCGCCGCGGATTGCCGCGGCGACGCCGGGCGTGCCTCTGGCGCGTTCGCGCTGGATCTGCTCGCTCACAATCACCGCGTCATCGACCACGATGCCGATGGCGAGCACGAACACGAACAGCGAGATGGTGCTGAGCGAAATGTCGAACGCCAGCATTACGGCCAGGGTGCCGACAAAGGTGACCGTAAGACCCACTACCACCCACAGGGCCAGCCGTATCTGCAGGAACAGGGCCAGCGCCGTAAAGACCATCAACAAGCCCAGAAAACCGTTCTTGACCAGCAGATCGACCCGCTCCGAGTAGGACAGCGACTCGTCGTTCCACACGGTAATCCCGATGCCGTCCGGCAGCGAGGGGCCGAGCACGCCGACGATATGCTCGCGCACCGCCGCGGCGACATCCATCACCCGTTCATCCTCGCCCCGGAACACCTCCACGAAGATGGCTGGTTGATTGTTGTGCCGAAGGATCAGATCCACATCCTGAAACTCATCGCGCACCGTGGCGATGTCGCCCAGCCGCAATACGGCGCCGTCTTCGCGCGCCAGCAGCACGATGTCCTCGAAGTCCTGCTGCGCATAACGCTGGCCCTGGGTGCGCACGCGCACCTGGGATTCGCGAGTGTCGATGCTGCCCGCCGAAAGGTCCAGGGAACTGGCGCGGACGATGCCGGCGATGTCCTCAAGGGTGAGCCCCAGCGCGCGCAGGCGGCGCGCCGCCACCTCGATGGAAATCTCGTAGTTGCGCATGCCGCTCACTTCCACCAGCGACACTTCCGGCAGCGAGGCCAGTTCATCCTCTATCCAATAGGCCAGTTCCTTGAGGGAACGCTCCGGCGCGTTGCCGTGGACGATCATGCGGATGACGCTGCTTTCGTTGGTCATCTCGCGGATCACCGCGCGCTCGGCGGCGGCGGGAAACGTCTGAATTTGGCTGATCGCCGTTTCGATGTCTTGCAGCGCCTGATCCATGTCTGCGGAGCTGTTCATTTCCACGCGCACCGAGGCCATGCCCGGAGCTGCCACCGACCGAACCGCCTTGACGTTTTCAAGCCCGCTGACCCGGTCCTCGATCTTGATCACAATGGACTCTTCGATCTCGCGCGGATTTGCGCCCGGGTAGGCCATCGAGACCTCGATCGTGTAGAAGGGCAGCACCGGCCAGGCTTCGCGCCCCAGGCCGGTCAGCGCCACCAGGCCGGCGGCGACGATGGCGAACATCAGCAGGTTGGAGGCGACGCTGTTGCCCACCATCCAGGCGATCGGGCCGGGCGGCTCCTTGCGAGTCGGGTCAGGCGCGCTCACTGCGGCCCATCAGCTTCGGTCAGGACACGCATGCCTTCGATGGCGAATTGAAGTCCGCCGGTAACCACCGTTTCGCCGGCCTGAAGCGCGCCAGCCACGATGGCTTCATCGTCGCCGCGCTGCAGCACGCGCACTTCGACAATGCCGATCCGTCCGCCCGCGCCCACTGTCCACACCTGGTTGCCGGGCTGCAACGCGGCCCGGGGAACCCGGAAGTGCTCCACCGCCGCAACGCCCTCCAGTTCCACGTCAACGAATGCGCCCACCAGCAACGGAGGGGCGCCAGCCGCCGCGGACGCGCCTGAAAGGGGATTGCCCGGGGAGAATGGATCCGGCACGCGCACAATCACGTCAATCATCCGGGTCTGCTCGTCGAGCGCGGCCGCGACACGGTCCACACGCCCGGCCCATGCATAGACGCCGTCTCCGAAGCGGGCCGTGACCCGGGCCGCCACCTGCCGTTCGGCATCCCGGGACTGAAATTCCCTCAGGCCGGGAATCAGGGCGGCATCCGCATCCGACAACGGCACAACAACCTCCACCGCATCCGCCGCAAACAGCCGCCCCACAGTCTGCCCTGGCGCCAGGATCTGGCCTGCCGCCAACTCCGCCTGACGAACGAAGCCATCAAAGGGAGCTGCAACCCGCGTTCTGTCGAGCGCCAGTTGGGCTTCGGCGAGGCGGGCTTCGGCGCGCGCAAGCGCAGCACGGGCCGCTCTCAATTGGGGTTTGCGCAAAGTCAGCGGACTGGGCGGCGCCTGGCCGGCCAGTTCCTGACGTTCGGTAAAAAGCGCGTACTCGGTAGTGGCGATGCTTGCCTCTTGCTCGGCCTCCAGCACGGCCACCCGGCTGGCGTCAAGCTCGGCGGTGGCGATTTCCAGGCCGTGGCGATAGTCCGCCTCTTCAATGCGGAACAGGAGTTGTCCGGCCTTTACCCGCCGTCCACGCTGAAAGCCGGGATCGACCCAAACGACCTTGCCGCCAACCTGGGCTGCGATATCGACTTCAGCCGAGGGCCGCACGGTTCCGGAGCCGTAAACCGGAACGGCAGGGTCGCCAGCGGCCACTGCGCCAGTCAACGCAAACGGCAGCTGTGGCGGCAAACCGCGACTTTCCGGCTTTGGCGCCAGCGACACCAGCAGGGTGGCGAGCGCCACGGAACCGGCGATGATGGCCACTGCCAGAAGAGGTCTGCTCCATCTGCGCATCGCTTCCTGTCCTTCCTCCCGCTACTCCCCCTGCTCTCCCGGCGCTCCGGCTATTGCCCCCGTCTCATTCGCCTGGGGGTTGATCCAGTGGCCTCCCAGGGCCCGATGCAGGGCAAGCCGCGCCATGGCCAAGTCGCGCTGCGCCGTGGCCAGCAAGGAGTCCGCGCCAACGCGGGCCCGGGAAGCCTCAAGCCAGCTCCCGTAGGCGCCCACGCCGGCCAGGTAGCGCCGCTGCCGCAGCTCGGCCTCCGCGAACGCCTGTTCAGCCAGCAGCGCGATGACCGCATGGCGCTCCCGGCTCGCCGTCCATCCGGTCAGCGCCGCCTCAACCTCGGCCACGGCGGTTACTACGGTGCGTCCATAGGCAGCGGTTGCTTCGTCGAGCCGCGCTTCGGCGAGCGCCAGGTTGCTGCGCAGGCGTCCGCCCTGAAAGGCCGGCGCAAGCAGGTTGACAGTCAGATTCTCGAACCACTGGTCCGGGTCGAACCAGTTATCGGTGTCGGTGGCTTGCAGGCCGATAGTCCCGGCGATGGACAGGGAAGGACGCAGTTCGGCGCGCCGCGCGCCCACGCCGTAGCGCGAGGATTCCATGCGCTGCCGCGCAGCAATCACGTCGGGGCGTTGAACCAGCAAATCAGCCGGCACGCCTGCCGGGATGTCCTCAAGAGCGGCCGATAGCGTTGGCGCTCCGGGCAGTCGATCAGCCAGGTCGGCGCGATAACCCCCCATGAGCACCCAGAGACGGCTCTCCGCATCGGCGGCGCGCGCCTGGATTTGCGCCAGCTCGCCTTGCGCGGCCTTGAGCCGCCGCCCGGCGGCGTACAGTTGTTGAGGCTCGGCAATGCCACTGTGGTAGCGCGTTTCGGCAAGCTGCCGTTGATCGTCAAGAATCGCTACGCTCTCAGCCGCCAGGTTTTGCTGACGCCTGAGGTGAGCGATCTCGAAATACGTTTGCATGGCGCTCGCCAGAATGCCGATGCGAGCGGTCCTGTAGTCCGCCTCCGAAGCCAGCCGCTCTGCTCCGGCGGCTCGGGCGGAGCTGCGGACGCGGCCCCAGAAGTCCAGCTCATAGGAGAAATCGCTGCCCAAAGACCAGGTTGTAAGCCCCAGCCGGTCGGGGAGCATCACGCCGAACGACTGATAGGTTTCATCGTCCAGCCCCAACTCATCGAGCTGCGCGCCGATTCCGGCGTTGGTGGGGATCTCGAAGTCGGTTCCGCCGGCGAAAGGCTGAAGCAGCGGGAATGCTGCCGCGCCTGCGATGACCGCCCGCGCTCGGGCCTGTTCGACGCGGGCGGTCGCGATGGCCAGATCGAAGTTGGAATCGAGCACGGCTTCAACCACCCGGTCCAGGGTTGGATCATCGAAGGATTTCCACCACTGGACCGAAGCGTGGCTGCCGGGCGCGGCGCTTGCGGCGAAGCCTTCGGGAATTGTCTTTGCCGCGGCAGGCGCCACGCTGGCCGGTTCCAGGGAACACGCGGCGAGCGCCATGGCCGCGAGGATTGCGCAGCACAATCGGACCGGCGCGATGGCGGTCGCCGCGGTTGGCGGCGCCGGCCGGTTCGGGACCCAGGCCGGGCCTGCCGGGAAAGATGCCAGACGGGGCAGGCAGACGCCAAGACAGAGCCGGAAAGACATGATTGCGGATACTGCGGGAAGAGGCATGATTCGCGCCCGGCGGCTTATTGGGGCTGGGCGCTTGCGCTGGCTTCGCCGCCGGCCGCGGCCGCGGTTGCGTTCGGTATTCCGAGGATCATTTCGGTATAGCGCCCGGACTCTGTTTCCACGCGAATCGACCCGCCATGCCCGCGAACGATGTCGTTGCAAATCGACAGTCCCAGGCCCGTTCCCTTGTCGGTTGGCTTGGTCGTGAAAAACGGGTGGAATATTTTCTCCACCAACTCCTGCGGAATACCCGTGCCATTATCCCGAATCCGCACCTCGACCTTGTCATCCAGCTGCCGGGTGGCAAGCCTGATTGTAGCTGCGTATTGTTTGCCGCGCTCCTTTTCCGCGCGGAACCGGTCCTGCGCTGCGTAACAGGCGTTATCGATCAGGTTTTGGAATACCCGCGCAATATCCTGCGCCACCACGTCAACACGCCCTGCGGTGGGATCCATATCCCGCTCGATTTCAAGTTGAACCTCCGGATTGGCCTCCTGAAATTCGCGAATGGCTATATCCGACTGGTTCTCCAGGAGCCGGTTGATGTCGGTTGGCTGCCGATTGCCCGTTGAACCGCCCATTCGGACCATTTCGCTCACAATGCGGTCGGCGCGCCCCCCGTGATCGCTAACGCGCTTCAGATTGGTGGACAGAAGATCGCAAATTTCGCCTACAACTTCTTTTTGCGCGTCGCTAAAGCGATTTTCCTCATCCGCCAGTTCTTCGTTCAGCTCGGCCAATAATTCCTCTGAGGCCTCGGAGAAGTTCCTTACGAAATTCAATGGATTGCGTATTTCGTGCGCTACCCCGGCGGTTAATTCGCCGAGCCCCGCGAGCTTCTCCCGGGCCACAATCTGATCCTGCGCCCGGCGCAGCTGCGTCATGGCTGTTTCCAGATCGCTGTTTTTCTCGCGAAGTTCCCGCGCCAGTTTTTCAACCAGATTCAGCCGCTGCACTTCCAGGGCGTGGCGGCGAAAAACTTCAAGCGCCCCGGCCATTTCGGCAACCTCGTCACGGCCCTCAACCACCACCTCGGCCTCAAGTTCGCCATCCGCCATGGACCGCATTCGACGCGACAGGCGCTCCAGGCGCCGCAGCAGCAATCGGCCCACAACCAGCCAGGCGGCCAGCGCGGCCCCCAGGATGCTGATTCCGTTAATGGTCAACAGCAGCAGCCTGCCATTGTCAATGGCATCGCCCGAAGCCAGGGTTGCTGCCGTCGCTCCCTCCCTCGCGCCGCTTACCACAGTGTCGATTGCGGCGATCAGCTCATCGGCGAGAACGCGGTTCTCGGCAAACAATGCCTGTTCACGCTCAATCACGGCAAGCTGTTCGGCGCGGAACCCGAATGCGCCCCACCGCACATTGCCTAGGGCGGACAGCCGGTTGATCGCCGATGTCAGCACATTGCGCCGCCGCGCCCCGACTGCGGCCCGCGAAGCGTCCCTCCTGATTGACGCGGCCAGGTCTTCAAAGCTCTCGCGGATGGCTTCCAGCGACTCGGCATCCAGCGCAACCATTGCGCTGCTCAGCAGATTGATTGCCAGCATCGCCTGGCTCCCGGTCTGGCCTGGCGCGTCATTCGCCATGGCATCCAGTTCCTGTCGCAGGGCCGCTATCTCCTGGCGCAGCGCCGAACCGCGTTCCTCCAGCGCCAGACGTTCGGTTGCCGCTCGCACAATGGCATCGATGTTGGCGAGCACGGCCCCGCCGCGATTCCGAACCTGTCCAAATCGTTCGCCGCTCTGGCTGGTGAGGTCCAGCAACTGAGTCTCGAACGACTGGCGCTGGTTGCGGATGCCGGCAACAACATCTTGAAGCTCTTCCTGCGTGGCCGCTCCGGTCAAGCGCGACGCCGCCACCGAGAGGGCGCTTCCCCGCTGCGCAACAGCGAAAGATCCAGCCAGTTGAGGAATGCTTTGCTCATTCACTTGCGATTGCGAGTCGGCCAGACTGTCGAAGGCCAGCCATCCCGTAAGGCTTGCCACAAACGTGAGCGCGACGGCAAAGCCCAAAGTGCCGTATAGCCGCCCGGAAATGCGCGACCAGGCTCGCGCGAATGGGTATATCGC
>RKRP01000105.1 GCA_007571315.1 Gammaproteobacteria bacterium
TGCGCAGAGTTCACTCGCTGTCTCCCGGGACCCCACAAGAAAGATTGCGGGGCCGTTCAGGACCCGCCTGATAAAACAGTCGCGCGGCCTGTTGCGGGCGCGGAATTCCTGGCGGGTGTAATGATGGATATCAATGTGCCGTCCCAGCTCATGCATTGCGGGGAAAAGGCAAGCGTTCATTTCGAATGAAAGCAGATGATCCGATACCGCCAGGAGATCAATGTCGCTGGCCGCCGTGTCCCGCCCCTTGGCCGCCGAGCCGTAGATGAGCGCAAGATCGATCTTGCCGCTAACAGGTTCCAGAGCCTCCCGGATCGGATTGGCGAAAACGATGGTCTTCTTCACAAGCGAGCATAGTTCCGGGAAAACCGCTGACCTGGCATTGGCCCGATAGAGTTTTCGCTTGCCCTCTCTTGTTACGGTTGCAAGCCGGCATCTCTCCAGCCGCAACAGTTCGCGCGAAACAGCGCCCCGTCCGATATTGGCCAAATCAATAATCTCGGTCACGTGAAAGGTCCGTTTGGGCTGGCCAAACAGAATGCCAAGTACACGCTGCTGCGTACGTGTAAACAGTGTGCCCGCTAAAGACTGCCCCGTTGCGGCAGACGGCCAAAGCGCAATTTCATTGGACATACCCATTATGGGGATTATAGATCGAGTTCATGTGGCCGTTGTGGTCGATCCACTCCGGCTTCACGCGCGTCTCGTGCAAAGGAGCGGTGGTACCATGAGTGGCATTCGGAACGGAAACACGTCTCAAGAGGTAGAAATGATCAAGGCCTCGACTGCGCAAGACTGCATCGCAACGGCGACCGACAAACTTGCGGAGATGAATCCTCAAGAGACCGACGGAGAGTGGCTCGAAGTCGTGACTGTGGAGTGCGGCCCATTCATCAAGGAGTGGGACATTGCCGAGTGTTGGGCTTGGGACAAGTGGCCTGATAGAGAGAAACACTTCCCGAGGACCACCAAGCTGGATGTGGGGATAGACGCCGTAGCGACACGTCGCAACGATGGGCAATACATCGCAATCCAATGCAAGTCGCGCCGACTTGACGACGAAGGGCGCGGCGCCTCTATCCGGAATGACGAGATAGCCAAATTCGCGTCCGCGTCCGCTTCCGACCTCTGGGCTGAACGCTGGCTGGTCACCAATGGCGATAATCCACTCGCCAGTGGCGCGATGCAGTCCGCGTCGATGCACAACAGGCCCCTCAAGCTGGTCAACATCACAAACGACCTGCATCAGCAGCGACACCTGAATGTCGCCCCCGAGGATTGTGAACACTGCCAGCCAAATCCGGACGGCGACGAGCGTATGCAGACAAGATCCTGCATGCAAAACGAAGCCGTCGCCGATAGCGTCCGCATACTCAGGGAACAAGAACGTTCGGAAAGCGGAGGACTGCCTCTCGGCGAAGCCCGAGGCAGGATCATTCTGCCCTGCGGAACGGGAAAGACGCGAATCTCGCTTCGAATCATAGAAGAACTCACGCCGGCGGGCGGGCTGTCCATCGTACTTTGCCCCTCCATCGCGCTCGTTGCCCAGATCAGGCGCGAATACCTGCAGAACGCATCGGTTTCGATAGACGTGCTGGCCGTCTGCTCGGACGCGAGCGCGGGCTACGATCCCAAGCGGGAGGGAAGCCGCAACGCCACGCTCGATCCGACTGTTGACAACAGCAACGTCAGCGCTACCGAAGTCAAGGGCAAGGTGACCACGGATGCCGCGGAAATAGCGGACTGGATGCGCCAAGGTGCTTTCGGCAACGGGATAAAAGTTCTCGTCGGCACCTACCAAAGCAGCGCCAGGGTATCGGAAGCCCTGCTGAACGCAGGTGTCCGGGCTTGCGTAGTGATCGCGGACGAAGCGCACAGAACGGCGGGACTGAAGCGCGCAAACTCGAAGTCGGCCGCCGCGAACGCAGAGGAAAAGCGCCTTCGCGACTTCACCGTCTGCCACGACAGCGACAAGTTTCCCGCCACTTACCGCGTCTATCAGACGGCTACGCCGCGCATCTACGACGGCAAACAACCCACCGGTAATCCGAACTGGATCGTACGTTCGATGGACGACGAAACCACCTTCGGAGTGGAACTGTTCCGCAAGAGCTACCAGGAAGCCGTGCGCAACCGCTGGTTGTCCGACTATCGCATCATCGCCATGGGCATCAACGACCCCGATGCATTCAACACGGCGAATGATCTGGCCAAGAGAACCAAAAGCAAGGGACGCGCTCAATTAACGACCACGGACTACCTGAGAGGCTTGGCATTCGCGCTAACAATGGGTGGCGCCACCCAAGGCGACAAAGTAGCGATCAGGTCATGCATCGCCTTCATGAACACGGTGGACAAGTCCAAGAACATGGCGGCGGACCTCCAGGCCGACATTGTCAAGCAATGGGTCTCGCGCTGGCTCAGCGAGAACGCGAAAGGCAGGCCCGCATCCGATTACAGACTCGAACACCTCGACGCCTCGAGCAACGCCGCGGCGCGCGAAACCGCCAAGGGACGGCTGGCCGCCGCCGACGCGGCGCGCCCGCACGGCATCGTCAATGTCGGGATCTTCGGAGAGGGCACCGATTCGCCGTCATTGAGCGCCGTGGCCTTCCTTGAGGCCCGCAAGAGCCCCATAGATGTCGTGCAGGCCGTCGGCAGAGCGATGCGCACCGCGCCCGGCAAGGAGCTGGGCTACATTGTCTGCCCCATCCTGATTCCGCCCTCCGCCGACCCCGAGAAGTGGCTGAGCACCAGCGCCCCTGCGGAGGGGTGGCAAGAATTGGGGCAGATACTGCTCGCCTTGCGCGCCCACGACCAAAGAATCGAAGAGAGCCTTGAAGAACTCTTGCAACTGTACATTCCCAAGCTGCCGCCGGAGGAGCGCACTCTGGTGGCGGTCGCGAAAAAGGAAGGCCGGCGCATTCAGTACGGCGAAGTCAAAGGGCCTCCCGGCGCCGCGCAGAAAGCGGTTGAGCAGGCGCTTGGCGGCAAGAGCCGCGCTGCAGCGGGAATACGACGCCTGAACGAGAAGTCCGCCGATGATGTTGACTCCGATGCGCCACGCACTCGCGCCGATGCGCGAGTGATACACGAAGATCAAGGCGAATACGATGCACCGCGCTCCGGGCATGCCTTGGAAATCACGCAAGTCCTCACCGGCAAGAAAAACAATGATGGAACGGTCGAACTGCGCACGGACTCAGTAGACCGAGACAAGCCGAAAGCGGGCGCAGCGCGGGGCATCGTGAACATACGGAAAACCAAGGCCAAAGCGCGGAAGATGATCAATACTGGCGAAGTCGGCAT
>RKRP01000125.1 GCA_007571315.1 Gammaproteobacteria bacterium
GCCAATCGTCGTTCAATCATGAATGAAACTCGACGGCCGTCAGTGAGGTACTCCCGCACATCCTCTACCGAGACCTTGAAGGCCATCGCAATTTCTCTCTCACGCCAGGAGAATTGAAAGTTCTTTTCCAGAATCGCACCTCTTGGCGCGGACGCGGCGCTAAAGTCGTTGAAGCAACACAATACGGTTAGTGTTGGTTCCCTTTGATCCGTTTATCACGCCCCAGCAGTTGGCTGTTTTTGTGAATTGTTGGCTGTTAACCATTACACCCAATCGTTCAAACGGCAGGCCTTTAACCGCCTGCCAAACCAATTTCTCCAGCAGAACGCTCCCCTTACGCACCTCGCCTACTTCAAATGCGACATATCCACCAGGCCGGACAATCCTTGCCTGCTCTCGTATCACCTCACGAACCATTTTCGTCCAAGCTTCTGTCGTGCGATGCGTATCGATAGCAACGGTAGATGGATCAATCTCGGCAAACCAACAGCGCAGCCAGTTGTCGGCGGCATATTGAACAATGTCGAGAAACGGGGGTGACGTTACCACTAAATCTACACTCTTGTCTGCGACCGCGGGCACGGCCCAGGCAACGCTGGTGCGCAAGCGGAAACACGAGCGCTGAGTCACACATCCGTCGCGGAGTAACGACTTGGTTTTTCTTATAATTAGTTCAGCAACGTCGCGTTCTGGCGGCTTAACACCGAGCCTCCTATTAATCTTCAACTGCGCTTTGACGGAAATCGCTTGATTGGGCGGCAAGGAACGTCCAGAGAAGAATCCTGGCGAATGCCCGGACAGACGACTCAGAGCTACCATACGGATCCAATCAACCACCGGATCTGCTTGCGCAGCGCCCAGTGGGCTCCGCTCGCGAATCCAGGTTCTTAGAGCTTCGAGCTTAGTCAGCGTTTTTGGATGGTAGAACGCAAGAAGATCCTTCCTCTCTATTTTCCCCTTATTCCAACTGACAGTGCGCAAGGCGTCTCTTACCTGGCCCACTGTCATCGGGGCTAGACGAGGACGAGTGAGCAGCACGGACAGAGGATTAATATCGTTCCCGAACGCGCATCGATTCATTAGCGCGGCCTGCACCAATGTTGTGCCCCGGCCCATGAACGGATCAAAAACCGTCGCGCCAACCCGCGTTAAACGCGAAATAAAAAACTCCGGCAATTGAGCCTTGAAGCAAGCGCGGTATGAAATCTCGTGAATGGAATGGGACCTTCGTTGCCCGGCAGTCCAAAACTCATTTACGTAGTAAGGAATTTCTCCTTCCACAAGAAACTCTGTTGCCCTTCCGAAATCCTGAAACTCACCTAAGCCCAGGAGAAATTTCTCGGCGGAGTCAGCAATCGAGAGTTGCATGTCGCTATTCCAGTCGGGCGGCTTTCAACTCAGCGGCGTCCAGGGGAATGGGAAATGGTGGTTCGCCTGCGCCCATCAACCAACATAGAAGACGGCGCTACGTTACCCGGATGACGATCTTGCCGATCTTCTTGCCGCTTTGCATGTATTCGATCGCAGCGTAGATGTCGTCCCAATCGAAGACCCGGTCGATGACGGGCCTGATGTTGTTGCTGACCATGGCCTGGATAAGGTCCACGAACATGCGCCGGCTGCCAACGATGATGCCCCGCACGGTAAGGTTCTTGAGAATGAGGTTGGGCAGCTTCGTCAGGGCCGGCGGCTCTTGCGGCGGCTGGTTGTGGACCACCGGGTTGGCGCCGATGTGCATGATGCGGCCGTTGGAGGCGGCAGCCATCAGGCAGTTCTCCATTTCGCTCAAGCCCACATTGTTGAGAAGGATGTCCGCTCCCTCGCCGCCGGTGAGTTCCAGCACCTCCGCGGGCCAGTCGGGATTGGCGCGGTAATTCACGCCGAAATCGGCGCCAAGCGCTTTCAGGCGGGCAAGTTTCTGGTCGCTTGATGACGTGATGATGCATCGCGCGCCGAGCATTTTGGCCCATTGCATTCCGAACACGGACACGGCGCCGGAACCCAGGGTCAGGACCGTATCGCTGGCCTTGGCGGCGCCCGCTTCAACCACGGCGTTCCAAGCGGTGAGACCGGGGCTTTGCAAAGCGCTGGCCTCTTCATAACCCAGGCTTTCAGGCAGCTTTATCAGCGCCGCCGCCGGCACCACGACCTGCTCGGCCAGAAAGCCGTCGATGGTGGCGGAATAGTCCTGCTCCGCCATCGACGCGCGCCAGTCGCCGTCCAGCCATTGCCAGTAGTGATTCATGGTCACCCGGTCGCCAACCTGGATGTTCTCCGCGCCGGGGCCCGCCGCGATGATGTCGCCGGCGTTGTCGCTCAGCGGCACGCGGGTGCGAGGCATTACGGTTTTGCCCAGGCTGCCGCGCATGATGGTGAGGTCGCGGGCGTTGATGCCGGTGGCGCGCACCCGCATGACCGCTTCGCCATAGCCAGGAACGGGAACGGGCCGTTCGGCCGCATGCAGGCCGAACCCCTTGCTGTAGTCCCCTATTTCAAAGACTTTCATAACGTGCGGGCCAGCACGCTACGAACCGTAGGTGTCCTTGTATTCCTGGATGTAGTCGTGGTACTCCGTCCAGTTTTCCACATCGAAGATCTTCGGCGCCTTCAATTCCAAGGACTTCCGGGCCGCAGGCGGCAACTCATCAAGGCTGGCCAGTTTCGTGCCGTAGGCCCTTCCATAGCTGCGGCCCTCGTGACCGCCCATGCCCACCCACGGGCCCCAACTAACCAGATTCTGGAACTGGCAGAAAGCCGGCGCATTGTCGATGTCCGGATTGGCCACATCCTCCAGCCGGGCGGCGTGAACGAACAGGGAATCCCAGTAATGCACAGGGCCGGGCGATTCCTTCGGCCATTCCTCCGGCTCGAAGGGGCTGGGATAGGAAAAATGCGAAGCGACGGGCACGAACACCATGCCTCCGTACGTTTCCATGCGAAGGGCGGTGGGATGGACCGTGGCCTCCGGCGGCGTTTCCACCCCGTCGGGGCCGATTTTCACGTTCAGAGGGCCGCCGATGAACGTCCAGGGTTCCCTCACTTCTCCCGTAATGGGGTTTTCCCAGGATTCCAGCACCTCGTCGGTGTCGAACTTGCAATAAACGCCGCACTCAAAAACCTTGAACGCGTACTGGTTGTCCTCCAGGGGACAGCACTGCGTGACATTCAGGTTGTTCATCGTGAACAGCGGCATGAGGTTGCCGTCATGCATATACGCGTACAGGTGCAGGCGGTAGAACCGGTACACCGTTTCCTCGGCAGCGGAACCCGACACCTTGGCGCGCACTCGCGCTCGCACCGCGGGGTCTTGAAGATCAAGCTCAGGCTTGGCCGCCGAGGCGCCAGGGGCGCCGCACGCCAGCGCGGTTGAAGCGCCGGCAAGCAGAGCCTCTCGCCGGGTCAAGGTGAATGATCCCATGTTCCCTCCTCTCGTGGTCATGTTGGCGCTATTTCATTGGGTTGTTTTCTTCCATGAAGGCGCCGTCGATCAGCGTTACGCCCTTTTCCCTGGCTTTGGCGATCATCGCTTTCAGGGCCACGCCGCGAACGAAGCCGGGCACTTGCGAGATAAAGGGCGCGGCATCGGGAGCGAACTGCACCTCGTCGTCGATCGCATTGGCGTCGGCCAGGATTTTGTCGTCGTCGGACATGTGGATTACCTCCGGGATTTCACTGTTTGCGGCTGCCTTGGGCGTTGAGGATCAAGGCGCTGCCTTATGCGCAACTATAGGCCAAGAGCCCGTCGGCAAGTTTGGGCTCGAACCAGGTCGATTTGGGCGGCATGATCGCTCCGGCGCCCGCCACATCCATTAGCGCCTCCATGGGAGTGGGGTAGAGCGCGACCGCCAACGCAGCGGCGCCGCTGTCCACCCGGCGCTCGAGTTCCCCAAGGCCGCGCGCGCCGCCAACAAAGTCGATTCGCGGATCGGTTCGCGAATCCTCAATGCCCAGCACCGGCGCCAGCAGGTGTTCCCCCAGCAGGCTAACGTCGAGGCGGCCTACCGGGTCGTCCGCAGGCTCCAACCCGGAGCGCAGACGGGCCCGATGCCAGTTTCCCTGCAAGTACAAGCCGTATTCTCCGGCGCGTTCAGGCCGTGCCGGGGCGGATGAGGGCGCAACCTCGAAGCGGTCGTTCAGCGCCGCCAGAAAGGCCTGGGGGCTGTGGCCGTTGAGTTCGGAAACCACTCGGTTGTAGTCGAGTATTCGCAGCTCTTCGGCGGGAAACGTGGCAGCGAGCAGCCACTGGGCGGAAGGCCGGCCGGGGAAAGCCTCCGCGGCCCGGTTGCCCGCCGCAACACGGTGATGCCCGTCCGCAATGAAAAGCTCTCCCAGTTCCGCGACCGCCCGGGTAACTCGCTCGATAGCTGCCGCATCGCGCACCGGCCATACGCTGTGGTCGGTCACGGCGCCGTCCTGGCTGAGGCTTGCCCGGCAGTCCGGATCGGCCTGAGTGACCTCTTCAACTACTGCCGCCAGATCGGAATGGCGGCGATGCGCCAGCATCACCAGCCCGGTTTGCGCTTCCAGCGCCTGAATCAGCAGCGCGCGGTCGGCTTCCTTGTCCGGCCGGGTGAGTTCGTGGCGGCGCAGCGTTCCGGCGCGATAGCAGTCCACCGACACCAGCATTACCACGCCAGTCTGCGCGCGCGAATCGTTTGCCACCCGGTAAGCGTAATAGGCGGGCTGCGCGTCGCGCGCGATGAATCCACCGGCGAGCCATTCGTTCAGCGCGTGGCGGGCTGCCGAGTAGCGTTCCTCGGCGTTTGGCCTGGCTCCCGGCGCCATCGCGGCCTCGGGCAGCGACAGGCGCAGGAAATCGCGCGGACGGCCCGAAATCCGCGCGCGCGCCTCATCTATGCTCACTACGTCGTACGGCGGCGCGATCGTTTCCGCCGCTATCCCGGGAGCCGGGCGCAGCGCGGCAAAGGGAGCCACGCGAAACAGCGGGTTAGCCCGCATATTTCACCAGGGGGCCGCGGCGACCGCGCGGGACTTTGCCCGGATGCGGGCTAAACCAGGTCGAGCACTTCAAAAGCGACGCGGTCGCCGGACTCCAGCGCGCCTTCCATGCCGCGGTTGGCCCTGGCCGTGTGCTCGCCGCAAAAATGCACGCGGCCGTGCTGCCGGGCAACATGATCGGCGTAGCGCGTTACCTGGCCGGGCTGCCACACCGCCCAATCGCCCACCGCGTGCGGATCGTTGTACCAGGAGTGATAAGCCGCCACCTCCAGCTGGCCCTTGGCGGCCGGGCGCAACCGCTCAATGTCCGCAACGATGCGCGCCGCCGCCTCTTCGTCGGGAAGCTTGTCCATTTCCACGGCCAGCGGACCCCGCGTCCAGGAAGTGAGGCTGGTCACTTCCTCCGGCGTGTCACCCTTGCGCTCGGCAAGGATCATGCCCGCCAACGAATCCGTCCACATGCTGGGCGACAGGCCGTCGTCCTCCCAAAACGGACGCTTCGCGATCAGGTGGAGCTGATTCAGAATTTGCGAATCCAGGCTGCGGGCGGCTTCGGCCTGCAAGCCTTCAAGGGCCGGCTCCATGGCCAGATTGCGCACCAGCGAGCAAGGCAACGAGCACACCGCCCGGCCAGCCCGATGCAGGCTTCCGTCCGCGCAATGCACGTCAACGCCGGAACCCGTATCGCTAACACCGGTTACGCGCCGCTCCAGCTGCACCTCGGATTTCAGCGACGCGGCCATAGCCTCGGGGATGGACTGGTTGCCATTCGCCGCGGTGTACGCGGAGCCGCCATCCGGCCCGGTAAATCCCTGCTGCGCCGCGGCAAACCGCATGGCGAACAGCACCATGGCGGCGGACACCTCGTCGGCGTTGTTGCCCCAGCCGGGATTGTTGTTGTAGCAGAGATCCACCACGGCATCGGTCTCGCCCTGGCCGGTCAGGTATTCACGCATCGACACATCGAGGTGCGCGTAATCCGGCGACAGCCAGTCCGAGGGGGCGGGATAGGGGTTGTTCATAACCATCTTCATTGGCAGATAGCCCCAGGGCATCGCCTGGCGCGCCGGTTCCGGCATCACATTGAGCGGGTGCTCCGGCCATTCGGCCGCCGAAATAATCCGCCCGCCAAGCGCCAGTTCCCGCTGACTGAAGAAGTTCCGAATCGGGTCCAGGTTGACCAGCCCCACGCCCAAATCCTGCGCCACCTGCATGAGCCGCGCATAGCCGGCGCCAAAGCTGGTGCCCCCAGCCTCCGGGGAACCGGGAATATGCCGATAGGACAAAATCCTTCCGCCCACCCGGTTGCGCGATTCCAGCACCGTTACGCTTAAGCCTTCTGATTCGAGCAGCCGCGCGGCCTGCAGGCCGGACAAGCCGCCGCCAATTACGATCACATCGCTTTGGGTTGTGGGCCGCCGCCCGCAGCCGGCCAGCACGGCCGCCGCAGCGCCGATTCTTATTAGCGCCTCGCGCCGATTCAATTGCGCCACTATCTGCCACCTCCGCCTGCCCAGGTAGATGCAAGAGTATAAGGCCCGCGCCGAGCCGCGCCGGCATCGCGCGGGCACCCATCGCGCCGCCCCCCGAAGGCGGATAAACTGAGGGCATGCGAATCTTGATTGCGGGCGGCGGACCTACAGGGCTGTACCTGGCCATTTCCATGTTGCGGCGCTCGCCGAATCACCGCATTACCGTGCTGGAGCGCAACCGGCGCGGCGACACCTTCGGCTGGGGCGTGGTGTTCTCGGACGCAACGCTGGAAAATCTGACCAAGAACGACCCCAGGTCCGCCCATGAAATCCGCGGGTGTTTTACTCATTGGGACGACATCGAGGTGCGTTTCCGCGGGCGCAAGCTGGTTTCTGGAGGCCACGGTTTTTGCGGTATTGGCCGCAAGCGGCTGTTGCGCATTTTGCAGGCGCGCGCGGCCGAACTCGGCGCGGAATTGAGATTCGGCGCGGAAGCCGAGCCGGACTTGAGCTTGTACCGCGATTTTGATCTGGTCATCGCCGCCGACGGAGCCAACAGCCGCTTTCGCCAGGCGTACGCGCCGCACTTCGATGTGCAAATCCAAACTCGGGCCAACCGCTATCAATGGCTGGGAACCCGCCATCTCTTCGAGGCCTTCAACTTTATTTTCAGGAAGCTGGATGCAGGCTGGATTTGGGCGCACGCCTATCGTTTTGAGGACGGGCTGTCCAGCTTTATCCCGGAGTGCGGCCCGGAAACCTGGGAGCGGCTGGGTTTTGGCGAGATGGGCCAGGAGGAAAGCTGCCGGGCGCTGGAGAAAATATTCGCGCCTCATCTCGGTGGCCACCGCCTGATGAGCAACGCCAGCCATATCAAGGGGCACGCCTGGCTGAATTTCCGGCGAGTTCACTGCGGGAAGTGGCGCTATCGCAACCTGATTCTGGCCGGCGACGCGGCCCACACTGCGCACTTCTCCATAGGCTCCGGCACCAAGCTGGGCCTGGAAGACGCCATCGAACTGGCGGACGCGCTCAACAGCGGCGGCGCCACCAGCGAGGCGCTTGAAAAATACGAGCAAAGCCGGCGGCTGGAGGTGATCAAGCTGCAATCCGCGGCGCGCAATTCCACCGAGTGGTTCGAGAACGTGCCTCGCTACGCGCGCTTTGCGCCGCAGCAGTTCAACTACTCGCTGCTCACCCGCAGCCAGCGGGTGAGCCACGAGAATCTGAGGCTGCGCGACAGGCGCTGGCTGAAGCGCATGGAGCGCTGGTACAGCCTTAGGGAAACGGGCAGGGCCCGCGCGGTGGCGCCCATGTTCGTGCCCTATCGAATCAAGGGCCTGGAACTGTCCAACCGCGTGGTGGTGGCCCCCATGGACATGTACAGCGCGGTGGACGGAACCGTTGGCGACTTTCATCTGGTGCACCTCGGAGCGCGCGCTCAGGGCGGCGCCGGGCTGGTGTTCACTGAAATGAGCTGCGTGTCCCCGCAAGGCCGCATCACCCCAGGCTGCGCCGGCATGTACCGCCGCGAGCATGCCCAGGCCTACCGCCGCATTGTGGATTTCGTGCGCGAACACAGCCCGGCCCGGGTTGCGTTGCAAATCGGTCATGCCGGCCCCAAAGGTTCCACGCGGGTGATGTGGGAAGGCATGGACCAGCCGCTTGAATCCGGGAACTGGCCGGTGATGGGGCCGTCGGACAGAACTTACCGGCGCGGTGGTCAGGCGCCGCGGCCCATGACTCGCGGCGACATGGACGAAGTTGTGGAGCAATTCCGGCAAGCCACCCGGCTCGGCCTTGAGGCCGGCTTCGACTGGCTTGAGCTGCATTGCGCGCACGGCTACCTGCTTTCGTCCTTCATATCGCCGCTTTCCAACCGGCGGCGCGACCCGTACGGGGGGAGCTTGAACGCCAGGCTCCGCTTCCCTGTGGAAATTCTCGAAGCGGTGCGGGAAATTTGGCCGGACGAGCGGCCGCTGTCGGTGCGGATTTCCGCAACGGACTGGCTGAAGGGCGGCGTGAGCGGCGAGGACTCGGTGGATATCGCCCGCGCCTTTACAGCGGCGGGAGCGGACATCATCCACGTGTCCGCGGGGCAAACTTCCACCCGCGCGCGGCCGGTCTATGGCCGCATGTTTCAAACGCCGTTCTCCGATCGAATCCGCAACGAAGCCGGGGTGCCTACCATTGCGGTTGGCAACATCTACGAGACCGATCATGTCAACAGCATCCTGGCTGCGGGGCGCGCTGATCTGTGCGCCCTGGCCCGGCCCCACCTGAGCGATCCCTACTGGACTTTGCGCGCCGCTGCGGCGCTGGGCCATAAGCGCCAGCCCTGGCCCATTCAATATCTTTCGGGCAAGGAACAGGCGGAACGATTGGCGGAGCGCGCCGCGGCCCTGCAGGATCAGGAAACGAACATATGACCCCGAAGCATTTCCTTATGGAACCGCGCGGGCGCGTGGCCGTCATTACGCTCAACCGCCCGGAACGCAAAAATCCGCTCACCTTCGAGTCCTATGCCGAGCTGCGCGACACCTTCAAGGCGCTTGACCGCCACAGCGCGCCGCGCGCGGTGGTGATTCAAGGCGCCGGTGAAAACTTCTGCTCGGGCGGCGACGTGCATGAAATCATCGGTCCGCTTGTGGAGATGGACGGCGTGTCGCTGCTGCGTTTCACCCGCATGACCGGCGACCTAGTCAAGGCCATGCGCCAGTGCCCTCTGCCTGTAGTAGCGGCCATCGACGGGATTTGCGCAGGGGCCGGCGCGGCCATCGCCATGGCGGCCGACCTGCGGGTGGGAACGGCGCGCAGCCGCACCGCATTCCTGTTTGCCCGGGTGGGGCTGGCCGGTTGCGATATGGGCGCCTGCGCCCTGCTGCCGCGCATTATCGGTCAGGGACGGGCCGCGGAATTGCTGCTCACCGGGCGGTTCATGCAGGGCAAAGAGGCGCATGAGGCGGGCTTCTTCAATCGCCTGGAGAAGCCCGAACAGGTGCTGGACAAGGCCCTGGAATGGGCGCAGGAACTTGCCTCGGGGCCTAACTTCGCGCACGCCATGACCAAAAACCAACTCAACCAGGAATGGGATATGCCGCTGGAATCGGCGCTGGAGGCCGAAGCGCAGGCCCAGGCAATCTGCATGCGCACCCGGGACTTCCGGCGGGCCTACGAGGCTTTCGTAAAGCGTGAAAAGCCTCAATTCGAGGGAGACTGAGGGGTGATGAGCGCACTGCGGCCCGGCCAGCAGGAGTTGCTTCATCTCGCTCTGGATTCGGGCGCCTTGCTGTTTGGCGACTTCGTCACCAAGGCCGGGCGCGAAACACCCTACTTCTTCAATTCCGCGAAGCTGTCCACGGGACGCGGAGCATGGGCGGCGGCGCGGGCGCTGGCCGAGGCGGCGGTTGCCTCAGGGCTGGAGTTCAATATGCTGTTTGGGGCGGCTTACAAGGGCATCCCGCTGGTGGCGCTCACGGCGCTCGCGCTGCAGCGGAATCATGGCTTGGATTTCAGGTTTGCCTACAACCGCAAAGAAGCCAAGGCGCATGGCGAAGGCGGCGCGGTGGTGGGGGCCAAACTGAAAAACAGAGTGCTGATCGTGGACGATGTTCTCACTGCGGGAACCGCGGCGCGGGAAGCCATTGAGCGGGTCAGGGACGCAGGCGCCAACCCGGTGGGCTTGCTGCTGCTGCTCGACCGTCAGGAACGCGGCTCAGGCCAGCGCAGCGCCGCCAGAGAACTGAGCGATCGCTACGGGTTGGCTGTGTGCTGCGTGTTTGGGCTGGACAGCCTCCTCGCCGCCTTGCGCTCGACCGGGCTGAATGAAGAACTGCTCAAGCGGGTGGACAACTACCGGAAGAAATACGGCGCGGCCTGACCGATGCGCGGGCGGGCGCCGCGCCGAGCGTCACCATTCTTCCCTTAACCAGTTCCTTGAGCACCACCTCGGCCAACAGCTTCTTGAATTTCGCGTTCTACTGCTCCAGCTCGCGCAACCACTTGGCATCCGAAACCCCCATGCCGCCATACTTGGACTTCCAAGGACCAATCGTCAATGACAGACTCTTGCGGCTCAAGAAAAGGCGTATACTGGATATTGAAAGGCAGCATTCAACCAACAGCAAATTCCACCTTGTTCGCGCTGCCTAACTGTCCAAGGATTGAGGCCCAGCCCTTAAGGATTAGAAATCATGCCAAATAGGTCGCATCGTAATTCTGGATACAAAGCGATAAATGCCATGAATAGGAATGGCGTTAATCATTCATCACTCCAGAATTTGGACATTGAAATCCCATCCGTTACTCAACATGTCGCAGAAATAAGCGATTGCTTTAATTTACTAGCGCGATTGCCGGATAATTCAGTGCAACTAATTATTTGCGACCCCCCATACAATATACATTTGGCGGCTTGGGATAAGCATAATAACTATCTTGAGTGGGCCTCGAAGTGGCTTGAAGAATCGGAACGAGTATTGAAGCAGAGCGGCAATATCGCTATTTTCGGTGGCCTGCAATATCAAAGCGAAGCAGGAAGTGGCGATCTTTTATCGATCATTCACCACATAAGACAAAATAGTGGGATGCTGCTGGCTAACCTGATCATATGGAATTACCCCAACGGAATGAGCGCGCAAAGATTTTTTGCTAACAGGCATGAAGAAATTGCATGGTTCGCCAAATCCAGTAAGTACTACTTCAATCTTGATGCGGTAAGAGAGCCATACGACGAAAAGACAAAGAGTGTCTA
>RKRP01000200.1 GCA_007571315.1 Gammaproteobacteria bacterium
CATCCGGCATTGGGCCGATGGAGGCGAGACGGCGCTGGACAACCTGGTCACGCTGTGTTCCCAGCATCACCGCTTGGTGCATGAAGGCGGATACGGCGTTCGCGTGAATAAGGGCAGGATTGAGTTCCTGCGCCCGGACGGGCGGGCGATGCCGCCGGCGGGGATGCTTGGGGCGTTCCCGCGGGAACGTTTGCGCGGGGGCGGGGTCGGTAAGCCCCTTCAAGGTGGCGAGGCATTGGCGGCGTTGAATGCGGCGCGCGGTTTGGAGATTGATGCGAAGACTGCGCGCTGCCGCTGGGGCGGTGAGCGCATGGACTATGACATCGCCATTGACGGGCTGTGCTGGAAGGCGGGGTATCGCTGACGGGGCGGTTGGGGTTTGGAAGCCTTCAGGCATCGGGAGAAAACTTAAACGCCATAGTGCTTGTATTCCTCTTCCTAACCCCAACTCTAAATGGAATCTGCTATTGCCTCTAGATTTCCGGGGATTTTGCTTCGCCAACTCGCGTTAGGCGACAGAAACGGAAACTCGTAGAGAGCCGAAAACCAGAAATGCACATTGATGAATACGAATTGTTTGGCCTTAAGCTTTATGAGAGGTTTAGCGCCAAAGTTTTAGAGTTTCTAAAGAAAGCGATCGAAGAGGACAAGGGCTATCACCTATGGCCGTAGCAGATTCCACCTTGTTTCCGCTGCCTGTGCCTGCCGATATGCTTGAAGATCCGAGGAGAATTCACCTGATTGCGTAGGTGCTTGCCCTGTGATGGAGAACCTTGCGTAGTTTGAACAGGCAGGCTAACCGGGGAAGGCGAGGCCTACGGCGTTCATGCCGGCATCCACCGGGAGCACTACGCCGGTAATTCCGCTGGCCATTTCCGAGCACAGGAACACCGCGGCATTGCCCACTTCCTCAAGGCTCACGTTGCGGCGCAGCGGCGAAGCGCCTTCGTAGTGACGCAGCATTTTCCGGAAGTTCGGGATGCCGGCGGCGGACAGGGTCTTGATCGGTCCGGGCGACAACGCATTCACTCGGATGCCGCGCTTGCCCAGGTCCATGGCCAGGGCGCGCGTGACCGCCTCCAGGCTGGCCTTTGCCGGGCCCATTACATTGTAGTTTTGCACTGCCCGGGTGGATCCGGAATACGAAAGAGTCAGCAGGGCGCCGCCGTCGGACATCAGCGGCGCGGCGGCGCGCGCCAGGGCCGCGAAACTGTACGCGGAGATGTCGTGGGCCACGCGGAAACCTTCGCGGGATACGCTGTCGGCAAAGTCGCCGCTTAAGTTGTCGCCGGGCGCGAAGGCGATCGAGTGCGCCAGAATATCAAGGCGCGGCCAAGCGTTTCCGAGTTGCGTGAACGCCTCGCTGATCGATTCGTCGCTGCTCACGTCCAGCGCCAGGCACAAGGGCGCATCCAGCTCTCCGCCGAGGGTTTGGGCCCGCTCGAACAAACGCCCGGGCAGCGCGCTGAGCGCCACTTCCGCGCCTTCGCGCCGCAGGGCGCAGGCGATGCCCCAGGCAATTGATCGTTTGCTGGCGATTCCCGCCACCAGCGCCCGTTTTCCCGCAAGTATCGCCATGGGCGCGATTCTACAAGGCATTCCCGAGCCGTAAAGCCGCAGGTTATACTTCGGGTATGAAAACAGCGGTGTCGATTCCCGATGACATCTTCGAGCGAGCGGAGCAATTGCCGGCGCGGAAGCGCATGTCGCGCAGCGCCCTGTACGCCCTTGCGCTGAGCGAGTATGTGGCGCGTCACGCGCCCAGCGACATCACGGAAGCCATGAACAGCGTGTGCGATCAGGTTGGCGAAAGAAAGGACCCATTCGTTGCGGCGGCGGCGAGGCGTATTCTGGAAAATGCCGAATGGTGATCGCCCAGGGCGACATCTGGTGGACCAATCTGCCTGCGCCCGCAGGCTCAGGGCCGGATTATCGGCATCCAATCGTGGTGGTCCAGGGCGATGGACTGAATCGCAGCCGCCTGGCGACAGTCGTTTGCGTGCCCCTGACGAGCAACCTGCGCTGGGCCGACGCGCCGGGAAACATAGTATTGCCGTCGGATTCGACCGGGTTGCCTAAAGACTCGGTGGCCAACGTTTCGCAGGTCGTGGCCGTGGACCGGGAATTGCTTGATGAGCGCGCCGGCAGCCTCTCGCAGTCCACCATCGGCCTGATCCTTTCTGGAATTGATGTCGTTCTTGGCCGCTGACCTCCTGCGCCTGACGCCATGCGCCGTTATTTGGCGCTATTTGTGAGCCGGGCGGAAGGTAGAATTTGGGGTTGTGCGGCGGGTGGAGATTTATACGGACGGGGCTTGTTCCGGGAATCCGGGGCCTGGTGGTTGGGCGGCGCTGTTGCGCTCGGGCGAGCATGAGCGCGAGTTGACAGGGGCGGAGCCGGACACGACCAACAACCGCATGGAGTTGACTGCGGCGCTGCGGGCGCTTGAGGCGCTGAAGCGCCCTTGCCGCGTGGTCTTGCACACGGATTCCAGGTACTTGCAGCAGGGCATGAGCGAATGGGTCGAGAACTGGAAGCGCAACGGTTGGCAGAGGAAGCGCAAGGGCGGCAAGCCGGCGCCAGTTCTCAATGCGGATTTATGGCGCGCTCTGGATGAGGTGTGCGCCCGGCATCGGATTGAATGGCGCTGGGTGCAGGCGCATGCTGGCATTGCCGATAACGAGCGCGTCGATAAGCTGGCGCGCCAGTCGATTGGCAGCGCGCAATAGCAGGAAAGGGAGGCAGGCTCCTTGCGCCGCGTAGCCGTTGATGTAGAGACCACCGGCCTGAATCCGGCGGGCGGCGACCGGGTGATTTCCGTGGGTTGCGTGGAACTGGTCGAGCGGCAGCTCACCGGGCGCGCGTTCCACCGCCTGGTGAACCCTGAGCGCTCCATCCCCGAGGAATCGTCCCGCGTGCATGGCATTACCAGCGAGCAGGTGGCCGGACAGCCCCGTTTTGCCGATTTGGCCGAGGAGTTTCTCGATTTTGTGCGCGGCGCGGACCTGCTGGGGCATAACTTGGAATTCGACCGCAGCTTTCTTGACGAGGAGCTGCGCCGCGCCGGAAGAATGGAGCGCTTGCCGCAGCTATGCGGCCTGACCTGCACGCTGAAGATGGCTCGCGCCCGCTACCCTACTCAACGCAACAACCTGGATGCCTTGAGTTTTCGCCTGGGCCTGACTTCGGAAGCCCGCGGCTACCACGATGCGCTGGAGGACGCGCGGCTCACCGCCGGTGTGTGGCTGCGCATGACCATGGGGCAGGGCGAACTTAAAATGAGCGAAGGGGCCGGCGAAGGCGCCGGCGCTTCCGGTGCGCAGGCGCTGAGCCGCCAAGGGCTGAAGCTCGCTTGCTTCGAACCCGGCGAAGATGACTTGAAAAGGCACCGGGAAATGCTCGGCATGATCGACCGCAAGTCGGAACAGGGGGCAGCCTGGCTCAAGGACTTCAAGGAATCGTGACCGCCTTCCATTAGAATCCGGCATTTGCCGCACCTGGAGCACAACGTGGCGCAATCCATTTCGTCCGCATTCGCGCAAAACTTTCTGGGCGCATCGCCCCGCTGGTACAAGCAAACGATCATTGCCTTTTTGATCGTCAACCCTGTTTTGTGGTTCGGGGCCCAATGGCTGGGGGTGCCGGGCGGCAAGTTTCTGGTGGGCTGGCTGCTGGTGCTGCAGTTCATCTTCACCCTGGCGATGGCGCTGCGCTGCTATCCGCTACAGCCCGGAGGTCTGCTGGCGATCGAGGCGGTATTGATAGGCATGACATCTCCAGAGACGGTGTACGCCAAGACGCTGGAGAATTTTCCGGTCATTCTGCTGCTGATCTTCATGGTGGCGGGCATTTTCTTCATGAAGGAGATGCTGCTGTATGTATTCACCCGGATTCTTCTGGGCGTGCGCTCCAAGCTGCTTCTTTCGCTGCTTTTTTCCAGCGTGTCCGCAGTGCTTTCGGCCTATTTGGATGCGCTGACGGTGACTGCCGTCGTCATCACCGTGGCGATTGGCTTTTACCGGATTTATCACGGCGTGGCGAGTCGGCTCAAGGAGGGACAGGCCTCGCCGATTCTGACCGATGATTCCGCGGTTCCTCAGGATGCCATTAATGAGGTTCGACAGTTTCGCTCATTCCTGCGCGGTCTCATGATGCATGCCGCCGTGGGCACCGCCCTGGGCGGTGTTACAACCCTGGTAGGGGAGCCGCAAAACTTGCTGCTGGCCAAGGAGGCGGGACGGGCCTTCGGCGAGGAAGGCTGGAATTTCGGGCAGTTCTTCCTGAACATGGCGCCAGTAACCCTGCCGGTGCTGGTTATGGGCCTGCTCACATGCGCTTTGATGGAGTTGACCGGGTGGTTTGGCTACGGGACAAAGCTCAGCTCCAGGGTGCGCAACCTGCTCGAACGATTCGACCGGGAGGCGGCGGAAAGCCGCACGCCCGTCCAGAACGCCGCGCTGGCAGCGCAGGGAGCGGCGGCGGTTGTTCTCATTTTGGCGCTGAGCCTGCACCAACTTCACCACACCGAGGTGGGATTGATCGGCCTGATGATTATCGTGCTGGCAACAGCATTTTCCGGCGTGACCGAGGAGCATCGCCTGGGCAAGGCCTTCCAGGAAGCCCTGCCTTTCACCGCGCTGCTGGTGGTGTTTTTCGGCATCGTCGCGGTGATCTACGACCAGAAACTGTTCAAGCCTGTAACCGAGATGATCTTTACACTGGAGGGCATCGAGCAGCTTTCGGTCATGTACCTGGCCAACGGCTTGCTGTCGATCATTAGCGATAACGTGTTTGTGGCTACGGTGTATATCGGCGAGGTCAAGCAGGCTCTCTTTGACGGGCTGCTGGATCGCGAGCAATTCGAGCTCATGGTGGTGGCCATAAACACCGGAACCAACATTCCCAGCGTGGGCACCCCCAACGGTCAGGCCGCATTCCTGTTCCTGCTCACGTCGGCGCTGGCGCCCGCGATTCGTCTCAGCTACGGCCGCATGGTCTTTATGGCGCTGCCCTACACCATCGTCATGACAATCACCGGCCTGCTCGCCATCATCTACCTCCTGTAAGCGAGGAACGATCGACATTACCGCCCGCGAAGCCCCGCCTGCGGCGACCCTGCCGGCCTGGCGCTGGCTGGAAGCCCACGCGCGCCAGGCGCGCGCTTGGTATCTTGGGGAATTGCTGGATGATTCCGGGCGCTTTGACGAATTTTCGCTCGCCTGCGGCGAGGGTGGCGCGCCGCGCCTCTTCCTGGATTTCAGCCGTCAACGTGCCCGCCGCGAGACGCTTCGGCTGCTGGCGGGTTTCGCCGATGCGCGCCGGCTTGAGGCGTGGCGCTCAGCGCTGTTCGACGGGGAAATCGTTAATCTGAGCGAGGCCCGCCCTGCGCTGCACACGGATGCGCGCGCGCCTGAGCCCCGCGACCCGATTCTTTCCCTCGAGCGTAAGAGGGTGAGCGAATTCGCCGCCCGTTTTCGCAGCGGACAATGGCCTGGGGCGCAAGGCAGGCCGCTTGCGCGGGTGGTGAATATCGGCATCGGCGGTTCGGACCTCGGTGTGCGGCTATTGTGCTCTGCATTGGCCGCGGCCGAAGCGCCGAGAGTGGATTTCGTCTCGGAAATGGACGGCGTGGAGCTGGAGAGGGTGCTTTCCGGCGCTGTGCCGGAGGAGACCCTGTTCGTGGTGTGCTCCAAAAGCTTCACCACCACCGAGACCCTGGCGAACGCCTATGCCGCCCGGCACTGGCTGGTGTCGCGGCTCGGCCAGGACGCGCCTGCGCGGCACTTCGCAGGCGTGTCGTCAAATGCCGGGGCGATGAGCGGCTGGGGCATAAGGCCCGAAATGCAGTTCCGGATTCCAGAAGGCGTAGGCGGCCGCTATTCGGTGTGGTCAGCCGCCGGCCTCAGCGCCTGGCTGGCCTTGGGCAGCGGGCAAATGGGTGACTTTCTCGTCGGCGCCGCCGCACTGGACCGCCATTTTCTTATAGCGCCGCTCGCTCGCAATCTGCCGGTTCTGATGGCGTTGTTTGCCCTGTGGAACCAGTCGCTGCTGGGTAGTTCGGCTCATCTCCTGCTGCCGTACGACACGCGGCTGGGCATGTTGCCGGCCTATCTGCAGCAACTGGAACTGGAAAGCCTGGGAAAGAGCGCCGATGCCCAGGGGCGCCCGCTTTCCGTCGAAGGGGTAGCCGCGCTATTGGGAACCACCGGCTCCAGCGCCCAGCACTCGATCATGCAATGGGCGCAGCAGGCCGCGCGTCCTGTCACCGCCGATTTTATTGCCGCGCGCGATGCCGCTGGCGCCTATCCGAACATGCGCGCTGAGTCACTGCGCCAGATGATGGCGCAGGCCGAGGCCCTGGCGCGCGGCCTGCCGAGCAGCGCGATGGCCCCGGACCCGCTGGCTACCCAAAAGGCGCTTCCCGGCGGACGTTCCTCCAGCGTGCTGTTGCTCGAAACGCTGGATGCCCGGAACCTGGGCGCGCTGCTTGCGCTTTATGAGCATAAGGTGTTTGCGCAGGCGGTGCTTCTGGGCATCAACCCTTTCGACCAATGGGGTGTGGAGCACGCCAAGCGGCTGGTCGCCGACAGGACCTCGCAGCCGCCTCTGGCCTCCGTGCTGGGCGACTGACTTTTGCCCGCAAGGAGGGCCTCAAACAATCAATCAGGAAGGCGCCCGCCTGCCGAATCCGGAGCTATTCCCGCACGTTTTTTTTTCAAACTGAAGTGCAGCACCGCCGCCCCCAGGATCGCCGACAGAGCCGACCCCAGCAGCACCCCCAGCCGCGCGACGTTGAAGTAATCGCCGCTGCCATGCTCCAGCGCCAGACCGGCGATAAAGAGACTCATCGTAAAGCCGATTCCGCACGTGAAGGAAGCGCCCAGCAACGGGGTCCAGCCTATCCCGCCTGGCAGTCGCGCAAAACCGGCGAGAACGGCAAGTCCCGTAAACGCCAGGATGCCGATGGGCTTGCCCAGGGCCAGCCCGCCCCAAATACCCAGGGCTACGGGATGCAGCACGCTGTCCAACGACATTTCCGCGAAGGAGAGTCCGGCGTTGGCAAACGCGAATACCGGAAGAATCACAAAGGCGACCGGAGCGTGCAGTTCCTGCTCGAGTTGCCGCAGCGGCGAGCCCCCCTGCCGGTCGCGCAGGGGAATGCAGAACGCGATCAGGATGCCGGCCAGGGTCGCATGCACGCCTGATTTGAGCACAGCCACCCACAACGGCACGGCAATCAGCACGTAAGGCGCAATGCGGCATACGCCTAGGCGATTCGCCGTCATGGCGGCCGACAGCAGGACGGCGCCCCACAGCAGCGCAGCAAGCGAAAGGTCCGCCGCGTAGAATAGGGCGATGATCATGATGGCGGCGAGATCATCAAATATCGCCAGGGTGAGCAAGAAGACCTTGAGCGCCACCGGAACCCTTGCGCCGAAGGCGCCCAGCAGGGCGAGGACGAAGGCGATATCGGTGGCCACGGGAGTGGCCCAGGCATCCATGGCCGCGGCATCCGAGGCGTTGAAAAATGCGTATATCAGCGCCGGCGCAACAATGCCGCCCACAGCGCCCATCAGCGGCAGCGTGAGCTTATCCGGCGACGAGAGTTCTCCTTCCAGGAGTTCCCGCTTCAACTCCAGCCCGATCAGGAAGAAGAATACGGCCATCAATCCGTCGTTGATCCACAGCAGCAACGGTTTTTCGATCATCAGGGCGCCAACCTGAATGGCGCCGGTGGTTTCCAGCAGGGCTCCGTAGAGGCCCGCCAAAGGTGAGTTGGCGGCGATCAGCGCCACGATGGCGCCGCCCAGCACGAGTGCGCCCGCGGCCGACTCCAGGCGCAGAAATTCCCTTATGGCCCGGGAGAGCGGGCGTTCGTTCGAGTCGGAAACTTGCATGCGAGGCTCAAGGGGATATGCAGTGCAACGGCTGCGATACTGCACGTTTATGCGGCAGTGGGCAAGCGCGCCCCCGGCTGCGCTGCAACTTTTGCGTAACGCGCCGCGCCTAAAATACAGGGCCTATGAAAATCACCATTCACGGCTGCGGCTACGTGGGATTGGTAACCGGAGCCTGCTTTGCGGAAACCGGCGTTAGCGTGGTTTGCTTCGACATCGATGCGGGCGCCGTCGAGCAGCTTTCCAGGGGCGAGCTGCCTATTCATGAACCGGGGCTTGATGACCTGGTTCGCCGCAACCAGTCCGCCGGCCGTTTGCAGTTCACCGCCAACATAAGCCATGCCGTAGAGCATGGCGAGGCGCAATTCATTGCTGTGAGCACGCCTCCCGGGGGCGGCGGCGAGGCCGACTTGAAGCAGGTGTTCGCCGCGGCGGAATCGATTGCCTGCCACATGCCGGCCTACCGCCTGGTGGTTTGCAAATCGACCGTTCCCGCGGGCACTTGCGCCGCAGTGGAAGAGCGCATCTCCGAGCGTCTGGCCGAAAGAGACGCGGAACTGGATTTCGACGTGGTGGCCAACCCTGAATTTCTCAAAGCAGGCGCGGCGGTTTCCGATTTCATGCACCCGGAGCGGATTATCCTGGGAACGGAATCCGAACGCGCTACCGAATATCTGAGCGCTCTGTACGCGCCCTTTCACCGCAAGCGCGACCGTTTGATGCTGATGGACCGCGCCTCCGCGGAACTGACCAAGTACGCAGCCAACGCCATGCTCGCTACTCGCATCAGCTTCATCAATGAGCTGGCCGGTTTGGCGGAGCGCGTGGGCGCGGATATCGAGCATGTGCGCAACGGCATCGGCGCCGATAAGCGCATCGGCTACAGCTACCTGTACGCGGGTTGCGGCTACGGCGGCTCCTGCCTGTCCAAGGACACGGCGGCGCTGGCGCAGACCGCCCGCGAGCATGGCTTCACTGCCGGCATTGTGGAGGCGGTTTCCAGGGTCAATGAGCGGCAAAAGGCCCTGCTGGGCGGCAAGATCAAGGCGCACTTCGGCGATTCGCTTGCCGGTCGGCTGATTGCTGTTTGGGGCCTTTCGTTCAAGCCGGGTTCCGACGACATGCGCGAAGCGCCCAGCCTGGTTTTGATCGAGCGGCTGCTTTCGCAGGGCGCCCGGGTGCGGGCCTTCGATCCGGTAGCCGCGGCGCGCTGCAGGAGAGTGCTGGGAGAACGCGAGGGCATGGAATACGCCGATAGCGCCAGCGCTGCCATTGACGGCGCCGATGCCTTGGCGATCGTGACCGAATGGCCGCAGTTTCGCTCTCCCGATTTCGAGGAGCTGCGTGGCAAACTCAGGCAGCCGGTCATCTTCGACGGCCGCAACCTGTACTCGCCCGAGGCCATGCGCAAGCGCGGCTTTCGTTATTTCGGCGTGGGCCGGGGCGAAAGGATTGCTCAGGACAACGGGACGGGCGTGCATCCGGTGGGCGAGGAGGTTGTGCGCCCCTGGGGCAGTTTTGAAGGCTTGGGGCTGGGCGCGGGCTACCAGGTCAAGCGCCTCAAGGTGCTGCCTGGCGAAACCTTGTCGCTGCAGCGCCATCGCCATCGCGACGAGCATTGGGTGGTGGTGAGCGGCGCCCCGGTGGCGGTGCGCGACGGAGAAGAACATCCTCTGAAGGCTGGCGATCACATCCTCATCCCGGTGGGCGCTGTCCACCGCATCCATAATCCGGGCGAGCAGGCCGCGGAAGTTGTGGAGGTGCAACTGGGGGACTATCTGGGCGAGGACGACATCGAACGCTTTGAAGACGTTTACGGGCGCGCCTGAATGACATTGCTTCCGCCTTTCAAGGCGTACGATGTGCGCGGACGGGTCCCGGGCGAGTTCGACGCGGCTCTGGCTTGCCGGATTGGCGCGGCCCTGGTGCAATTCACCGGCGCCAGGGAAATCGTTGTGGGGCGAGATGCGCGGATTTCCAGCCCGGAGATTGCCGATGCCCTGGCCGAAGGCGTTACTCGCGCCGGCGCCGATGTGGCTGATCTGGGCCTGTGCGGCACCGAGCAGGTGTATTTCGCCACGGGCCATTTCGGCTGCGGCGCGGGCGTGATGGTTACCGCCAGCCATAATCCCGCCGATTACAACGGGCTGAAGATCGTGCGCGAGGAAGCGCGACCTATCAGCGCCGACACCGGCCTTGCGGACATCGCGCATTTGGCGAAATCCGAGCCGCCGCAGCGCGCGCGCGGGAAGCGGAGGACGGTCAACGCGCATGAGGCATGGCGGCGCAAGGTGATGAGCTTTATCGACGCTTCGGACCTGAGGCCACTGAAGCTGGTCATCAACTCCGGGAATGGCGCTGCGGGGCCTGGCGTAGAAGCGCTGGCGGAAAATTTGCCGTTCGACATCGCGCACCTTCAGGCCGAGCCGGACGGAAGCTTCCCCAACGGCGTGCCCAATCCCTTGCTGGAGCGCACCCGCCTGGTTACTTCACAGGCGGTGCTGGAGCACGGAGCGGATTTCGGCGTGGCCTTTGATGGCGACTTCGACCGCTGCTGCTTTTTCGACGAGCGCGGCGAGTTCGTGGATCCCTATTACACCGTCGGCATGTTTGCGGCCGCCCTGCTGTCTGCGCAGCCGCCCGGCGACCGGCGCGTGGTCCATGACCCCAAGCTGGTTTGGGACACGATCGAGCAGGCGCTCGCAGCCGGTGGGCAGCCGCTGCGCAACCGGGCGGGCCACGCCTTCATCAAGCAGAGGATGCGCGAGGAGGACGCTGTTTACGGCGGCGAAAGCAGCGCGCATCACTATTTTCGCGAGTTCCTCTACTGCGATTCCGGCATGATTCCCTGGCTCTTGATGGCCGCCATCCTTTCCGCTAACGGCGGAAGCCTCGCCGAACACACGGCCGAGCGCCGCGCCCGCTACCCGACCAGCGGCGAAATCAATTTGCCCGCGGCCGCCAACAGCGCCAAATTGCTGGATCGCCTTGCAAAGGAATACGCGCGGCAGGGGGCCGCCATTGATGAAATCGACGGGCTGTCCGTGGAATTCCCCGACTGGCGGTTCAACCTGCGCCCTTCCAACACCGAACCCTTGCTGCGGCTGAACCTCGAAACCCGCGCCAATCCCAAACTCCTGGCCGAAAAAACCGCCGAACTCAAGGCCGCCATTTCGTAAGGCGCATGTATTATGGCCAGCGGTTCGCTGCG
>RKRP01000149.1 GCA_007571315.1 Gammaproteobacteria bacterium
CCGCCCAGCCTCGGCGCCCCGCTTTCGTCCTGCTCGTGCAGGGTTCCGGCCAGCACGCTCATGTGAGGCGCCACAGACTTGAGCAGGTTGAAGCCGTGCGCCGGGTCCGGCGAAAGCTCGTCGGGACGCGGCTGGTCGAGAATCCAGCGGATTTCGCGGCAGCCGCAGAACACCAGATCGGCCAATGCGACGATCCGGCGGCAGGCGGCGCCGAATTCGGCAGTTCCCGCCCACAGCGCCTGACGGTAGTTGCAATCGAAAGACACCCGGCAGCCTGCCCGGCGCGCGGCGCGAGCAGCCTCCTCGCAAGCTTGCGCAGCGGATTCCGAAAGGGCCATTGTGATGCCGCTCAGATGCAGCCAGTCCGCGCCCGCGAGCAGCCGGGGCCAGTCCGCGCCCGACCAGTCATGGCGCGCGAAAGCGGAGTTCTTGCGGTCGTAGATGATTCTTCCACCCCTTAATCCCGCGCCGCTTTCCAGGAAATAGGTTCCGATGCGCGCGTCTTTCATATAGAGGATGTCGGGCCGAACCCCGGCGGCCGCCAGCGTAGCAGCGCTTCTCCGCCCCCAGTCGTTATCCGGCTGACAGGTCAGAAAGGCCGCATCGTGCCCCAGGCGGGCCAGCGCGATGATGGCGTTGGCTTCCGCGCCGCCAAAATGCACGTCCAGCGACCGGGCGCCGTCCAGCACTTCGCCGCGCGGCGTGGACAGCCGCAGCATAATTTCTCCGAATCCCAGGATATTCGCCATCTGCCTTTCCTTCACCAGAAGCTCACATTGATCTCTGCGCAATCCATAGTGCCACGCTGAGCCTACCAGGGTTTATTCAATCCGGTGCTTTCGCGCCGCGCCCGCCAGGCAGGGTTATCGCGGGTGCCGTCAGCCTGCTCCTCCGGCGCTTTGCCGCCGCCCCGCTCCGCGCGCCAGGCAAACGGCAAGCGCAGAAGAAATGACCACACAGCGCCGGAACTCAGCACTTTGGCCAGCATGCTCCGCGCTTCCGCAGCGTCAACGCGAATGCGCGCGCCGATGCTGCTGCCCGGCGCGCTCTCCACCACCAGTTCGTCGCCGTCGCGGCGGATAGGTCCCAGTTCGATCTCCAGGTCCGCCAGATCGCTCTTCACGCGCATGCGCCCACCTCCCCGGTGTGTGCGAAACGGGACATCATGGCCTGTTATGGCAGGACATGGCGCTAACAGGGCCTAATCGCTCTTCTTCAGCGCGCCGCGCTGTTGGGCGGCGCGGACGCGCTTTTTGTGCAATGCCGGCATGTCCTCCACCGTCATGCCGGCGGGCGGCATGAACTGGCCACGCCCGTAGAGGTCCCGGAACACCGTATCCAGCGGCCCCATCTTGTCCGCCAGCGTGCGCGGCGGCTTGCCCGGCGGAAACTGGTTGGGCGGATAGATCGGGTTCTCGTAGATTTGTTTGAAGCCCTCGGTGCGCACATCCACCCAGCAGTTGTGGCCGCAGCGGGAGCGGTGTTCGCGCAGGGCCTCGATGTCGATGGTGGCGCCAATCACCTGCTCCTGCGGGTAATTGGCGTGACGCAGCATCATGCCGGTGTAATCAATGATGAATGAGCCCCCGGGACAAAAAGCCCTGGGGTAGTAGTCGTAATCCACCGTGCCCCAGTTCGAGCCCAGCAGGTAGCACATGTTGTCATGAGCGCGCGCGCGCCGCGTAAAGGTCCAAAAGTCCCAAGGCTCGCTCACGCCCTCAATTTCCTGCAGCGCCGTGGGATGGCAGAGCACTTCACAGCCGTTATAGCCCAGCGCCCGCGACACCTCCGGAGTGCAGCCGTCATGGCATGTCATGGTTCCCAGCTTGCCGATTTCCGTGTCCACCACCGGAAACAGATCGGCAATGTCCGCGCCAAACACCTCTCGATAGGCATCCAGCAGATCATGCGGACTGGTCCCCAGGCCGATGTTCGCCGGGATGTGCCACTTGTGATAGCGCAGGATCACTTCGCCAGTGGGACCGATCACGAAGGCGGCATTGAACCAGCGGTCCGGAAACTCGGGAGCCTGCTCCACCACTCCCCCGCCGGCGATGTGCAGGTTGTATTCGCGGGCCTTGTCGCCGAGCGCGCGCATCTCCGGGCCGTCGAAGGTGATCGCCTTTTTCATGAAGCTTTCGATGCCATGCTCGCCCTTGCCCGGCGTGGTCACTCCCTGAAGAAAATACTCCGGCAGCACAACCAGCCTCACCGGCAACTCCCAGAAGTAACCCACGCCGAAATCGATCATGTTCAGCACCCGGTCCAGGTTGCGCCGGATGCCGTCGCGGTCCTCGGCGACTGTTACGTGCGGCTGGATCACCAAGCCGGTGTATTTTTCGATTCTGCTCATCGCGTTCTCCTAAAATGCTTACGCCACGCGCCGCAAGCAAGCAGTTTCATGTTTGCGTTTGCCATCGGTGCATGGTCCTTCCAGGAGTGTTGGAGCCATGGATGGCGGAACCAAGCTCCATGGACGGATTCATGCGTCCCCTGGAAGGACCATGCACCGATGGCAAACGCACCGTCCCCAAACGTGCTGCGCCAACACAGCATCACCAGAAATCCGCCTCGCGGATGCCGAAGTCATCCAGCATGACCCGCGCGGTGATCGTGCCCATGGCTGAAATGCCGCCGCCGGGATGGCAATGCGGGCCGGTCATGTACAGCCCGGGCACCGGCGAGCGGTAGTGAGCATAGCCAGGGAACGGCCGGAAATAGCCCAGTTGCGAAGCGATGCGCTCGCCTCCGTTGGTGGTGCCTTCCACGAACGAGGGATTGGCGCTCTCCAAGCTCTCGCCAGTCTCCACGCGCCGGCCGAGAATGTTGCCGCCGCCAATGTTTGGCGCGTACTGGCGGAGCTTGGGCAGCAGCACTTCGCTCGCATACTCCTCGCCAATCTCGCTCCAGGCGCGGCCGTCGGCAAGCCAGTTGGACACGAAAGTGTCGAAGATCAGCGTGTGCCGCCCATCCGGCGCGCGCGTCGGATCGAGAAGCGTCCAGCAGGCCGACCACAGGAACGGGTCGGAAGGCGGCAAGCCCATGGCCAGTTCACCGTAAAACTTGAGCAGCTGCGGCATGCTGTCCGCCATGCGATGAAACGCGCAGCGGCTCATGTTCGCTCCGTTGGCGAACCGCGGCGGCTCCTTAAGCGCCAGATGCACGCGGCAAACCGAAATCCTGCCGAAGGAGTAGCCGCGCACCATTTCCAGAAAGCCGTCTTCCAGCAGGC
>RKRP01000059.1 GCA_007571315.1 Gammaproteobacteria bacterium
CTGGAAGACGGAAGTCCCGACGGTTCAGACTTTCAGTTGCGCCCCAACCGGCCGGACGAAACCGGGTTGTCGGTCAATTGGCTTGAAGCCTTGGGGATGCGCAAGGAGCAGCAGCTCACCGAGGTTCGACGTTTGTGCCGTTTGCATAGGAGGCCGAAAGGTCGTTTCGCCGAAATGAATGTTGGCGAGGTGAGGCGCAAGGTGGCCGAGGAACTTGTCACATTGCGCGTCATTCACGATCCGCTTGAACCGGTCGGAGCATTCGATGCCGACCCTTCGCACGTGGAAATCACCGGTTTGCCTCCTCATGGTTCCGACCAGGCGATGCTGGTTGGGGACCTGATTGCCGAGTGCGTGGCGGCAATGCATCCCGCGCTTGCCGCCTCAAGGTAATTGAGCGATGAACAAGGCGGAACTGCTGGAATGCATTGCCAATCGCGAGAACTCGCGCGTCGAATTCAAGCGTGACGACTGCCATCCGGATGATCTTGCGAAGGAAATGTCGGCGCTGCTGAATCTCGAAGGCGGTGTCATTCTGCTCGGCGTGGAAGACGATGGCAGTGTTTCAGGGCTGATCAGAAGCCGCAGGGTTGCCGAGGAATGGGCAATGAACATCGCCCGCCAGAATCTTCAGCCCGCCACGATACCGGTCTGGACCAGCATGCTGCTGGATGACGGCAGGAAGGTCGGAATCATCGAGCTTGCAGCGGACAGTCCGAGCAAGCCGTACAAGGCAAGGCGAGGCAGGGCCTGGGTCACGTTCAGCCGGGTTGGCAGCACCTCCCGCGAGGCAACGCGCGAGGAGGAAGGACGGCTCTACCAGGCAGCGCAGCTGGTCCGCTACGAGATCAAGGCAGTGGCTGGCGCTGGGCCGGAAGATCTCGACATGGAGCGAGTCGAGAACTATTTTCGCAGTGTCTTGAAACTGACTGTGCCGCCGCGGAAAGATTTGGAGGGATGGCAGAGACTTTTACTCAACTCGGATCTGCTGGCTGCGGCTGGGCATGGATTGTGCGCATCGGTCGCCGGGGTTCTGCTGTTCGGCGAGAACCCGAACCGCCGTCTGCCGCAAGCTGGCGTGACGGCGGTGGCATTTCCGGGCGCTGACAAGGACTACAACACGGTTGACGAAGAGCGGATTCGCGGACCGCTGACCTCGCTCATTTCAAGGCGCGGCGTGGCGGTTGAAAAAGGTGTGATCGACCGCACGGTGGATTTCGTGAAGCGCAACATGGGGAGCGTTGCCTGGCTTGAAGGGGGTCGCCGACGGCGCAAGACGGCCTTTCCGGTGGACGCGGTGCGGGAGGCGGTGGTGAACGCTGTGGCGCATCGCGATTACGCGCGCGAGCAAACCGACATCTTCGTCACCATGTATAGCGATCGGTTGGAAATCATCTCGCCGGGGCGACTGCCGAACGGTGTCACGGTGGAGAAGATCAGGGAAGGGGTCATCCGAGCGGCTCGGAACGAACTGCTCAAGGAGGTACTGCGCGACTACGGCTACATTGAGCACCACGGAATGGGGGTGCGCACCCGAATCATCGAATCCATGCGGCGCCACAACGGGACGGAGCCGGACCTTGTGGAGGGCGACGGCCAGTTCATGGTGCGACTCTGGAAGGAAGCGCCGCAGGCTTGAGCGTTGATGTCAGCTCAGGCGCTCGATTCCGGGGCAGGCATCGAAGCCGCGGTCCAAGCTCAGGATACGGCGCACTCCGGCGCTTTGCATGACTGCGACATGCAGAGCGTCGCGGGCTGACAGGCCCTCTACCGACGCAAGGATTTCTCGGGCGGCGCGGATTTGCGCCATGCCGTAAGTCAGCACATCGTCGGCTATTGAATCCAGACAGTCGAAGGCGGGGCCGATGGCGTCCGGCCAGTTGATGGATGTGTATCGGTGCAGGATCTCCTGATAGGCCTCCACATCGGTTACGAAACGCGCCTGCTCCCGGATGAGCGTGTCCAACAGCCGCTGGAGGCGATTCTTGTTAGGGTGAGCTGCGCCAACCAAGTGCATGGGGACGTTTGAATCTACAAAGATCACTGCTCCAGATAGCCTTTTTCGGTCTCGTCCAGGATGAGGTCGATGTCCCCGGTGGGGAACTGGTGACGGCAGGCCCGCTTCAATGCCTGAAGCTTTGTATCCACAGCGCGGCGCCGGCGATGCTGCGCCTGCCGCAAGGCTTGCCGCACCCATTCGGCCACAGTCATCCGCTCTTTGCGGGCGGACTGCTGCAGTGCCCGGTACTCGTCATCCCCAAAGAGAACTTGCAGCCGCTTAGTCATAGAAATGAGTTTATGGGACTCGTTAAAAATGAATCTCCGTGGCGGCTCCTGGAAGTGGTGGTTGCAATCTGCAAAATATTATGTGTAATCGGGTCGATATTGCAGTCTGGCGGGCAAACTAAGCTGCATTCCATTCCCACAGCGCGGAGGCATCGCTGGCGGATTTCGCCGGCCAGGGCGCGCGAGCTTCAGCGGAGGCTGGCGCGCGAGGTGCGCCTTGAGCCGCTGAGGGCGGTGTCCACGGTTGCCGGGCTCGACTGCGCTTTTGCCGAGAGCCGGGTGTTTGCCGCGGTGGTCGCCTGGGATGTTGAACGCCGCCGAGTGGTCGAGCGCCGCGCCCTCAGCCAGCCCTTGCAGTTTCCCTATGTGCCCGGGCTGCTGTCCTTTCGGGAAGCCCCGGCGCTGCTGGCGGCGCTGAGGCGGCTGCGCGCTCCGGTCGATGCCTTGCTCTGCGACGGCCAGGGCATTGCCCACCCGCGCCGATTCGGGCTGGCCTGCCATCTGGGCGTGCTGCTCGGCTTGCCTGCGGTGGGCTGCGCCAAGTCGCGCCTGATTGGCGAGTGGGAGGAGCCCGGCCAGGCACGCGGCGCGAGTTCGCCGCTGATGCTTGGTTCGGAGCGCATTGGCGCCGTGCTGCGCACCCGCGCGGGAGCGCGGCCGCTGTTCGTAAGCCCCGGCCACCTCTGCGACTTCGACGGCGCCGCGGACCTTGCGCTGCGCTGCGGCGGCGGGCGGCGCCTGCCTGAGCCGGCGCGCCTGGCCGACCAATACGTTGGCGCGTTCAAGCGGCAGCGGCTGTCCAGAGCGCTTCCTGAGGCTTGAGGCGCGGTTGGATTTCGATTTCTCCGCGTACCCGTGTTGATTCCTGGTTGCCATCATGCGCAGTTTGTCCAAACTTGGTGGAGTGCTTTCAGAGATCGTGTGGCCTATTCCGTCATTTGATCG
>RKRP01000197.1 GCA_007571315.1 Gammaproteobacteria bacterium
CTCAATGTCCTCCCGCCCGGCCGGCTGCCAGGGCCGGGATAGCGCATCAGTCAGGAATTGAGCTTCGGCCATAATGCCGAATCGTGCCTCACGGCGTTGCTCATAGCAAACTCGGTCCGCCTTTCTTTTGGCGCTGGTTGCGCTCATGCCCCTGGCGCAAGTGGTCCATGAGCGAGGGGATGCCGGGCTCGCAGATCATGTCGCCCGCCGCCTCCCCGGGGGTTTCAGGGTTGCCCGCGCGCACTATGAAAAGGCCCAGGTCGCGCAGCGTCTCGAACTTGCCGCCCGCCCTTTCCTTCACTTCGAACAGGCGGGCTTTTTGAGCGGCTTTGAAAAGGGTGGCCACCGCGGCCGCTTGCGGGATGGCGTTTTCGCCGTCGAGTTCGATCTGGCGCTCAAGGCAGTAGTCGTTTTTTTCTTTCTCGAATCGGGGCAGCGCGGACTGAAGGGAGGATGGGCTGATGGCGCGCCGGTCGGCGTTCCAGAGATACGATCCCATAAGCTGGATGAAAAAAGGGTAGTCCTGGATTTCTCGCAAGGCTTGATCCAATGCTTCTTCGCCATCCAGCTGAAGGCAAGGGCCGAACGGTTCAGTCAGCGCCTTTTTAGAATGCGCCCGCTCAAGCCTGAGGAGCAAAAGTTTTTTGGCCCTCTCCCAAAAAGAAGCTCCAGCCTGATTAAGCGTTTGGCGCAAGCGCGGGGTGCCCGCAAGAACAAGCATGAAAGGATGCTCCTCGCCCTGAACATGCTGGGCCGCGTTCAGAAGCGTGCCCAGCACGTCGGGGTCCATGACGTGCGCCTCGTCGAGAAGAAAGGCGACAGGCTTCCTTTTGCAGCGTTCCATCAATGCGTTCTGAAAGAGCCTCTCCCTCCCTCTCAGCCTCCACTCCAGCTCAAACCCTCTGGCGCGAACGCGGGCGCTTGCGGGGATAAGGGAGCGAAACCGTTTTGGAGGAATCAGCTCCTGGGCAATCTGGTCGAGAGTCCTTGCGCTCCTGGGGTTGGTCAAAAGGCATTCGATTTTATTTTTTTCGCACTGCCCCTTGAGCCAGCGCAGCAGCGCGGTCTTGCCATTTCCTCTCGGCCCGTGCACAACGCAGGGCCGGTCGGGCGAATCACCCTTTTTCGTTCGAGCGAGAAAGTCTTGAAGCGCCTTTTTCTCCTCGCCCCGGCCGGCAAGATAAGGCGGATACTTGCCGGTTCCGGGCCGGAAGGGATTTTGGTTGGGGGCATCCACTAGGGCGCATTCTAAACTGCGGAGAGCTGCGAACCGGCCGGCCTCCACGGCCCCTTTGTGAAGGATCAGGCGTTAACCCTGAAGGGGATTGTGGACTGCCAGGCCGGGGAAGCGGCTGAAATCGCGATCGGCCGTCCATAATTCCGTAACCCCGTGGGCAATACAGATTGCCGCAACGCGCGCGTCGTGAACCAGCGGCCCCGTCACTCTTCCCTCTTGCAGCAACCCGGTTAGAACTTGCCAGTGCTCCCGGGTTTCGCCAAGCAATACGGCTGCCGGGGACTCAAGCCACGCTCCTGCCTGATCAATCGCCTGCGAGAGCGTTGAGGCGGGGTCATATATGCGCGGATGCGTGGCGACCGCCACAAATTCGTGGACACAGGGCCAAGGCAAACCCCAACTGATACGTCCATGCGCCAGCGCCTCGATTCTGGATTTCGCCCTATCATGCCACTGGGAGTCGGCGCGGTGCGCATACACGAGGATGTTGGTATCCGTGGCGATCAATTCCCGCGGCCTTCATAGATCGATTCGCGAATTCTCGCCCAGTCGGAATCACTGTATGGCGCCTTGAGTCCGTTGCCGGAAACGCTGGCGTCCCGCAGACGGAAAGACTCTTCCTTGCGGTCCGCATGCAACACCAATCGCAGTCCGCGCTCAATCAGCGCACGGAGCGTCATGTTCTGTCGCGCCGCATAGGCTTTGGCAGTCTGGACCAAATCGTCAGAAATCTCAATCGTAGTCTTCAATACAGGCTCCCATATCAGTAATTATGGGCTCCCATCCTAATCCTCCCGCTTTGCAAAAACAAGCTGTTCTCCAGCCTGCCCCCATGGATTCGATCATTCGACGATCAGCAGGTGCTATCCTGCATCGCCATGATGAATGGGCTGAACTCCATGGTCCGGTTCGCGCGCAGCGGATGGCGGGGCCTCAAGCGGGTGGATTGGCTGGCGCCGCTGGCGATACGCCTTTACCTGGCCCCGGTGTTCTGGGTGGCCGGGACCAACAAGTGGCATCCGGAGCGGGGGCTTGAATTCACCGCCCGGTATTTCGACCGGCTCGGCTATCCGCTGCCGGACTTGATGGCATTTCTGGCCACGGCAACCGAAATCGGCGGGACCATCGCGCTGCTGCTGGGACTGGCCACGCGCCTGGCATGCATACCGCTGATGTTTGTGATGGCGGTGGCCGTTACCACGGTCCACTGGAAGAACGGATGGCAGATCACAGCGGACCCGCGCAGCCCGTTTCCGGGCGAAGACATCGATGCGGCCCGCCAGCGCCTGGGCGAAGCGCGGCGCATTCTGCGCGATCAGGGCGAGGCCCTGCATGGCGATTCCGGCTGGTTCACCGAATTTGGCAGTATCGTCATTCTGAACAACGGCGTGGCGCTGGGCGTCAGCTACTTCGTGATGCTGCTGGCGCTGTTCTACCTGGGCGGCGGGCGCTACGCGAGCCTCGATTACTACATCGCCCGCGCTTGGCGCCGACGGCAGGCCTCGTGACGCAAGCATTTTTCCGGAGAATTTTCGGACTGGCCTGACCAGGATGCATCCAAACAGCGGCAAAGTTGCATCATCCCGACAGAAGAACACGCGAAGAGGTTCCCATGCTGGAAGACATACTGATTCCCATAACGTTGTTTCTGGTGCCTTCGCCAACTGTCGCTAGCGACCTTACACCCATTGTTGGGAGAACTAGTTGCTAATGTCAGAATTTGACAAAGAAAGGTTCTTTGAACTAGTAAAGATTTTGCACCGCATTGTCGACCTCTTGGGGTGGAATCTAGAGCAGACCAACGGGCTCGCAAGGTGTTTTGAGGCCAAGGGATTGATGCGCAGCTACCCTACTCTGGATTCGAGGAAATCAACAAGGAAAGACAAGGTCTTTCCGTGGCCATTACGGACATGTGTGGCGCTTACATGGGAACAGAGACAGGCATAAGGAAGCCCATCCCGCCAAGCTCCGTGGTCT